>CAZGLC010000333.1:0-4116 GCA_964526235.1 uncultured Bifidobacteriaceae bacterium
CCCCAAGACCTGACCCCTAACCCCTCATGGAACATCGCATCGCCGTGATCCCGGGCGAAGGGATCGGCAAGGAAGTCGTGCCCGAAGGCATCCGCGTGCTCGAGGCCGCGGGCCGTCGTTTCGGCTTCAGCTTCGACTGGACGACATTCGACTGGAGCTGCGAGCGCTACGCGAAGACCGGCAGCATGATGCCCGATGACGGCCTCGAGCAGCTCCGGCCGTGTGAGGCGATCTTCCTCGGCGCGGTCGGCTTTCCCGGCGTGCCCGACCACGTGTCGCTCTGGGGGCTGCTGATTCCGATCCGCCGCGGCTTCGAGCAGTACATCAACCTCCGGCCCGTCCGGCTGCTGGCCGGCGTCCGGTCGCCGCTGGCGGGACGCACCCCGGCCGACATCGACATGGTGATCGTCCGCGAGAACAACGAGGGCGAATACTCGGAGATCGGCGGCCGGCTGTACCGCGGCACGCCCGAGGAGGCCGCCGTACAGGTGTCGATGTTCACGCGAAAGGGATGCGATCGCGTGATGCGGTATGCATTCGACCTGGCCCGGAAGCGCCCGCGCCGTCATCTGACGTCCGCCACCAAGTCGAACGGGATCATTCACAGCATGCCGTACTGGGACGAGCGCTTTGCCGCCGTCTCGAAGGAGTACGCAGACGTTCGCACCGCGCAGTATCACATCGACATCCTGACGGCGCATTTCGTCCAGCACCCCGACTGGTTCGACGTCGTCGTCGCGTCGAATCTGTTCGGCGACATCCTTTCGGACCTGGGCCCCGCCGTCGCCGGATCGATAGGCATCGCGCCCGGCGGCAACATCAACCCGGAGAAGGCGTATCCGTCGATGTTCGAGCCGGTCCATGGCTCGGCGCCCGACATTGCCGGGAAAGGAATCGCCAATCCGATCGCGCAGATCTGGACCGGCGCCATGATGCTCGACCATCTCGGGCACGAGGACGCCGGCCGCGCCGTCGTCGCGGCGATCGAGCAGGTCGTGAAGGAAGGGAAGACCACGACGCGCGACCTGGGCGGCACGGCGTCGACGACCGATGTCGGGCAGGCGATTGCGGGCCAAATCCGCTGATTCTTCGCTGTTGACGAACCTTCGCCTGGTTCTGGTAGGCTAGCCCCAACAGAACGGGTGAACGATCTCGTTTTCGGCGTGTCTCGAGTGAGGAGGACTTCATGAAATCGGGTGCCATGCGGTGGGTCGCCATCGCGGCCGCCTTGATCCTGGCCGTGCCCGGCGCGGGCCTGGCGCAGGAGGCGGTGATTACGGGAAACGTGACCGACTCGACCGGCGGCGTCCTGCCGGGCGTGACGGTCACGGCGGTCCACGAAGCCACAGGGAACATCTTTGTGGCGGTTACTGACGATCGCGGCATTTATCGCATTCCTGCTCGTGTCGGCGGCTATCGCCTCACGGCGGAGCTGTCCGGATTTACAAGCGTGACGCGCAGCAACATCACGCTGCTCGTCGGCCAGACGGTGAACGTGCCGCTCCAGATGACCGTCAGCGGTGTGGCTGAAACCGTGACGGTGACCAGCGAGGCGCCGCTGCTCGACATCACCACGTCCGACCTCGGCACGAACGTCGATCCGCAGCAGATGTCGGAGCTGCCGGTCCAGGGGCGCGACTGGATGACTCTCGCACTGCTGGCCGCCGGCAACCGTACCAACGACATGGGCGGCGTCCCCGTGCAGGATTCACGCGAGGACAACCCGGAATTCCAGACGAACATGGACGGGCAGCAGGTGACGGCGCAGCTCGGGCCGGGCGGGCAGCCGCGGTTCAGCCGCGATGCGATCGCGGAGTTCCAGTTCATCGCCAACCGGTTCGACGCCACGCAGGGGCGGTCGACCGGCGTGCAGGTGAACGCGATCACGCGCTCGGGCACCAACCAGTTCGCGGGCCTCTTCTCGGGCTACTTCCGCGACTCTGACTGGAACGCGGAGGATCACGTCCTCAACCGCGTGGTGCCTGGCTCCGAGCAGCAGTGGAGCAGCGCGTTCGGCGGTCCGATCATCCGCGATCGGTTCCACTTCTTCGGCCACTACGAGTACGACCGCGAGCCGCGGACGAGCATCGCCAACACGCCGTATCAGAGCTTCAACATCGCGTTGAACGGCACGAACACGACCAAGATGGGGACGACGCGTCTCGATTACCAGCTCTCGCCGGAGAACCGGCTCATGTTCAAGGGGAACATCACCACCTACGTGAACCCCTTCATGGAGCTCGGCAGCAATCACCCGTCGAGCACCGGCACCGACGAGAACGAGACCACGGGCCTGCTGCTGCAGCATACGTCGGTGCTGAGCAGCCGGGCGCTCAACGAGATCAAGGTCGGGTACGCGGGCTACACCTTCCAGAACCGCAACCTCACGACATGGTCGCGGCACCCGCAGGCGTTCCGCGGCATCACCAACGGCCACCCGCGCATCCAGCTCACCGGCTTCAACGTGGCCGGCAACACGAACTGGCCGCGCTACTGGACGCAGGACGTCTACAGCCTCCGGGACGACTTCACGTTCTCGTACGACGCGCGCGGCCGCCACGACGTGAAAGCGGGCGGCGAATTCCTGTGGGACAAGAAGGTGTCGGCCAACTGCACGTTCTGCATGGGCCGCATCGACGCGCGCGGCGGACCGGTGCCGGCCAACATCGAGCAGCTGCTGCCGGTGTGGAACGATGCCTCCACGTGGAACCTGAACGCGCTGGCGTCGATTACGCGCCGGTACCGGGTCGGCATCTCGGACAACTTCCCGGTGCGCTTCAACCAGCCGAAGTCCGCCGCGTGGGTGCAGGACGACTGGCGCATCACCGATCGGCTGACGCTGAACCTCGGCCTGCGCTACGACCTGATCTGGAATGCGACGAATCAGGAAACCGTGTCGGAGCCGTGGATTCTGCCCGGGCGTTCGCAGGACGCGGACAACATCCAGCCGCGCCTCGGCTTCGCCTACCAGTGGAACGACCGCACCGTGCTGCGCGGCGGCGCCGGACTGTACTACCCCGACATCATCGCCGGCAACTTCACGCACTCGACGCGCATCAACTCGACGACGTTCCTCGAGCCGGCCAACGATGGGCGGCCCGACTTCCCGTCGAATCCGTTCAACGGGCCGTATCCCAGCTACCAGCAGGCGCTGCAGCAGACGTGCAACGTGAACAACCGCCCCGGCTGCATCCTGCGCGCGGCCGAGGAGCTGGCGCCGCCGGACGGTCTGTCGGAGCTGACCAGCACGTGGCAGGCCTCCTTCGGCGTGCAGCGGCAGATCGCGGGCAACGCCGTGGTGGAAGCGGACTACGTCTACAAGCACGACGACAACCAGAAGGTGATTCATCCGAACGTCAACGTCACCTACAACGAGGCGACCGGGGCGAACCGGCCGTTCGGCAACGCCGCCAACCGGCCCATTCCCACGTGGGGGCAGGTCGGCTTCTACGGCTATCACGGCTGGGCCAACTACCACGCGCTGCAGACGTCGGTCACCAAGCGTTTCGGCGACAACTGGCAGGCGTCGGCCAGCTACACCCTGTCCGGCTACTGGAACGGCGATCCGCCGCCGCTCGCCATGATCGGCGGGGTCGTGCGGGAAGTGCCGTTCCGGGTCGCCGACGATCTCGGCGGCGGCTACTCGCTCGGCGTCACCGACCAGCGGCACCGGCTGACGATGAACGGCCTGTGGCAGGTCGGCGCCGGGTTCCAGGTGAGCGGGATCTACTTCTTCGGCTCGGGCGAGCGTGAGGACAGCTTCTGGGGCCAGGATCTCCGCGACCTCGGGGGCGGCAGCCAGCGCCTGCGGCCGAACGGGACGATCATCCCGCGCGCCAACTTCGTCTTCGATCCGATCCACCGCGTCGATATCCGGCTGTCGCAGCGGATCCCGCTTGGCGGGCGGCTGAGGGCGGACGGCATGCTGGAAGTCTTCAACCTGTTCGACCGGGCGAACTACGGGACGTACGTCCTCGACGAGGCAAGCCGGCTGTACGGGCAGCCCGAGCGCAACGCGAACATCGCGTACTCGCCGCGCGCGCTGCAGCTCGGATTCAGGTTGCAGTTCTGACGTAGTAGGCAGTAGGCAGTAGGCGGTAGGCGGTAGGCAGTGTG
>CAZGLC010000334.1:0-1101 GCA_964526235.1 uncultured Bifidobacteriaceae bacterium
CAGCGCGTCGCCGGTGACCTTCAGCTCGGCCTGCTTCTGGAGCCAGGCGGCGCGCTCCTTCGGCTTCTGCTCCAGCAGCTCCGCAAGGTTGATGACGATGTGCTTGGGGCGAACGGCGATGGAGGGTCCGGTGGCCTGCTGGAGGGCGAAGCCCATCATCGCCTCGTAGACGGAGCCGATTTGCTCCACGTCCAGCGCGCGGTAGGACAGCCGCTCACCGTCCAGCATCAGCAGGTTCTGCAGCACGCGAAACACGACGCCGTCCGGCACGCGCGGCGGATCGATGGGTGCACCCATCACGCGGGCAGACCCGAGCGGGCGGCCTTCCAGAAACGGATACGCGTCCGGATTGAACAGGCGGCCGTGCCGCGGCGGAAACCGAGTCGTCTCGTGCCCGCCGCCATCGTGAATGAGCCGGAAGAGCGCCAGGAGCTGCGCCCATGCGCCGAAGCGCGCGTCCATGGTGTCGGGATAGCGGGCGGCGTCCTCGCGCAGGCGCTCGAAGAGGCCGGACACGGCGTAATGCTTCTGATAGACGTCGCTCCCCGGCATCAGGCCGCGGTCTTCGGCGTAGAGGATGAACACCAGGCGCATCAGCGTGGAGAGCAGGCCGCCGTACACCTCCTGCGGGCTCTCGCGAAGCGCCTCCGCCAGCAGCGCGCCCTTCGTCTCGTCGTTCGCGCGCTGGAAACCGCGCAGGAGCTGCCACAACGCCTCGAGGACCTGGCCGGCCAGCTTGGTCGAGACGACGTTCTGATACTTGCGGCTTTCCTTCAGCAACGCCGGCAGGCGCTGCGCGTCGGGCAGGACGTCGGTGACCCGCTCCACTCCGAGCAAGGCGTAAAGCGCGCCGGCCATCGGGCGGCCGAGCGTTTCGAGGAGATGCTTGAAGCGGAACGTCAGGTGGCCCGAGGACTCCCCCCGCGGCGCGTAGACCAATCGCAGATGGGTGTGGTTGAAGAGGAGGCCGATGGGAACACTGGTCTCGCGGAGCAGGCGCTCCAGACGCGCGTGCGGAGACGCGCGCCAGCCGCTCTTCTGATCGGGAAGCGGCTTGTCGAGGTCGGCGGCCGTGGCGACGATGGAGATGAGGGCGAGGTC
>CAZGLC010000334.1:1201-4101 GCA_964526235.1 uncultured Bifidobacteriaceae bacterium
CGCTGGCGGTCGATGCCCACGCCCTGCTTGGCGAGGACGTGCGGGGACACGACGAGGCCCACCTGCTGGATCTGCCCCAGCCATTCCTTGTGCACCGCGAGTTCGGGTGGGTCCTGGGCCATATGGGTTCAGGCGGGGCTAAAGACCCGCCTCTACGAAGAGGGCCATAGGTAGACGAGACCGGCGGGCTCGAAGCGGGTGGCCTTCACCTCGTAGCCCTGGCGGATACGTGCCGGCTCGGCGTCCAGCTCCTCTTCGAGCCTTTCCAGCCGGCGCCGCCAGTGGCGCTTGTCCGCCTCGATCTGCTTCCGCTCCTCCTCCGCGAATAATGGAAGCTGATCGGCCTCCTTGTCCTTCTTCGCGCTCGTGGCGATGATGCGCTTCTTCTGGGACTCGAGGATGGCACGCATCTCGGCGCCTTCCTTCTCGCCGCGCTTCTTCAGCGTGGCGGTTGCCTCCTTCGCCAGGCGGGTGGCGTGCCGTTCGAGCTGGCGCTTCAGCTCCTCGAGATCCTTCTGGGCGCTCTGCGCAAGCCGGGCTTTCACCTGCGGCGATGGCACCTGACCCCGATCTCCGCCAAGCGATTTCTCCAGGATGTCCAGCGCTTCCGCGGTCTCCTTCTCGTCCAGCGCCAGCGGAGACGAGCGTGCCGAGCCGTCCACCCAGCGTGCCGCGACCGCCATCACCTGATCGTGCAGGCGCGAGGCGCGCTCGCCGTAGAGCGAGAGCCGGCCGAGCAGCAGGACGCGGGCCACGGGGTCGTCTGTCAACACGACGCAGACGCGATGCAGGTCGTTGTGCACGAAGCCCTGCGAGCGGAAGCGGCCAAGCAGGCGCTGGACGAAACGATGCTCCAGATGGAGGTGCACGGCCGGTGCATCGAGCGATTCCTGGTCCTTGAACACCACGGGACGAATCGGCCTCTCACGGCGCCACGCGTTCAGGTCCTGCCCTCGCCCCTGCGGCGCCCGCAGGGTGTCCAGCGTGTGCATCCAGGACGTGTCACCCTTGAAGCGATCGGAGAGATCGGGCAAGGCAAACACGCCGTCCGGCTTGCCCGCCATGCCAGAGGCCAGAGGCTTCTCGCCAAGAATCTCCAGACTGCACGAGATCGCCTGGCGCAAGTCCTTTTCGTCCAGCTTCAGCCAGTCCCTCGACTTCTTCAGCAGGCCCTGAAGCGCGGCAATCTCGCCGGCCAGCTCCCGATCCCGGATGCGCGTGGACTCGAGCTCCTCGCGGGCGGCCGCCTCCTTCACCCGATCGATCTGCTCATCCTCGATCGCCTGCGCCAGCGTCGGCGCGTCCTTGCGTGCAAAGCCCGCGGTGAGGTGCTCCTCGAGGCGCCGTTCGAGCACGGGCGCCAGACTCCCGAGCTGCTCGCGGATCACCTTTGTCTTCTTGACCAGCGCTTTGAGGACCCGATCTTCCGGCCGCTGCGCGTAGAAGAAGTAGTGGCAGCGCACCTCAGTGGCGCGTTGGAGCTTCCGGTCGATGCGGCCGTTCCGTTGCTCCAGGCGGCTCGGGTTCCACGGCACGTCGAAGTGGAAGAGGTCCGCGCAGTGGTTCTGCAGGTTCACGCCCTCGCGCGCCGCCTCGGTTGCAATCAGCACGCGGAGCGGATGCTTCGCCGGGTCGCTGTTGAACGCGCGCTTCACCTCTTCCCGTGCGTCACCGACCATGCCCCCGTGGAAAGTGGCGATGAGCGGATCGCCTTCGCGCGTGGTGAGATGTGCGCGAAGCTGTTTCTCCAGGTACCGTTTCGTGTCGCTGTACTCCGTGAAGATCAGGACCCGATGGTCCTTGTGGGTGCGTACCCATTTCACGAGGTACTTCACGCGGGCATCGGCCTGGCCGCGCGCGGCCTCGGCAGTCTCGGTCATCTGCGCCAGAAGAGCCCGCTCTCGAGCGTACGAATCCGATCCAGCCGTCACGATTGCGAACGTGCGCGCGGTCGCAGCCTCCATCGCCGCTGCTTCCTGTTCGGCTACCTCCTCTTCAGAGACATCAGCGCGGTCATCGTCAGCGTCGGGAGCATCGAGCAGGTTCCTCAGGCTCCCCAAGCCCGCCGACATCTTGTCTGTTGCCGTCTTCGCAGCATTTACCTCGAAGGCTCTTCGGTGGACCTTCAACGTGCACGCAAACGCTTCGATGGACGAAAGCAGACGTTTCTGGAGGCTGCAGAGCACCAGCGTCGAGGCGTTCCGCACGGACTTGGGCGAGTCCTTCAGCCGCTCTTCGCGCGCCGCGCGGTAGTCGTCCAGTAACCTCGGCAGCAGCAGCTCCGGCGCTTCCTCCGGCAGACCGTCGATTGGCACCTCGACAATCTTCCGCTCAGGGAATCCGCCTTCGAGCCTGCGCAGATCCTCTTTGAGCCGCCGGACCATCACCGGCTCGAGCTGCTTCGCGCCGTCAATCGGTACGCCGCGGCAGAACCGCTGCGGATCGAGGATTTCCAGCAGCGCGGAGAAGCTGTTCGAATGCCCGTTGTGCGGCGTCGCCGACAGGAAGAGGCGGTGCTCGAACTTCGGTGCCAGCTCGCGAATCGATTTCGTGAGCTGTGAGTCGATGGCGTATCGCGCGCCGCTGGCAGGCGCGGCGTTGTGCGCCTCATCCAGAATCAGCAGATTTCCACTTCCGGCGCCGTCCAGCCAGTCGCGCAGCGGCGACGCATAGTCCTCGTCCCGCAGCAGATGATGCGACACGATGAAGCGGGAATGAGTGGCCCACGGATTGACCGCGAAACCACGCTCCTGCCGCATGCGCCGTACGTAGTCCCGATCGAAGACCACGAATGTGAGGCCGAAGCGCTGGTCCAGTTCCTCTTTCCACTGCAACACCACAGACGGCGGCGCCGCTACGACGATGCGGCGGACGCGCTGGCGCATGAGAAGCTCGCGAAC
>CAZGLC010000335.1:0-4095 GCA_964526235.1 uncultured Bifidobacteriaceae bacterium
GGCTCGATCGCCGCGTCGGATCCAGCTATCTGAAGGGGGCGGTCGGCTACGGTGGGCCGTGCTTCCCGCGCGACAACGCGGCGTTCGCCGCGGTCGCCTCGGGCGTCGGCGCCAACGCGGCGCTGGCCGTCGCCACCGACGCCGTCAACCGACATCAGCTCGCCCGCCTCGTGGAGCTCGTACGCGGGTACGCCACCGACGATGCGAATCGGGTGGGCGTGCTGGGGCTGGCGTACAAGACCGACACGAACGTCGTAGAGGAGAGTCCCGGGCTCCTGCTGGCGAACCGGCTCGCGCGCGGCGGCGTTCCGGTGACCGTGTTCGACCCGGCCGCCAACGACGAAGCCAGGCCGCAGCTCGATCCGTCGATTGCGGTCGCCGCCTCCACAGCCGCTTGTCTCGAACGCTCGGACATCGTCCTCGTGATGGTGCCATGGGCGGCGTTCCGCGACATTCCGCAGATCCTGCGCGCGAAACCGCGAGCGAGTCTCATCGTCATCGACTGCTGGCGGCTGTTCGACCGGGCGTCGTTCGAAGGGCTCGCCCGGCTCGTGCACATCGGGCGGTCGTCTGCCGACACCTCCATCCCCGCCGAAGTCTGACAGACCCTGCACGTCTGACGAGAGAACCGTCGCCGGGTCCTTGCGGACACGGCAGGACGCGCCGCTACGCAGCGCGCGAGGAACCGATCGGGCTCGGTTCCGGCGGGATGGTCGGGAGCCTGCGAAGCACGAACCCGAGGAGCAGCCACGTGACGATCAGCGCGGCGGCCGCCGTGTACGCGCGCACGGGGTTGGTCCGGCCGAGCGCCATCACGCGGCCCCAGATCGACGGCGCCGGCGCGTAGGTCCGGAACGCCAGGTCCGCCCACCGTTCGCGGCCGTTGGCGTGCATCCTGCCGCCCGCGTAGCGCTCGCCTCTCGTCGCCCTGAACGCGACGCCTTCCGCCGGTGAGGGGATGAGATCGAACCGATAGGACCGGTCCTTCGAATCCTGGATCGGTGCGAACTCAAAACGGTACGACGGCCCGCGAAGCACCTCTTCGGCGAGCACTTCCGCAATGCGCGCCGGAATCAGCCGCGCATCGCGCACCTCGTACAGCTCGAAGCGCACGTCGCCCGTGACGCGCCCCGCCGGGACCACCGGGAGCACTTCGATCGCGTGCAGGCCGTCCGCCGTCATCGTAAAGGTCTGGCCGAGGCGCAGCGAGGTGCCGAGCGGCGGCGTCTGAAAGCGGCGGATGCCGAGCTCGTCGCCCGGCAGGTCGACGCTCGGCACGGTGAGAAGCAGGGCGAAGATCGGGGGCAGCAGCCACCACCCGAGTCTGGTCCAGCGCGCGAGGTTCACGCGCTCTCCTTGATGCGTATCGCGGTGATACGATGGACGGCCCCGATGGCCGAACCCGAGTGATACAGCCTACCGCGACGATGGACGACTTCCTGCGCGGGCTGGAAGCGTTCTTCGATCGGTACGCGTCGAGCGTCGTCTCGTGGCGCGAGCGCAACGCCGGTTATCACGATCGGCTCGCGTCGCTTGCACGGTTCTACATCCCACCCGGCGCGCGTGTACTGGAACTCGGCAGCGGGACGGGCGACCTGCTCGAGGCAACGGCCCCCGCGCGCGGCCTCGGCGTCGACATCTCCGGCGCCATGGTCCGCCGCGCCTCGGCGAGGCACCCCCAGCTCGAGTTCCGCCAGATGCGCGCCGAGACGCTCGATCTCGGTGGCGAGACGTTCGACTACGTCGTCCTCTCCGATCTGATCGGCTTCCTGTACGACATCCGCCTCGTGTTCGAACGGCTGCGCGCGGCGTGTCACCCGCAGACGCGGATCATCGTCCACTGGTACAACCGGCTCTGGCAGCCGGTCCTGTCGGCGGCGGAGCGGCTCGGCGCCAAGTACCCCCAGCCGCTCGTCAACTGGACGACCGTCGAGGACGTGACGAATCTGCTGCACCTGGCGGGCTATGACGTGGTCCGCCACCGCAAGCACATCCTGCTGCCCGCACGCATGCCGATCGTCGCGGATGTTGCGAACCGCTATCTCGCGCATCTTCCGCTGGTGCGGCACCTCTGCTTGACCAACTGGGTCGTCGCCCGGCCCGTCGGCATGGCCGCCGCCGTCCCGGAGCCGTCCGTGTCGGTGGTCTGCCCGTGCCGGAACGAGGCCGGCAACATCGAGCACGTCATGGAGCGGCTTCCGGCGCTCGGTGGCCGCACGGAGCTGATTTTCGTCGAAGGCCATTCGAGCGACAGCACACTCGACGCCTGCCGGCGCGCCGCGGCGGCCCGTCCCGACCGGAACGTCCAGGTGCTCGTGCAGCAGGGGAAGGGAAAGGGCGACGCCGTGCGGCTCGGATTCGCGCACGCGACCGGCGACATCCTCATGATTCTCGACGCCGATCTGAGCGTGGCGCCGGAGGATCTGCCGATCTTCTACCGCGCGCTCGTGGAGGGAAAAGGCGAGTTCGTCAACGGATCCCGCCTCGTGTACACGATGGATCCGGAGGCGATGCGGTTCCTGAACCTGCTCGGCAACAAGTTCTTCGCCCTGCTGCTGAGCACGCTCATCGGGCAGCCGATCAAGGACAGCCTCTGCGGGACGAAAGTCCTGTGGCGAACCACGTACGAGCAGCTCGCCCGCGGGCGGGCGTACTTCGGGTCACTGGATCCGTTCGGCGATTTCGATCTGCTCTTCGGCGCCGCCAAGCTGAACCTGAAGATCGTCGAGGTGCCGATCCGCTATCGGCAGCGCATCTACGGCGCGACGAACATCAACCGGTTCGGCGACGGCTGGCTGCTCCTGCGCATGTGCCGCCGCGCCGCCTCGAAGCTGTTCTTCATTTCCTGACGACGGAGGTCGAGCCGGCCGTCTCGCCCGGGGACCCGGCCAGCTGCTGCCGGTACCACGCAATCGTGGCGGCCAGCCCGCTTTCGAACGGAACGCGCGCCTTGAAGGCGAACCCCTGCTCCGCGCGAGACGTGTCGAGCGAGCGGCGCGGCTGCCCGTTCGGTTTCGTCGTGTCCCAGACGATCTCGCCGTCGTATTCGCACAGCCGCGCGATCGTCGCAATCAGGTCGCGAATGCTGATCTCCATGCTGCTGCCGAGATTCACCGGCTCGGCGCCGTCGTAGCGCTCCGCCGCCAGACAGAGCCCCTCCGCGGCGTCGCCCACGTGCAGGAATTCGCGCGTCGGGCTGCCGTCGCCCCAGCAGACGAGCTGGCGGGCGCCATCGCGCTTCGCCTCCAGGCACTTGCGGATGAGCGCCGGGATGACGTGCGACGACTCCGGGTCGAAATTGTCGCCGGGGCCATAGAGGTTGACCGGCAGCAGGTAGATCGCGTTCATGCCGTACTGCTGGCGGTACGCCTGGCATTGCACGAGGAGCATTTTCTTCGCGATCCCGTACGGCGCGTTCGTTTCCTCGGGATACCCGTCCCACAGGTGCTCCTCGCGGAACGGCACGGGCGTGAACTTCGGATACGCGCAGATGGTGCCGACGACGACGGTCTTCTCGACGCCGGCGCACCGCGCCCGCTCGAGGACCTCGATGCCCATGATGGCGTTCTCGTAGAAGAAGCGTCCCGGGTTCGCGCGATTCGCGCCGATGCCGCCCACGCGCGCGGCGAGATGAAACAGCACGTCGGGATGGGCATCCGTAAACATGCGGCGGACGCCGTCCATCGTCGCCAGGTCGTAGCTCCGCCGCTGCGGGACGAACACCTCGCGCGCCCCCCGCGCGTGAAGGGCCTGCACGAGGGCCGATCCCAGGAAGCCCGAGCCGCCGGTGACGCAGATGCGCTTGTGACGAAGATCCATAAGGTATGTCAGCGGCGGACGGCCACGACCGAGAGGATCGCACCGCGGCCGCAGAGCGTCGCGAGCACGTGCTCGGTCACCGCGACCGGCGCTCGCGGTCGCCGACGAGCGCTGACTGACTGGCACATCCTTCGAAAAACAGGACTGGCCGCTCCGCTCCACCCCACCGCGCACAAACCGCGCGGCGGGGACCCCGGGTTGTCGCGGCCAGCGACACCGGCATCGAAAGGCTGTCGTCGGTAGCAGTACGTCAGTAGATACCGTCCTATACCGTCC
>CAZGLC010000336.1:0-4046 GCA_964526235.1 uncultured Bifidobacteriaceae bacterium
CGCGGCGCGCGCGCGCGAGGCTGCGCGCAAGGCCCGCGATCTCGTCCGACGCAAGGGCGCGCTGGACGGCAGCGGCCTGCCCGGCAAGCTCGCCGACTGCCAGGAGCGCGATCCGGCGCAGAGCGAGATCTACATCGTCGAGGGCGAGTCGGCCGGCGGGTCAGCGAAGCAGGGCCGCGATCGGCGATTCCAGGCGATCCTACCCATCAAGGGCAAGATTCTGAACGTCGAAAAGGCGCGGTTCGACAGGATGATCGGCAGCGACGAGATCCGGACGATGATCGCCGCGCTCGGCTGCGGCATCGGCACCGAGGATTTCGACATCGAGAAGCTTCGGTACCATCGCGTCATCATCATGACCGACGCCGACGTGGACGGATCCCACATCCGCACACTGTTGCTGACGTTCTTCTACCGGCAGATGGGCCAACTGATCGATCGCGGCCATATTTACATCGCGCAGCCGCCGCTGTTCCGGGCCAAGCGCGGGCGCACCGAAACCTACATCAAGGACGAGCGGGAGCTCGACAGCTTCCTGGTTCGCCGCGCCGTCGAGTCGCGGGTCGTCAGGCTCGCCGACGGCACCGAAATATTCGGCGAAACCCTCGAGCGTTCCCTGCAGAGGATGATCGCGTTCCGGAAGCTGCTTCAGCAGGTGACGCGCCGCGGCAATCCTCCGGATATCGTGTCGACGCTTCTCCAGGCCGACGCGCGCGACAAGGCGTTTTTCGAGCAGCGCGACAGACTCGACATCATCGCGGCGCGTATGACGACGCCGGTGCGGACGGTGACAGTCAACCGCGACGATGAACACAATGCGTACTTTCTGTCCGTGGAAGATCGCGCACAGGGGTATCCGCAGACCTACAGCATCGGCGTCAACTTCATCAGCTCAGGCGAATATCGAACGCTGCTCGCCGCCTTTCGCGAGATTCGCGACGTCACGTTCCCGGTCGTTGTGAAGACCACGGACGCCGCGATTGTCGACGATCCGTCGACAGAGGACGCGGCGGCGGCCGACGACACCAATAGTGGCGGCGCCCCGATCGATGAAGCGACGAAGCTCGCGGCCGAGCCGAAGACCGCGCCGGGCGCGCGCGGGCGCAAGGATGCCGATGCGACGCTCGCGAATGTCGACGCGTTCGTCGACTTCTTCATTGCCGCCGGCAAGAAGGGCATTGCCGTCAATCGCTACAAAGGTCTGGGCGAGATGAATCCGGACACGCTGTGGATGACGACCATGGACCCGGACAACCGGACGCTGCTGCAGGTGCGCGCCGAGGATCACGCGGAGGCGGACCAGATGTTCACGACGCTGATGGGCGACCAGGTGGAGCCGCGGCGGAAATTCATCGAAGACAACGCGCTCGATGTCAGAAACCTCGATGTGTAATCCGGAGGCCTGAGGGCCGCCGGCGACCCTTCACTGTCATTCATGAACGCACCAGTCCAGAAGATCCCCGTCAATATCGAAGACGAGATGAAGCGCTCGTACATGGATTACGCCATGAGCGTCATCATCGGGCGGGCGCTGCCTGACATCCGCGACGGTCTGAAGCCCGCGCACCGCCGCGTCTTGTATGCGATGCGCCAGATGGGGCTCGCGTCGAACCGCGCCTACCGGAAGTGCGCGAAGATCGTGGGCGAGGTCATCGGCAACTACCATCCGCACGGCGACGCGCCCGCCTACGACACGCTCGTCCGGTTGGCGCAGGACTTCAACATGCGCTACCCCCTGGTTGACGGCCAGGGGAACTTCGGATCGATCGACGGGGATCCCCCGGCTGCGTATCGATATACCGAGGCTCGGCTCGAGGCGCTCGCCGAACAGCTCATGGCGGACCTCGACAAGGAAACCGTCGACTTCGTTCCCAACTTCGACGAGACGACCGAGGAGCCGACCGTCCTTCCCGCTCCGTATCCAAACCTTCTCGTGAACGGATCGTCCGGGATCGCCGTCGGCATGGCGACCAACATTCCGCCGCACAACATGCGCGAGGTGATCGACGCCGCGATCTGGACGATCGAAAGCGCGCAGTCGGACGAACCCCCAACGGTGCCGGAGAAGCAGCGGAAGCTGCTCGAACTGGTCCCCGGCCCCGACTTCCCCACCGGCGGCTACATCGTCGGACGCCTGGGAATTCAGCAGGCGTACCTCACGGGCCGAGGCGCTGTGATGATGCGCGCGAAGTCGGAGATCGAGGTATCCAAGAAAGGCGATCGCTCCTCGATCGTCATCGACGCCATCCCGTATCAGGTCAATAAAGCGCGGCTCATCGAACGCATTGCCGAGTTGGTACGCGAGAAGACGATCGAAGGAATCTCAGACATTCGCGACGAGTCGGACCGCGACGGCATGCGGATCGTCATCGATCTGAAGCGCGGCGAGGTGTCGGACGTCATCCTCAACAATCTGTACAAGCACACGGCGCTGCAGAGCAGCTTCGGCATCATCATGCTCGCCATCGTTGGCGGCCGGCCGAAGGTGCTGTCGCTCCTCGAGCTGATCGACAACTTCGTCGAGTTCCGGCGCGAGGTGGTGCGGCGCCGCACGGAGTTCGAGCTGCGGAAGGCGGAGGCCAGGCGGCACATTCTCGAGGGTCTCAAGACCGCGCTGGATCACATCGATGCGGTGATCACGCTCATTCGCAGCGCGAAAAGCCCCGGCGAAGCCAGAGACGGCCTGATGGCGCAATTCAGCCTCAGCCAGATCCAGGCGCAGGCGATTCTCGACATGCAGCTTCAGCGCCTGACAGGCTTGGAGCGGCAGAAGATCCTCGACGAGCTCGCCGAGCTCCTGAAGTCGATCGAACGCCTGCTGGCGATCCTGTCGAGCGAGAAGCTCGTGATGCAGATCGTTGTCGACGAGCTGCGCGCGGTCCGGGAGAAGCACGGCGACGACCGGCGCACGCAGATTCTGGCGGAAGAGGGCGAGTTCCGAATCGAGGACCTCATCGCCGAAGAAGACATGGCGATCACGGTCAGCAGCACCGGCTATATCAAGCGGACTGCCATCACGACCTATCGTAACCAGCGCCGCGGCGGCAAGGGTCGCATCGGGATGCGGACCCGCGAGGAGGATTTTGTCAGCCATCTCTTCGTCGCGTCGACCCATGCCTACATCATGATTTTCTCTGACCGAGGCCGCGCCTATTGGCTGAAGGTCCACGAGATTCCGGATGTCGGCCCAGACGGGCGGGGCAAGGCGATCGCCAACCTCGTGTCGATGGAAGAGGGCGAGCGCATTGCCGCCCTTGTGGCCGTCAAGGAGTTCGAAGACGACAAATTCATCGTCATGGGCACGCGTCGCGGGGTGGTGAAGAAGACCGAGCTGAGCGCGTTCAGCAATCCGCGGGCGGGCGGCATCATCGCCATGGGCGTGGAGGAAGGCGATGCGGTCATCGCCACCCAGATTTCCGATGGCAATGGAGAGGTCTTCATTGGCTCGAGGGACGGCATGGCCATCCGCTTCAAGGAGACCGACGTGCGCCCGATGGGACGCACGGCGTACGGCGTGCGCGGTATCTCGCTGCGTGAAGGGGACGAAGCCGTCGAGATGGAAGTGCTGCGCCCGGGAGGCACCATCCTGTCGGTGACCGAGCAGGGCTACGGCAAGCGGACTGAGCTCGACGAGTATCGTGTCCAGACGCGCGGCGGCATCGGCATCATCAACATCCAGACGAGCGAGCGCAACGGCAAAGTGGTCGGCATCTCCCACGTCACCGACGAGGACGAGCTGATGCTGATCACGCAGCAGGGAAAGATCCTCCGTATGCTGGCGAAGGACATCCGCACGATCGGCCGCGCCACGCAGGGCGTGAAGCTCATCGACATCGAAGGCGACGACCGCGCCGTCTCCATCGCGCGTCTTGCGGAAAAGGACGACGAAGAAGGCCAGCCGGTCAGCGATGACGTGCCGCCGCCGCCACCGCCGCCGCTACCCGACGACGCGGCGTCCTAAATTAGGCCTTACGCCACCTCCAGCTTCGCGAACTTCGCCCGCAGCGTCTTCTGCCCCACTGAACTGAACCGGACGACGAGCTTCG
>CAZGLC010000337.1:0-4006 GCA_964526235.1 uncultured Bifidobacteriaceae bacterium
CTGCTCGACGTCTGGCGCCGGGCCATTGCCGGTGTAGATCACCAGCGCGCTCGTGATCCCGAGTGCGAGCGCCCTCCGAAGATCGTCGCGATCCGTCGTATGGGTGTGGGTCTCGATGAGCCCCGGAGTCAACCACAGACCAGTACCGTCCACGACGCGCGCGTCGGGCGTAATGGCAATATCGCTGTCCGCACCGACACGTTCGATTCGCTCGCCTCGCACGACAACGCTCACACCCGAGTGAGCCTCGCCTGACTCGACGTCGACTAGTGCCGCGGACCGGATGATTACGGAGGGCGCAGGACGGACTTGCACCGCCAGAAGAAGTAACAGGCCTACAACTCCGACTCTGGCCATCTGTTTGGTCCCATGATCTGTCGGTCTAACGATCGCAACTGAGCCGCGGCGCGTTCCCGTTTTCTATCGGTCGCGCCGTCGGCTCCAGTTGCTGGTTAGCTGGCACAGATTCTATCTACGCTGCTCGATCGGCACGATCTCCGTTCTTGGCGTCCGTCGTTTCGGGAACTGGCGCGCCGCGAACGACTCCAGACCAGCGACGTTTTCCTGAACTAATGACAAGGCATCATCCATGGCGACGAAGAGGCTCTCGGTAAGCTCTCTCACCTGTTTCACCAGGTCCTTGCCGAGCCCCAGCGCGACATTCTCCCCTTCCAACACCTCGACGCCGTGCGCTTGAAGTTCGGCCGCTCTCCGCTGCAGTGCCGCGTGCTTGTCGTTCCTTGTGGACACGATAGCGCGGACCGCTTGGTATCGTTGTTGGCCGACGGTAAGCCGGTTCAGTAGATCGGGGTCAGTGCCATCCAGCAGAAAGGCCAGATCAGAGGTGTTCAGCTGCGGAGCCTCGGGCCCAAGCGTCAGCGGATGGAGTTGCAGCCATGCTTCGTCGATGTCGCGAACCGTCTTGATGTAGCGATCGTTGATCGTGATGAGCTGCTGGTACTGACTTGTCGCAGTGAAGTGCGCAAATCTGAGCGCGCGATACTGATCGTCGTGCTCCTTCCTTCGCGCCCGACGGCTCTCGAAGAGGAAGGCGGCCCACGCACCTCCAAAGGCTGCCAGGCCACTCACGACGATGTCCTTGATGACATCTACCCAGTTCATCAGTTCTCACTGTCTCGGTCCAGCTAGCGATCTGGCTCACCCGCGCGCTTCCACGGTTCCACGGAATACATGACGTGAAGACGTTCGCGGCACGGAACGGATAGCCCGCGCCTTCAGCAGACCACCCACGGCGCCACGTTCACGGGTTCTGCCTCTCGACGCAATCGTTCATTGTTCTCTCTCTTTCGATTCGTAGAACTCCCGAATCGCGGCTCCCAGTGCCTCGTGCCGCCGGAGGAGTCTTTCGAGGACCTCAGCGCCACGACCGCCCGAGAACTCCAGTGCGAGCCGGGTTCGTTCGTGTAGATCCTGCGTCAGTTCGTACAGCTGGCGCAGTAGACGATCCTGCAGCTCGTACGCCTCCGAGATATTCCTGACTCCGGCCGAGACCTTCTCATCGATACCCACTCGGGCCCTCTCTGTCAGATTCTGGGAGGGTAAGATCTTCCGATACGCCGCGATGCTCAATAAGCTTGGTCTCGCGATCCATTGCGCTCCAATCTTTCGAGTCCAGCTAACGATTCGCAATGAGCCGCGGCGCGCACGATGTCATCAGCGCCGACGGCTCCATTGCGGTGTTAGCCGGGCTCCTTCGAAACCTGCTTCAGACACTCGCGGCTGGTCCGCAGCAGATCGGCGAATCTTTCAGTGTCGTCACTGATCCCGAAGTAGCTGCACCACGTTTGGTGGTCGTCACCGAGGCGCATGCCCGAACTCGGATCTGGCGCGAAGAGTCCCCGACGCGTCAGTTCATGGATCGCTGACACCCATGCGGAACCGTCGGCCGACCACTTCGCCAACTGTGGCGACATTGTCACCACCGCATCCCTGAGCGCGTGCGTCGGATACGGGCCTTCGTCTGGCACGGGCGCAATGTCGGCCCGATTGTCCATCAGGACCAAGAATGCGTCGATGATGCGCTCCGCCAGCCCATCAAGGGACTGCACCGCCCTCGCCTTGAACTGAGCGTCGAACCCATCGTTATCTCGGTCGGAGTACAAAACCGCCAGCGCGCCAATTACTGTCGGCGAACTCGAGCGAACCACGGATTCCGCAAAATCGGCGAGGAGTTCGATCCCAGCCTTAGAGCGCACATACTTCGTGAACCGCTCTCGCTCCGCATCAGATAGCTGCCGAGATGTCGCGTCGAGTCCGAGGATGAAGGTCCGAATGCGCCTGGTCCGCGTCCACTTGTATGCCGCAACGACGTACTTCGCCATTGGTGCGAGCTTCAAGAGGTCGCCGTACTCCTCGAGCGCCTCGTCTGCAATCTCGACCGTTCGCATGAGACCGTCGTACTCGCCGTCATTCATGATCGTCACCAGATCCGGCTAACGTCCGCCGCTCAGCCGCGAGCGGCGCTTGTGTCATCCCCTAGCGCGGCGGGGCCGCTCGTCGGCTGCAGCGGCATGTTGGGCGGTGTCATGGGCAGGATCCGTTGATTGCGCAGATGTTCGCGAATTTTGGTGAGATCGTAGGCAGGATCCTGCTCCATCAAGTGAGCGTGCATCAGCGGAGTGACCGTTCGACACCGCTCGAACCAGAAGATGGCCCGTTCCGTATTGCCCCGGAACTGCTCCATTTTCCCAAGCAGGTATAAGCCAAACCCGCGTGAGGATGCCGCCATGTGTGGCATCTCTACAATGGCCTCTGCAGCCGCAATGTACCTGTCGCGATTCGCGTCGTCCACCAGGAAACCGTGCATGAGAAAGAGCTCCGTCTTCCAGTAACTTATGTCCTCGCCAGTGAAGGCGAGGTCGTGGAAGCGATATCCGAGACCGACCCGATTGAAGACCGCAAAAATGAGCTGCGCAGAGCTCGGCTTACCCAATTCCCTTTCCTCTCCCTCCTTTCGGAGCTGCTCAAGCCGATCGAGGCCTGTAGTCAAGTCTTCATCCTTCTTCTCGATGCGCTTTGAGACCTCACCGAGATTCTCTATTTTGGCAATGGAATCCGACAGCTTGGCGGTTCGGTACGAGAAGAATGTGGAGATTACAAGCGCCACTACCGACGCGACAGCTACAAGGAGGGCGCCCGTCGAGAACAGCTGATCATCGCGACGTGGTATCGCCGTCGCTCCAGGCGCGCGAGCGGCGACCTCTAGCGGCCCGACCTCAGACGCGCCGGCACCGGTGAGAGTTATGGCGAACGTCTCGCCAGGATTCAAAAGTGGTAGACGCCCCCGCAACTCTGAGGGCGACTCGGAGATCTGCGAGATGAGTGCTGGTTGTGAGAACCGATTCGTTTCGACAGCCCCTGATTTGAGGACGATGGCGAGGTCGATTTCGCGGATCTCCCTGTTACCGGCGTTGCGAAGACGGACGACGAAGTACCTTCCTATTCCTGACTCACGGGGGAACTGTTCGGAGGTCACTACCTCGTAGTCCAGCAACAGGCGCTCCCTCTGCACTTGCCATAAGAGCAGCCCCGACAGGAAGGCCAGAATGACCGGAATGGCGTATTTCACCAAGTTCTCGCTTCAGATCGATGTTCCCCGGAGTCCGCCCAACGTCTCGCGATGAGCCGCGGCGCGTCGATCGTCAGTTCCGCGCCGGCGGCTCCATCGCGGGGTTATGCCGCCACCGCGCGTCGGCGTCAGACTTGCGCCGTTAAACTTCAACGGTAGGCTAACAGCCGACGTTGACGGACGTGTTGCGATCAGTTGCGATCTCACACGGGTGCCGAATCGAACCACCGGTCGGCCCACCTCTGCACTCAGTAAAAGGGCTCGCGCCGTCGATACGCACCCGCCCACTCGATTCGGTCCAGCCACCGAACAAACTCCGCATCGTTACCGGTGCGCACTATATTCGATGTCGCGCCCTTATAACCCTCCTCACCTGCTTGGTACTCTCTCTTGAGTACGACGACTTTGTCCTGGTTC
>CAZGLC010000338.1:0-3906 GCA_964526235.1 uncultured Bifidobacteriaceae bacterium
CGAAGAACCGCGACAGTTCCGGCACGGCGACACTTTACATCGTCGGCACGTCGGTTTTCGTTTCGTCGGGCCGATCCTTGCGACCCTTCCCGTGCCGCACGACGATCTGCTGACGATCGAAGTCGAGATCCTTGACCCGCAGCTCGAGACATTCTTCCAGACGGAGCCCGGCGCCGTAGAGCAGCATCACCACCAGGCGCTCCCTGCCGGTGAGGTGCGTGAGGAGCGCGCCGACCTCGTCTCGGCTGAGCACGACCGGCAACCCTTCCGGCGTACGCGCCCGCACGACCGGAGGAATGTCGCCGAGTGACATCGCCAGCACGTGTTTGTAGAGAAACAGCAGCGCACTGAGGGCTTGATTCTGTGTGGAGGCGCTGACCTGTTCGTCGACGGCTAGAAAAGTCAGAAACCGTGCGATCTCGGCGACCCCCATCTGGGTCGGATGTGTCTTGCGATGGAAAAGAATGTAGCGGCGGACCCAGTGGACGTACGCCTCTTCGGTGCGGCGGCTGTAGTGGCGCGGTCGTGTGGCATATTCGAAGGTCGATTCGAACGACGTGCCACGTGCCAATCTGCGTATTGAGGCTGAAACCAGTGGGGTGTGGTCTCAGGATGGCAGAATGTGCCACCCCGCCCAGGTGGACGGGTTGCAGAATCTGCCCGCGGGAATACGACTTCCTCGCAGTCGAGAGGAGCCTTCATCCGCGCAAGCGGGAAGGTGTATCGGACTTGACAAGGTCGCAGCGCAACCGCGCACCACAGCACGTCGTACTTCAGACTTACTTTCCACTTTCCACTTTTCCACTTTCTACTTGCACCGACCGAGTACCAACACGCTGTTCTTCGATCCGAACCCGAGACAGTTGCACAACGCGGCCTCCACCTCTGCCAGCCGCGCCTCCTTCGGGATGAAGTCCATGTCGCATGCCGGGTCCTGGTTGTCCAGGTTGATGGTGGGCGGCAGCAGTCCGCGGCTGAGCGCCAGCGCCGACGTGACGACGCCGGCGGCGCCGCTCGCGCCCTGGGGATGGCCGATCATCGATTTCGTCGACGAGCCGGGCACGCGATCGGCGGCGCACCCGAACACGCGCCGCACGCAGCGCGACTCGACCGCGTCGTTCAACTGGGTGGAGGTGCCGTGGTAGTTGATGTATCCGATCTGCTCCGGCACTCGATGGGCGCGCGCCAGCGCCGTCTCGATGCAGCGGACGATTTCGGTGCCGTCGGGATCCATCTGCACGCGGTGGTACGCGTCGCACGTGGAGGCGTACCCCTCGACGCGCGCGTACGGGCGGGCGCCGCGGGCGCGTGCGCGATCCTCGCGCTCGAGCACCACCATCCACGCGCCTTCGCCGAGCACGAACCCGTCCCGGGCACGGTCGAACGGGCGCGACGCCGCGGCGGGCCGATCGTTGTAGTGCGTCGAGACGACGCGCATGCGCGAGAAGCCGAAGATCATGCCGGGGAGCACGCACCCGTCCGTGCCTCCCGACAGCAGCACGTCGTACTCGCCCGAGCGGATGAGCGAGGCGCCATAGCCGATCGCATCGGTCGAGCTCGTGCAGCCGCACGAGAGCACGTGGCTCAACCCGCGGAGCTGGAGCGCGATCGAGATCTCGCTCGACACCATGCCGCAGATGCCGATGGCGATCGCGTACGGCGTGACGTGGCGGCCACCGCTCGTGAAGAAATCCTCGTACTGCTTTTCGCCGATGTCGATCCCGCCGCCGCCGCTGCCGATGATGACGCCCGCATTCGCCTCGCCGGCACGCAGGCCGGCGTCGCACCAGGCTTCGCGCGCCGCGACGACGCCGAAGAGTGCCGCGCGGGAGTACCGCTTGGGATCCGCGCGCCCGGCGCCGTTGTCCCCGTCCAGCGCGGGCGCGTCCTCGGCGGAGACCGGAGGGACCCACGCCGCCACGCGGCAGGGGTACGACGAGGCGTCGAACTGCGTGATCGCCTTCGAGCCGCTCTGGCCGCGGCTGACGGAATCCCAGAACCGCTCGCGGCCGACGCCGAACGGCGAAACCACGCCGATGCCCGTGATGACGACGCCGGGCTGCCCATTGGCCGTCATGCGCTCACTATAATGAACCCGTGCGCGAAGGGTCCCTTGCTGTCGCGCGTCTGTTCAGCTGGATCGGGGCGCTCTTGTTCGTCCTGTCGCTCGCGTACTTCCTGCTCGCGTACCTGACGTGGTTCGGCGCCGACGCCCCCGACGCCGCGGCGTCGACCGCGGTTACGTGGAACGTAACGCTCTTTACGGCCTTCGCCCTGCATCACAGCGTCTTCGCCCGCGACCGCGTGCGGCAGTGGATCACGCATGTCGTTCCACCGGAGCTCGAACGCTCCGTGTACGTCTGGATCGCGAGTCTGCTGTTCCTGTTCGTCTGCGCCGCGTGGAGACCCGTGCCGGGCACGGCATGGCAGGCAACTGGCGTCGCGCTCTGGACGCTGCGGGCGGTGCAAGCGGCGGGCCTGTGGCTGACCATCCGAAGCGCGGCGATTCTCGGCGTCCGGGCACTCGCAGGCCTCCAGCCTCAGGCCTCGGGCCCCAGTGAGTTCACGGTGAAGGGACCGTATGGGTGGGTTCGCCATCCGATCTACGCCGGCTGGTTTCTGTTCGTCTTCGCCGCCTCGCCGATGACGATGACGCGGCTGGTGTTCGCGATCGTGAGCGGCGCCTACCTGCTGGTCGCGATCCCGCTCGAGGAGCGCACCATCCGCGCGGCGACGGCCGGCGCGTACGACCGCTACATGGCCACCGTCCGCTGGAGGCTCGTCCCGGGCGTCTACTAGCCGGCCTCGTCCTCGTCCTCCTCCTCGACATCCTGCGGCAGCCCCTCGAGCTCCTCGAGGAAGATCAGGCCGCGGTGCGACGGAAACTCGAAGCGCTTGCCGCACACCTTGCAGGTGACGTCATCGTCGACGCGGATGAGGTGGTCCTTGACCTTCGCGAAGAGCGCGCGATCGCGCTCGTCGGCGCCGCCGGGAATCTGCGCCTTTTTCGTGCGGCGTATCCAGCGGATCGTGTAATCGCTCGTGCGCCGGCAGCGCGGGCACTGCAGCCGGGCCGGACGCTGCTCCGGCTTCTCGGTGAAAAACTGTCGCTCATCCACATACGCAGCGTACACCGACTCACGATAAACTGGCCGTGAGCCTTATGGCCGACGCGCCGCCGCCGACACTCCCCTCCGAGCTTCCCGTTCTCCCGCTTCGCCGCACGGTCGCCTTTCCCCTGACGCTGCAGCCGCTGGCCGTCAATCGTCCGGTCTCGATCGAATCGGTGAACCGCGCGCTCGGGTCCGACCGCCTGGTGCTGCTGCTCCTGCAGCATAGCGACGCGGACGACCCGACGCCGCAGGATCTCGTCCGGATCGGCACGGTCGGCGTCATCCGCCAGATGGCCAAGAGCGGCAGCGGCCTCAACATCATCATCGAGGGCCTGGCGCGCGTGCGCGCCGACGTGGTCACGCGCACCGGCACCTCCATGCGGGCGCAGATCACGCCGCAGCCGGAAACGGTCGAGCGGACGATCGAGATCGAGGCGCACGTCCGGCGGCTGCAGGAGCTGATCGACAAGGCGCTCTCGCTCGCCACCGGCCTGTCTGAAGAGCTGCGCGCCGTCGTCATCAACATCGACGATCCGATACGCCTCGTCTACGTGCTGGCGACGCTCCTCGATCTGAAGGCCGCCGACAAGCAGGCGCTGCTCGAGGAGAACGACCTGCTCAAGAAGCTGGAGATGATTTCGGCTGCGCTCACGCGCGAAATCTCGCTCCTCGAGCTGAAGGGCAAGATCGAGTCGCAGGCGCAGCAGGAGATGAGCGATGCACAGCGGCAGTACTACCTGCGGCTGCAGCTGAAGGCGATCCAGCAGGAGCTCGTCGAGGGCGAGGGAAACGA
>CAZGLC010000339.1:0-3906 GCA_964526235.1 uncultured Bifidobacteriaceae bacterium
ACGCACAAGCGGCTGATCGACATCTTCGAGCCGACGCCGCAGACCGTCGACGCGCTGATGAAGCTCGATCTGCCGGCGGGCGTCGACGTCGAGATCAAGGCGTTCGGCAAGGAACACGGGAAGTAACCGGGATCCGGGACCCGGGATGCGGGATCCGATGGGTTCGGCGTTCGGCCGGATCCCGGCTCCCGGCAAGGATCGCGCAATGGTGACAGGACTCATCGGCAGAAAAATCGGGATGACGCAGCTGTTCGACGCGGACGGCACGGTCCATCCCGCCACGGTGCTCAAGGCGGGGCCGTGCGTGGTGGCGCAGGTCAAGACGCCCGACCGCGACGGCTATGAGGCGGTGCAGCTCGGCCTCGTCGATGCGAAGCCGAGCAAGGAGAACAAGCCGTCGGCCGGGCACTTCAAGAAGGCGGGGGTGCCGCCGACGCGCATCCGCCGCGAGATGCCCGTCAAGGCGGGCGGCGAGACGCCGAAGGCGGGTGACCAGGTGACCGTGGCGATCTTCGCCGACGGCGACCGTGTCGACGTCATCGGCACCAGCCGCGGCAAAGGCTTTCAGGGGGTCGTCAAGCGGCATCACTTCCGCGGCGGCCGCGCGACGCACGGCTCGATGTTCCACCGCGCGCCCGGGTCGATCGGCGCCTCGTCGTACCCCTCGCGTGTCGTGAAGGGGATGCGCATGGCCGGGCACATGGGCAGCGCGCGGACGACTGTGCGCAATCTGAAGGTCATCCGGGTCGACGCGGACAACCATCTACTGCTCGTGGAAGGCGCGGTTCCCGGCGGCCCGAACAGCGTCGTCCTCATCCGGAAGGCGATCGCGGCCAAGCCGATCAGGGTGGCGCAGGCCGAGCCGGCGAAGAAGAAGGGCAGGAAGTGAACTCTGACGGGATCGGGGACCCGGGATCCGGGACCCGACGTGCTGAGTTCTTTCGGATCCCGGATCCCGGATCCCGGATCCCGAGAGGGTTATGACGGTTGATGTCGTCAACGCACAGAACGAGAAGGTCGGCTCGGTCGACCTCCGTGATGACGTGTTCGGCGGGCGGATCAAGACGGATCTGATCCACGAGTCGGTCGTCCGGGCGAACGCCGCCGAACGGCGCGGCACGCACGCCACGAAGACCCGCGCGGCCGTGAGCGGCAGCGGCAAGAAGCCGTGGCGGCAGAAGGGGACCGGCCGGGCGCGCGTGGGCGAGATCCGCAACCCGCTGTGGCGCAAGGGCGGCATCGTGTTCGGGCCGCAGCCGCGCAGCTACGAGTACCAGCTCCCGAAGAAGGTGGAGAAGGGCGCGCTGCGCGCGGCGCTCGCGCAGAAGCTGCGCGACCAGCAGGTCATCGTCGTCGACGCGTTGAGCGTCGGCGAGATCAAGACGAAGGCGGCGGCCGAGATGCTGAGGCGCCTCGGCGTCGACGGCAAGGCGCTGATCGTCGACGTCACGCTGGAGGAGAGCCTGACGCTGTCGGTGCGAAACATCGAGGGCGCGCGGCTGCTGCCGTCGAACCGCGTCAGCGCGCGCGATGTGATCGACACGCGGCGCGTCGTCCTCACGCGGGCGGCGCTCGAAAAACTGCAGGAAGTGCTGGGGTCGCCATGAAGATCACCGACGTGATCCGCCGTCCGGTCATCACCGAGAAGACGACGGTCCTCCGCGAGGACGGGCGGACGATCGTGTTTCAGGTGGCGACTGACGCCAACAAGATCGACATCAGGCGCGCCGTGGAGCAGTTGCTCGGCTCGAAGGTCGAGAGCGTCCGCACCTCGGTGGCGCACGGCAAGGTGAAGCGCCAGGGCCGCTACGCCGGCCGGCGCGCGGACTGGAAGAAGGCGTACGTGAAGCTGCGGGAAGGCGAGAAGCTGCCGGAATTCCTGCAGGGAGCGTAAACAGTTATGCCCATTCGCAAGTACAACCCGACATCGCCGGGCCTGCGGCAGAAGACCTCGCTCACGTTCGACGAGATCACGACGAACGAGCCGTACGCGCCGCTGACCGAGCCGCTGCACCGCTCCGGCGGCCGCAACAACCAGGGGCACGTGACGTCGTGGTGGCGCGGGGGCGGGCACAAGCGGCTGTACCGCGTCATCGACTTCAAGCGCGACAAGAAGGACATCCCTGGCAGGGTGTCGACGATCGAGTACGACCCGAACCGTTCGGCCCGGATCGCGCTCATCACCTATGCGGATGGCGAGAAGCGCTACATCCTGCAGCCGATGGGCGTGAAGGTGGGCGACACCGTCGTCGCGGGCGACAGCGTCGACATCCTGCCGGGCAACTGTCTGCCGCTCAAGAACATCCCGCTCGGCACGATGATTCACAACGTCGAGCTGAGGCCTGGCAAGGGCGGGCAGATCGCGCGCAGTGCCGGCTCGTCGGTGCAGTTGGTCGCGCGCGAGGCGCAGTACGCGTCGGTGAAGATGCCGTCGAGCGAGATCCGGAAGATCAACGTCGAGTGCGTCGCCACGATCGGCCAGGTCGGCAATCTCGACCACGAGAACGTGTCGATCGGGAAGGCGGGCCGCAGCCGCTGGCTCGGCAAGCGGCCGCACGTGCGCGGCGTGGCGATGAACCCCGTCGATCACCCGCTGGGCGGCGGTGAAGGGAAGACCTCGGGCGGCCGCCATCCGGTGTCGCCGTGGGGCCAGCCGACGAAGGGATACAAGACGCGGCGGCGGAAGGACACGAGCCGCTTTATCGTGCAGCGGAGAACGAAGTGAGCAGGTCACTGAAGAAAGGGCCGTTCGTCGATACGCCGCTCCTCGAGAAGATCGAGGCGATGAACCGGGCCAACGAGAAGAAGGTCGTCAAGACGTGGTCGCGGCGCTCGACCGTGATCCCCGAGATGGTCGGCCACACGATGGCGGTGCACAACGGGAAGAAGTTCATCCCGGTGTACGTGACCGAGAACATGGTGGGCCATAAGCTCGGGGAGTTCGCGCCGACGCGCAGCTTCAAGGGGCACACCACCAAGACCGAGAAGGCGGCGGCCGTGGCGGCCGGACCGGGCGCGCCGGGCGCGCCGGCCGGCGGCGGCGGTGCGGGGGCCGGGGCGGGCGCAGGCGCGAGCGCGAGCGGTGGAGGAGCGAAGGCATGATCGAGGCGCAGGCAACCGTGCGCGGCATCCGCACGTCGGCCCAGAAGGCGGGACTCGTGTGCGACCTCATTCGCGGGAAGGGCGTGAATCAGGCGCTCGCGACGCTGCAGTTCACGCGCAAGATGATCGCCCGCGACCTGGCCAAGGTGCTCCGATCCGCCGTGGCGAACGCGCAGCAGAAGGCCGGCTTCGGCGGCGACGTCGAGCGGCTGTACGTGTCGGCGTGCTACGCGAACCAGGGGCCGTCGATGAAGCGCGTGCGGCCGGCGCCGATGGGCCGGGCGTACCGCGTGACGAAGCGGACGGCGCACCTCACCGTGCGCGTTGCCGAGCGGCCGCTGAAGATCGCGCGCGTGGCCGGGGAGAGCGACGCGGCGGCGGCCAGGGCCGCCCGGAAGCGTGCGGCCGCCGGGGCTGGGGCGAAGAAGACGGCCCGAAAGGCCGCGGCACAGGCGTAAAGGAGAGAGACGTGGGCCAGAAGGTTCATCCGTACGGATTCCGGCTCGGCTTCAACAAGACGTGGCGGTCGCGCTGGTACTCCGATCGCGACTACGCGAAGCTGCTGCACGAGGACCTCGCGCTGCGCCAGGACCTCAAGAAGCGATTCTCGCACGCGGGCGTGTCGCGGATCGAGACCGAGCGCTCGGCCAACAAGCTGAAGATCGACATCTACACGTCCCGGCCGGGGATCATCATCGGCCGCAAGGGGACCGAGGTCGACAAGCTGAAGCAGGAAATCCAGAAGCGCACGAGCCGCGAGGTCTTCATCAACATCCAGGAGATCCAGAAGCCGGAGCTCGAGGC
>CAZGLC010000340.1:0-3904 GCA_964526235.1 uncultured Bifidobacteriaceae bacterium
CGCTCATTCGGATCGACGTCTTGCACATCGACGAGCTCGGCTATCTCAATCTGAAGCCGGAACAGACCAACATCTTTTTCAAGCTGATGGAGGAACGCTACCGCCGCCGGCCCACGATTATCACCACGAATTTGGACTATCCCGAGTGGCAAACGTTTCTCGGCAACAAAGCCCTCGTCGACGCGCTCCTCAGTCGCCTCCGGCATCAGTGCCACACGATTCGCATCGACGGCCCATCGCTGCGAGATCCCCAAGGCTAATTCCACGCCGGCGAAGGCCGTGGACGCTGACGCCCCTGTGGACGCACAGAACGCGTCCACAGCGGCTTGCAAAACCGCCCAGCACGCGGTTTCGCACAAGCGTCCACCGCCATTTTCCGCATGTCTGCACAGACGACAGAACGAAAGATCGCGGCTCGCAACGCTTCGCGCGATCCCGATCTCAGATCACCTTCTCAGAGCCCGCTCTCAAGGTGGGTCATCGGTCGAGAGCAGAAGTGGTCCACTTCTGGCGAGCGGCGACGTCAAGATGGACCGTCTCGAGATTCGGGAGCTCGCCAGGAAGATTCGCGGGAACTGACCGGCCGGCTCATCGAGCAACCCGTTGTACCGGCGGCCAACTTTTTGGCCGATCCCTCCTTGCGCTGATTTTCCGGGAAAACCCTACCCAAACGCCTCCGGCGGCCGCGATCGCAGCCACTCCGTTGGCCATGCCGCCAATCGATTGGCCGGATTCACTTGACGGCACGAATGCGAAGAGCTTGCCGAAGGCGCCGTTTCTCTTCGCAAATTCTTCAATCCACGCCGAAGAAAGCGTGCACCCACTTCCGGCACGTCCGTTGCTGATTCAACCGTCGACCGCAGGGCACGCGTGATGTGCGGTCAATCCACGCCATCAGCCGACGGGAGACGTATGCAGCTGTCGAAGTTCAACGTCCAGGTGCCGCTGCCGGATCGGAACGAAGTGTTCCTGATGAACACGTTCTCCGATGCGCAGCTGATCGCGTCGGCCGACGTGACCGACCTGCTCGGACGGATCTCGCGCGGCGAGTCGGGCTTTGCCGACGACGAGCGCGACACGATCGACACGCTGACAGAGAACGGCTTTATCGTCGAAAGCTCCGACAGCGAGCGCGTCGCCCTGGACAAGTACTTCGATAACCTCCGCGAGGACACCGAGCAGCTGCGCGTCACGGTGCTGACGACGCTACAGTGCAACTTCGCGTGCGACTACTGCTTTCAGGGCGATCACGGCGACTACAACAAGTTCGCCGAGAAGATGTCGCTCGACGCGGCCGGCCGGGTCGTCGACTGGATCGCCGGGCGGCTGGACGAGGTACGCCCGGAGAAGTTCGTGCTGACGCTCTTTGGCGGCGAACCGCTGCTGAACCTGCCGGTGGCCTACTACCTCGCCGAGCGCTGCCACGCTGAATGCGAGCGCCGCGGCGTCAGCCCGGGCATCAGCCTGATCACCAACGGCCTGCTGCTCACGCCGGAGGTCGTCGACCGGCTCACGCCGTACGGGTTATACGGCGTCAAGATCACGCTCGACGGCGACCGCGACACGCACAACCGCATGCGGCCACTGCGGGGCCGGCAGGGGACCTTCGACCGGATCATCGAGAACGTGCGGCAGGTCGCCCACAAGGTTCCGATCACGATCGGCGGCAACTTCGACGAGTCGTCGGTCGACAGCTACCCGGCCCTGCTCGACTACCTGCGCGAGCAGGAATTCGCCGACAAGATCGCCAAGGTCAACTTCAAGCCGATCATCAAGCCGTTCGACCAGGCCGCGGCGCCGAAGGGCGTCATTCCGCTCACGGTGGTCGGGGGTGCCGGCAAGCCGCTGGCCGGCACGTGCATGTCGAGCGCCGGGGCCGGATCACCGAAGGGCTCGAGCGTCTGCGACTCCTGCCACTTCGCCGACGAGAAGATGGCGTTCCTGCGCAGCGAAACGCGGAAGCGCGGTTTCCCGACGCCCGACGGCGTGCACATGGGCCCGTGCGAGATCCATCGGCGGCACGCCCACACGCTGGGTCCGGACGGGTCGATCTATGCCTGTCCCGGATTCACCGGCTCCAAGGCCGAATCGACGGGGCACATCGACGGCCGCGAGGAGGAGTGGCGCGAAGCCGCAGCCGCGCGCTTCGAGCGCCTGAATCCCCACAAAGACGAGTGCGGAGAGTGTTCGTTCATTCCCGTGTGCGGCGGCGGCTGTTCCGTCGCGGCACATACCGAGCTTGGCGACATGCATCAGCCGTCATGTCACAAGGGTGCGTTCGAGTCGGCCGTCGTCAGCCTGGCCGAGCGCACCGCGGCAGCCGTCGCGTAGCGAATCGGCCAATCACCCGAAACGGAGTACACTCATGAAGATCACCGTCATCAAGAAGGCATCGACCATCAGGAAGCCGCAGAGCTTTTGCCCGTGGGTGCAGGAGGACGGAGGGCCGCAGGAGAAGAAGTAGAGAGCCCCTTCGGGGCGATTAGCTCCTCGTCCGTTCACAGACGCCGCACCTCCTTGCGGATTTGGTGCGGCGTTGTTTTTTTGCTCGCCGGGTACGCCTGCGCACCTTCGGAAGCCCCGCGTGGCCAACGAACACGCGTCCTGATCATTGGCAGTCCCGAAAGCGGTGTCAGTCGCGGAGACCTGGGCATCGGCTCGCTGATCACGTTCTCCACACTCGAAGGCCTCACACAGGTCGCGGTCAGTGCAGACGGTCGCGCCCGCCCGCGCCTCGCCGAAAAATGGAGCTGGGAGAACGACGGACGTCGCCTCCGCCTTCAGTTGAGACCCGGCGTGACATTCCACGATGGCACGCCGTTGACGGCATCGGTCGCTGCGGACGCTCTGCGTCGCAGGATGGAGCTACCAGGGAATCGCGCTCTGTATCCGTCTCTGAGCGCCGTCACCGACGTGAGACCCGACGGCCGTCTGCAGCTCGTGCTCGAACTCGATCAACCATCGGCATTCCTGCCAGAGGAGCTTGAACTACCCATCGCCATTGGGTCCGGCAATAGCGTCGGAACGGGGCCATTCCGGCTCGCCTCGCGGGAGCCCGCGGGCATTGTGCTGGAACGTTTTGAGCAGTACTACCTGGGAACGCCACAGATCGAGCGGATCGTGATTCGGCCATTTAACACGCTCCGGACTGCGTGGACCAACCTCCTTCGGGGCGAGGTGGACATGGTGACGGACGTCCCGCCGGACGCGGTCGATTTCATCCGCAACGACGACATCCAGGTGGTGCCGTTCGCCAGGAGCTTTCAATTCCTGATTGCGTTCAACTCACAGAAGCCACCATTTACATCCCCGGCGGTACGGCGCGCTCTGAACATTGCGGTCGATCGCGACGCTCTGATTGCCACCGTGCTGCAGGGACAGGGGCAACCATCAACGGGGCCGCTCTGGCCCCGGCACTGGGCCTATGACGGTTCGGTCCTGCCGTACACATTCGACCCGCAGTTTGCGGTCGCCCTGCTCGACAATGCCGGCTTTCGTCCCGGACGGGCGGCGGCCACCGAAACGCTGCCGCCCGCCCGCCTCCGCTTCACGTGTCTATTGCCCGCGGATTTCGCTGTTCTCGAGCGGATCGGTCTCGAGCTGCAGAAGCAACTCTACGATGTCGGCGTCGACGTGCAGTTCGAAGTCGTGTCGCTGCAGGAGTGGGATCAACGAATCCGTGAAGGTCGATTCGAGGCCGTCATGGTCGACATGATCAGCGGTCCGACGCTTGCCCGCCCTCACCTCTTCTGGGCGGTTCCACGGCGCGAAGGCCTGCACGCCTTCGGGTACGAGAACGCCGAGGCGGGACGCCTGTTCGAGCTTCTCCGGAGGTCCACGAACGAGGCAGCCGTTCGCAGCGCGGTCGGCCGTCTCCAGCGCGTGATGATGGACGATCCGCCGG
>CAZGLC010000341.1:0-3901 GCA_964526235.1 uncultured Bifidobacteriaceae bacterium
GGCGTTCGAAAGGTGCAAGGAAGCACTGGCTTCGGACGGTCGGCTTGTAGTGGTGTTCGCCAACAAGCAGCCCGCGGCTTGGGAGACACTGGTCGACGCCGTCATTGCATCCGGCTTCGTCGTGACTGGCTCATTGCCGATCCAGACCGAAATGCGAGGGGGAGTTCGCAACCTTGCGCGAGCCTCGCTCGCTTCCTCGATTTGGCTCGTGTGCAGAAAAAGATCCACGACGGCACGCGCTGGCTGGGACAACATCGTCCTGGACGAGATGCGCCGAGGGATCGGAGTCAGCTTGCGTGAGTTCTGGGACGCCGGCATCCGCGGCCCGGACTTCGTCTGGGCCGCGACCGGCCCGGCGCTCGAGGCGTACAGCAAACATCCTGTGGTCAAGAAAGCCAACGACCCTGGCCAGACGATGTCGGTGTCGGAGTTCCTGCGCGCCGTTCGCCGCCTGGTCGTCGAATTCGTCGTCGGCCGCGTGCTCGGTGAGCTGACCCGAACAACGGCCGCCTCGGCAAGCGATACACAGCTCGAAGGCGTCGCCGGATTGGACGATGTGACCACGTACTACCTGCTCCATCGTCACGACTTCGGGATGAACGACGCGCCGGCCGGCGCGTGCATTCTGTATGCGCTGTCGTGCAATCTGTCCGAAGGCGATCTCGCCAATCGCTACGGCATCCTTCTCCGAACCGGCGGAATGGTGGCTGACGAGGACGGCGAGCCCGAAGAAGGCGATGCCGACGCGGAAGGCGACGTCAACGAGGGTTCGGGCAGCACGTTCAAGCTCCGGCCGTGGAAGCAGCGGCGGCGCGCCGGATTCGGAGCCACGCCTGCGAACGGCTTCTCAGCTGTCCCGATTGTCGACATGGCCCATCACCTGATGCACCTGTGGGTCGACGGCGACGTCCATAAGGTGAACGCGTACGTCGACGAGCGCGGCCTGCGTCCAAGCGAGACGTTCCGGCACGTGCTGCAGGCGCTCATCGAGCTGGCCGACGAAGGCAGCGACGAACGCTCCGTCCTCGAGCGAATCTCGAATCATCTCCAGGCCAGAGGCCAAGCGCCCGCGAAACTCTTCGATGGATCAGACGGATAAATGACGGCGGGTCCAAAAGGACCCGCCCTACAATGACCGCAGGCCAGGAACTTCGGAGGACCGTATGGATTGGCGTACCAGAATTGTCGCGAACCCGGATGTGTTGGTTGGGAAGCCCGTCATCAAGGGCACCCGCATCAGCGTCGAGCTGGTAATGGACCTCCTGACCGCCGGCTACACGCCAACCCAGGTCATCGAGCAGTACGACCATCTGACCGTTGAGGACGTCCACGCCTGTTTGGCGTACGCCGCGGAAGTCATCCGGTCCGAACGCGTCTACGCCGTCAAGAACTGACTTGAACATGCGCTTCCTGGCGAACGAAAACGTCCGGGGCCCCGTCCTTCGCCGGCTCCGCGAGCTGGGTCGGATCACGACAGCAATGGTCGCTGGCCTCAGCGATCACGTCACGCTTGACATCACGTCACGCCGATTGCGTCCCAGGTGCTGACCCGTGCCCAGCGGTGGCGGTGGCGGTAGTGTTTTACGTTCACCCGTCCACCCATTCGGAGGCATAATCATGAGTGGGGCCGTAGGCCACGGATCGTCTTGCGGTACCGACAGGGATGGCTTTATGAACAGCGGTACAAGTAGATATTCGCGACTATCGGCGCTGACGCTTCTAGAGGCTGGCGGTGCATTCGCCGGCGGTGCATTCTTGGCTGGCACGTACTTTGGGATGGTTGGCGCAGTGCTGGGCAGCCTCGTCGGATTTGTGGTTGTGCTGACAACGAGCACCAACCTTGCGGCCACGGCGAAGCAGGCTGGCAGAAATCAGCCCGAAAAACGGGGTGTAGTCGCCAGATGACACCCGAGCAATGGGTCGCGGAAGCCGCAAAGGTTCTAGCGGTCTTCCACAGAGCGGCCCTCGTTCTCGGGCTGATTTTCTTCGTCATCACTCTCTTCAAGAGATGGCGGGCTCTTAGTGCCATGTCTGGCCCGGTGGGGCATGTGGTTAGCGCCACGCTCGCCGGATACGCCATCCCGGAAGCGATGTTCCCGCTCTACTGGGTCATCTGGAGATCCCGCCCCGTCAGTGACATTGCGAGCAGTTGGCTAGAGATTTACGTGTACATAGGGTCCGCGCTGATCGTCCTTGTGAGTATCATCGGAATCCGCGAAGCTTGGAAGTAGCCCCACCCCACCACAACATCTGCGGTTCACTCGCTCAATCCGCAGCGTGGCCTCATCATTCTCGCGCAAAGCCACTACGAGCAGCGCGCGAAAGCATGGGTAAGTCAATTTCGTGGACTTGGCACGCAATGGGGCGTCCTTACCACCCTGAGTGACATCCCTTTCTCGGCTCCAGCGAAGGAGAGTCGGATGCTTCAACTCGCCGACTACGTCGCACACGCGCTCTACTTGCTCTTCGAGCGGCGGGACGCGACATTGATCAAGCCGATCATCGGTCGATTCGACGCTACCGGCGGCGTGGACCACGGCATGGTGCATCTCTCTGCCAACAGAGGGCACGACTGTGACTGTCCAGCGTGTGCCAGCCGTCACACGGCCGGATCGAGCGGCTCGTGGCTGTGAATTCAAACACGTTCGCTTTCGTCCCCTTCCGACTCCGATCGAGGAATCATGACCAAGCCTTCATGGGCCCCCTGGCACCAGATCGTCCGCCTGCGCGACGACCTCAGGACCGGCGAGCTCGCCCTCAACGAGTTCGCCGCCGACCTCTACGACGTCGCGCTGCAAAGCGGCCGGCGGCGCATCTACGAGGACCCGAAGGAGTTCTTTGCTCTCACGTACCCGACGTCGGCGCTCCTCGACCTGGCCCGTGACGTCGTCCGCCGCCTCGCCGGCAAGAACCAGAAAGCCGTGCGCCAGCTCGAGCTCACGTACGGCGGCGGCAAGACGCATACGCTCATCACGCTGTTTCATCTCGTGAACGATCCCGCGTCACTCCCGGACCTCCCGGCCGTCCACGAGTTCAAAGCCCGCATCGACGTGCCGCTGCCGGCCACGCGTGTGGCGGTGCTGCCCTTCGACAAGTTCGATGTCGAAAAGGGCATCGAAGTCCGCGACCCCTCCGGCAACCGGCGCATGCTCCGCCAGCCATGGAGCGCGCTGGCGTGGCAGCTCGCCGGCGCCGACGGCCTCCGCCTGCTGCATCCGGACGATCTGCCTGAAGAGCGGCGCACAGCTCCCGCCGAGAACCTGCTGGTGCCGATGCTCGAAGCTCCCCTGAAAGAGGGACGGTCCACCCTGCTCCTGCTGGACGAGGTCTTGATGTTCGCCCACGGGGCGGTGGACGCCGACCCGGCATGGCGCGAGCGCCTGAAGAATTTCTTCCAGGCTCTGACGCAGGCTGCCACCAAAGTCGACCGCTGCGCCATCGTCGCGTCGCTCCTGGCCACGGATGTCGCCAAGAACGACGCGCTCGGCCGCGACATCATCGACGACCTCTACGCGATCTTCCGGCGCGAGCGCGAAGAAGGTGTCGAGCCGGTCGGCAAGAAGGATGTGGCCGAGGTGCTGCGGCGGCGCTTCTTCACGCCGGATTCGCTGAGGAACAAGGATGGCTTCCGGAAGCCCGTCATCGAGGCTCTTAACGGCATCGAGGTGCTGGACGACGAAACGAAGAAGTCGAGGAAGGACGCCGAAGAGCGTTTCCTGGCGAGCTACCCCTTCCATCCGGATCTGACGGAAGTCCTCTATGCGAAATGGACGCAGCTTCAAGGGTTTCAGCGCACGCGAGGCGTGCTGCGGACCTTTGCGCTCGCGCTGCGCGAAGCCGAGAAATGGGATACGTCGCCTCTTGTCGGCCCCAACGTGTTCCTGAGCGCGCCTGGAGACGC
>CAZGLC010000342.1:0-3896 GCA_964526235.1 uncultured Bifidobacteriaceae bacterium
AGGCCGAGCTTTCGGAAAGACATGTCGTGAAGTGAATGCCGTGACCTGGCTAACGCTTCGCATCAGCCGCGGCGCGCACGTTCACGCCGGCGCCGTCGGCTGCATGCGGAGTTAGACCGCGCCCGCAGCCTTGCCCTGCCGTCGCTTCCTGTATTCGGCAATTTCGTGGGGCAATGTGTACAAGTACTGAAGCAAGAAGTCGAGAAACTCTACTACGTCGCGGACGTCCTCAGCCGATGACCTTGGCGCCAATGGACCGGGGTGTGCCGCGTCGTTTCCCAACTCTCGAAGTTCGTGCGCCCACTCCTTCATGTGAGGAGGCAGAACTCCCTTGGATGAAAGGTCGTCGATTTCTTGTTTCAACGAGCCGCCGATGGCATTGTGACGGCGCAGCGCCGATTGGAGCGCGCTTCGGGCCATGACAGCTGCCGCATCCCAGTTCTCGTCTTTGGCGCTTCGATGTGCCTGTATCCAAAACCGCCCGACCTCTTCAGGCCAATGCTCGGGATGCTCTTCGAGTCGAAGAGGCCACGGTAGAACCTGGAATCCGTACAGGCCTCCACCGAATATCGAGCCTGGCGACCAGAGCGCCATGACGTAGCCCGCTGTTGGCTCTCACGTTAATCCGTAATCCCTCCGACGGATCTTCTCGGATTCTCCCAGGGTCGAAATAGCTGATCGCTGAGCGCAGCGTGAGAAGCGTTCAGACGGGTCGAGAGAGAGCCGTGCAGGCGCTCGGCGGCGGTCGCCGAAGCCCCGATGCCGGCCCGTGGATGCCGCCGAGCGCCCCCCTGTCACGGCAGATACCACGGGCGGTTGGGCACCGATGATCCGGCTGGGCGACGTGCACGGTGTGATAGAACGGCGGTCGCCATCGTCGGCGATGGCGAGGAGAAGTGGGGACGCCACGGAGGCCACCGTGCGTCCCCTGGCCGGTGCAGCTGCGTCACGCGTGCCCGCTCTCCGGCGAGGCCTATGTTGCGCGCAGTGCCTGGCGTGACGCAACCCTCGCCGCCTGTCCCCGCCATCCGCGCGGCGGGTGTGGCCTCGTGCGCCATGGCACCTATGGCCGCCGGACGCCGGTGGGGATGCGCATCGCCCGGTACTATTGTCCGACGGCGCACGAGACCTTCAGTCTGCTGCCGGATTGTCTGGCGAGTCGCTTTCCCGGTGCGCTCGACCCGATCGAGCAGGTGGTGGCCACCGTGGAGACGGCGCGGAGCGTGGAGGCGGCAGCCGACGTCCTGCGCCCCGACATCACGCTGGCCTCGGCCGTCCGCTGGGTCCGACGACGCCTGATGCCGGTGCGGCGCGCGCTGCTCGCCGTCGTCACCCTCCTCCCCGATCTGTTCACCGGTGACGCCCGGCTGACGGCCGTGCGTGTCGCCTTGGCCACGCCGTCCGCGTTGGTGCCGCTACGGACCCACGCCGCCCCGCACTTGGCGACACTGCCGACGCCGCTCGGATTCCATCCCCGCGTTGTCCGCCGAGACGCGCGCCCGTTCGCGGCCCCACACGGGATGGGGGCAGACCGCGCCGGCCCTCTGCGGTGAGGATCGCGCTCGCCGCGTTGGTGCGGCGAGGAGGACCGATGCCACCACCTGATCCTGCGACGCATGCGGACACCGTCGCCTTGTTTCGCTATGGGCTGATCGCCGACCTGCTCCATCTGCCGGCCGGCGACCGCTCACTCCACACGCACCTGCGCGAGAAGGCCGCTCGCGAGTACGACATCCCCGGCACCACGCGCCGCCGCGTCGCCGCCGAGACGTTGCGCGATTGGCTCTACGCCTATCGCCGCGCCGGCTTCGACGGCCTCAAGCCCCGCCCGCGGGCCGATCAGGGTCATGCCCGCGCGCTGCCGCAGGCCGTCGCCGATCAGCTCTGCGCGCTCAAGGAACAGCACCCGACCTACAGCGTCGCGCTCATCATTGCCAGTGCGCGGCAGCAGCGACTCATCCCGCCCGACGTGCCACTGGCGCTCGCCACGGTGCACCGCTTGCTCACTCGCCACGGCTTGATGGCGCGCCCGACCGACGCGCCCACGACCAAGGACCGGCGCCGCTTCAGCTACGACGCCGCCAACGAGCTCTGGATGAGCGACGTGATGCACGGGCCGACGGTACTCGACGCCGAGGATCGCCGACGGCACAAGACGTACCTCATCGCGTTGCTCGACGATGCCACTCGCATGATTCCGTACGCGGCCTTCACGCGCAGCGAAACCGTCACGGCCTTCTTGCCCGTCTTCGAACGCGCGATCCTGCGCCGCGGAGTCCCGAAGCGCCTGTACGTCGATAACGGCTCGGCCTATCGGGCCCGCCACCTCGCGCTCGTCTGCGCCAAGCTCGGCGTGACCCTGATCCACGCCCGGCCCTTCGCGCCACAAGGAAAGGGAAAACTCGAGCGGTGGTTTCGCACAGTACGCTTGCAGCTCCTGCCCACGCTGCTCGACGCCGACACGCGCTCGCTCGACGCGCTCAATCAGCGTCTCTGGACGTGGATCGAGGACGAGTACCTCGACACGCCGCACCGCGGGCTGCAGGACGCGACGCCCCGTGAGCAGTGGGCCCGTGCCGCCCACCACGTCACGCTGCCCACGCAGGATCTCACCGAGCTGTTTCTCTTCGAAGAGAAACGGAAGGTCCAGCAGGACCGCACCGTCAGTCTCCACAGCGTCGTCTTCGAGGTCGATGCCGCACTCGTCGGGCAGACCGTCACGCTGCGCTACGACCCCGCGCGGTTGACGCGCGGGGTCACCGTCGTCGTCCAGGGCCGCGCCGTCGGCACTGCCGCCCGCGTCGATGCCTATGCCAACTGCTTCGTCCGCCGCGACCACGGCACGAAGCTCCTCACCCCCAGCACCGCCAGCGTGCCGCCGCCCGGGTTACCGCTGCGCAAACTCGACGAGGACTTCTGACATGTACCGCAAACATTTCGCCCTCACGCGCCACCCCTTCGGCCAGGAGATCGGCCCCGACGAGCTCTTTCCCTCGGCCAGCAGTCGGGAGCTCGACGTCCGCCTCGCGCATCTACTCGACCTGCGCGGCATCGGGCTGGTCACCGGCGACAGCGGCAGCGGCAAGACCTGCGCCGCGCGCCGCGTCCTCACCCAGCTCCACACCGGCCTCTATCGCGTCCTCTACGTGTCGCTGTCCACCGGCAACGTCATGGACCTCTTCAAGACCATCTCCTGGGAGATGGGGCTCAGCGTCGAACGCTCCCGCGCCGCGCTCTACCGGCAGATCAAGACGGAGGTGTCGCGCCTGTGTGCGGACGCGCGCACCCGGCCGATCCTCGTCGTCGACGAAGCGCACCACCTCCGCCCCGATGTCCTCGAGGATCTCCGCCTGCTCACCAACTATCAGATGGACGCCGAGCCGCGCCTGTGTCTGCTCTTGCTCGGCCAGACCGAATTGCGTCGGCGCCTCACGATGACGGTGCACGAGGCGCTCGCGCAACGCATCGTCGTCCGCTATCACATGGCCGCGCTCACCCGCGAGGAGCTGACCGGCTACCTCGCGCATCGCCTCCGCCTCGCCAGCGCCGAGGTCCCGCTTTTCGACCCGTCGGCCGAAGAAGCGATCTACCAGGCGACCGGCGGGCTCCCCCGGAAGATCAATCTGCTCGCGCACCACACGCTGCTCGCGGCGGCCCTCACGCGCGCCAAGCTCGCCACCGCCGACCACGTCCAGGCCGCGCTCCCCGAAGTCGCCTGACCCCACGCGCCCACCGACCCAGGGCCGGCCGACGGCGACCGGCCCTTCCTCTCACGCCCAACGTCGACGATCCCGGCGGTCGCCTCAGCGCCGAGCACGGAGCAATCAGAGAATCGCGCGCCCGCGCGTCTCGAACCAGCGTGAGATACCGTCAGTGGATTAACGTGAGAGCCAACA
>CAZGLC010000343.1:0-3890 GCA_964526235.1 uncultured Bifidobacteriaceae bacterium
CGCGAGCCAGTAGCCCACATGGAACAGTTCGCGCACCGCCGTGAGCGCGTCCGACGGCTGGATTGGGCGATGGCTGTGGACGGCCTGATTGCCGAGCGTGTTGATCACCCGTGCCTTGCTGAACACCGCCTCGCCTGCCGCGGTCTTGAATGTCGGCTCGTGAATCAGCGCGCTCAGGTTGTCCTGATACGGCAGACGGAGCGCAGCGTCGTGCTTGTAGGCCCACGCCACCGACAGCTCCAACGCACGCCGGGCGTAGAAACACGCCGTTCGCGGATCGGGATACACGGCCGCGGCGGCCCTGGTAGCCGCCTCGTGGACCGCGGGCCATTCGGCGTGAAGGAAGGAAAAGGGGCTCGTCACAGTGGGTCAGTGGCCAGTGTCCGGATCACTTGACTCGCACCGATCGCGGGTCCTGTCGCCCGGCAGCCCCACCCGTCCTCGGCGCCAAGAACACTTGTCACGGGAGAGGCGCCTGCGCGGCGGGCGGGGCGGCCCCGCCGTGCGCCACCCGCTCCGCGTTGTCCACTCAAGTGAGCGATGGCGTAAGGCGTCGTCAGGGACGTTCTGGTGGAGGGTGAGCGCCGCCACGGCTACGTGGTCGGAACCGGGACGATGCGATCGCGGGCCAGTTCGGCCGCATAGGTCAGCGCCGCCGGGATCGCCTCCTTGGGCAGCGTCGGATAGTCGGCGTACAAGTCTTCAGGGGAGACGCCCCCAGCGAGGTTATCGAGCACGACGGAAACCGGAATCCGCGTCCCCTTGAACCTGGGCCAGCCGTGCAGCGTGTCGGGCGTCGCGACGATGTGGTCCTGCCAGCGCATGGCGTCTTCTTCTGCGAACAAGTCTACGTCAGTCCCCACCGCGCGCCAGGCGTAGAAACACGCTGTTCGCGGGTCCGGATGTTGCCGCTCACGAAGAAACGCGAGAATCTGGAGCGAGGTCGGCGCTGGTGCCTGGCGGCCAGCGGGCTCCTACGCCGATGAGCGCCCGGCACCTGAGCACGAGGCGGCGGAGTGGGGACCGAGGGGCACAGACAAGGGAACATAGGGAAAGCGTCGCAAGACCGCAGAGTTTTGTATAGTGCTACGGGGCCGATGGTCACAAGAACGGTCACAAAGAGCACAAAGGGGGAACTGCGTTGGAAGATCGGAAGACGCTGATCGCGAAGCTTGAGGCACTCTGCTCAGCGCGCGTGATCTGTTATGCCACCAGCGACCGAGGTGGCCAGGAAACGCAAATCGGCGATGACGCAGGGCCGGTTTTCTACCAGCATCTTAGAGCCATTGGCAATGTAGATCGCCTAGCGCTCCTCTTATACAGTCGCGGCGGCCAGACGATGACTGGCTTTGCGATCTCGAACGCGATGCGCGAGCTTGCGAAGGAAGTGACGGTGTTGGTTCCGTTCCGCGCCCACAGCTGCGCCACGCTGATCGCCTTGTCCGGAAATAAGATTGTGATGGGCCCGTTCGGACAGCTGAGCCCTATCGATCCGAGCATCACGAGCCCTCACGGTCCCAACCTAACCCAGGGCACGGAGACCAAGTTCATACCTGTGAGCGTTGAAGATGTGGCCGGTTATTTTTCGCTCGCTCGAGCTGAGGCGAAGGTGGCAGAGGACCGGATGAATGAAGTGCTCGCACACCTCTGCACTCGTGTGAACCCATTAGCGCTCGGCGCGGTCTACCGAGCGCGTGAACAGATAGGTATGCTGGCACGGAAGCTGCTCAAGAAGCACCTGGACGACGAATCGAAGGTCGAACGCATTATTAATGCGCTGACTCGGCAACTTTTGTCTCACGATTACGTTATTGGAAGGACTGAGGCGAAGGATATCGGTCTGCCTATTGAGGACGCCACGCCGGACGTCGCTGACGCGATGTGGGGTGTGTACACTACCTTGGCTGAAGAGATGAAGTTTGCTCAACCGTGGAACGTAGAGATCGAGCTTGGAACCCAGCAGTCGGTTAAAAGAACCAACATGCGCGCGGTCATTGAGTCCTTAGACCTGAAGCATTGCTTTGCGACGTCGCACGAACTCAAGCGAACGACTTTGGTGAAGGACGGGATGAAGTTTGACGCCGTGCAGGGTAAGATTATCGACGAGGGTTGGAGAGAGTCGGCATGAGCACATCAGTGTTTTCTGGAACCAATTTGCCGCCCCTCGTGCGAGTATCGAACTCCGCGGATGCCCCCTTCCGCGTGTTATCGAGCACGGCGCCAGACCAGCCAGTGCGAACCCTGCGTATCATGAACATTCGAGTTCAGGCTTCGCGAGTGGCGGCTCTGCCGCCACCAAAGCCATCGATCCGAATAACGAGGGGTCGACGCTCAAAAACGAAACATCGTTAGGACTCGCCAATTCGGCTGCTAAGGTTGCTCCGAACGGGTGTTTCAGGCAGCGCTCCCCATCCTGGTCCACGAGGCGGCGGGTCCCGTCGCCCGGCAGCCCCACCCTTCCTCGGCGCCAAAAGCACTTGTCACGGGAGAGGCGCCTGCGCGGCGGGCGGGGCGGCCCCGCCGTGCGCCACCCGCTCCGCGTTGTCAACTCAAGTGAGCCACGCCAGGCCATTCGCCCTCGAGGAAACTGAACTGGCTCATGTTCGGGGCCCGCGGTCCAGTGGCTCGGTGCCCTCGTTCAGGATCTCGACGTAGCGAACGTAACTGAAGATCCGGCTGCGCCGCTTTTGCGTCAACTCGGCAACCACTCCCAGCCGCTCCAGATGAACCAGGCACTTGTTGATCGTGGCCGGGGAAATGCCGGTCGCTGTGATCAGCGAACCCGCCGTTGCGATCGGCCGGCGTTGCAGTGCGCGATGCACGTCGAGCGTCGAAGCCGCGGCCCGGCCTAACCCCTCGATCCGCTCGCGGTCTGCCTCCGTCAGCGCCCGTAGCCGCTGCACCGACTCGATGGCCTGCGTCGCGCTCGCCACCACGGCATCGGCGAAGAACTCGAGCCAGATCTCCCAGTCGCCGCTGCGGCGGACTTCGTCCAGGAGCTCGTAGTACCTCTGCCGGTGGGACTTGAAGTAGAGGCTGAGATAGAGCAGCGGCTCGCGCAGCACCTTCTGCTCGCAGAGCAGCAGCGTGATCAGCAGTCGACCCACACGCCCGTTGCCGTCCAGAAAGGGGTGAATCGTCTCGAACTGCACATGCGTCAGCGCGGCCTTGAGCAGCGGCGGCGTTGGCTCTGGATCGTCATGCAGAAAACGTTCGAGGTGGCTCAGGCACTCCGGTACTTCCTGGGCGGGCGGTGGGACGTACACGGCGTTGCCCGGCCGCGTGCCGCCGATCCAGTTCTGGCTGCGACGGAATTCGCCCGGATTTTTCTGCCGGCCGCGCTCGTGATTGAGCAGGACGCCGTGTATCTCGCGCAGGAGGCGCAGGGACAGCGGAAAACCTTCCCGCAGCCGCGTGAGGCCGTGTTCGAGCGCCGCGATGTAGAGGCTGACCTCGCGTGCGTCCTCCACCGGCACGCCCGGCTGCTCGTCCAGTTCGAACAGCATCAGGTCGGCCAGCGACGACCGGGTGCCCTCGATCATCGACGACAGCACCGCCTCCTTGCGGACGAAGCTGTAGAGCAAGAGCGATGTGTCCGGCAGCAGCAGCGTGACGGCGTCGAGCTGTCCGAGCGCCAGCAGCGCCTGGTCGAATCGTGCACGCAGCGCCGGGTTCCAGTCGATGGCAGGGCTCGGCGGCAGCGGCGCCGGCACAAAAGCCCGCATCGTTTCACCGGTGGTCGAGATCGTCAGATACCGCCCCTGCAGTGCGCGCTTCATTCGATGGCTTCACGAACCTAAAACAACAGGCGACGTTAATTTAGGTTAAGTCGATTACCAGTAGTGTCCCAACGTTCGGGGTTCGGTGGTCTGTAAGTGGTTGATCAGCAT
>CAZGLC010000344.1:0-3877 GCA_964526235.1 uncultured Bifidobacteriaceae bacterium
GAAGGGCTCGAGGCCTTCCTCATCGTCGCCATCAGCCTGGCGTACCTGCGCAAGAGCGGGCGCCATCAGCTCGTGCCGGCTGTCCACTGGGGAATCGTCGTCTCGGTGCTCGTGAGCATCGGCGCCGGCATTCTCCTGCAGCGCGCGTCCAACCAGGCGCTCTGGGAAGGCGTGCTCGCGCTGGCGGCTGCGGTGCTCGTCACGACGCTCATCGTCCACATGTGGCGCCACGCCCGCCGGATCAAGCACGAGATCGAGGAGCGGCTTGCGCAGTCGGCGCTCAGAACCGGCGCCAAGGCGTTCGCCGGTGTCTTTCTCTTCACGCTGCTGATGATCACGCGCGAAGGGATGGAGACGGCGATGCTGATGGGCACGCTGCTCTTCCAGGTGCGGGCGGCGGATGTCATCGGCGGCGCGGCCGCCGGCACGCTGTGCGCGGCCGGCGTCGCGTGGCTCTGGTCGCGCTACGGCCACCGGATCAACCTGGTGCTCTTCTTCCAGGTGACCGCTGTCTTCCTTGGCGTGTTCGTCGTGCAGCTTCTCATCTACGGCTTCCACGAGCTGACCGAGGCGAACATCTTCCCCTACAGCGAGCCGCTGCACTGGGCGACGGAGCCGTACGGGCCGGATGGCCGCTACGGACAGTACCTGAGCTACATGCTCGTGCTCATGCCGACGCTGTGGCTCGTCGTCGCCGGCTTCCGCGGCGGGAAGAAGGCGGCTGCGCCGCCGATGCAGACGGTCGCGCGTTAGCGGCCGGCGGGCCGTAAAGGCCCGCCCTACGCGATGACCAACGCCAAACCGCCGCTCGTCGCCGAGCTGCTCTGGTCCGAGGGGCTGCGCTTCGGCGCCACGAGCGGCGCCGCCGCCATCGTCGTCGATGCCGACGGAGCGGCGGGACCCTCGCCGATGCAGCTGGCGGCCTTCGGGCTGGCCGGCTGCATGGGCGCCGACGTGGTCGAGATTCTGCGCAAAGGGCGGCACCCGCTCACCGGCCTGCGGATCGCCTTCACGGGCGAGCGGGCGCCGGAGCCGCCACGCCGGTTCGTTCGGATCACGCTCCATTTCCACGTGTCGGGCGCAGTGCCGTCTGACGCCGTCGAGCGGGCCCTTGCGCTGTCGCGCGAGAAGTACTGCTCGGTGTGGCACTCGATGCGTCCCGATATCACCTTCGCGACGACGTTCGACGTGCATCCGTGACCGATCGAAAGGGCTATCTCGACTGGCTGCGCGGCGTCGGCGTGCTCATCATGATTCAGGGGCACGTCATCGACGCATGGACCGCGGTTGCAGACCGCAGCCGCACGGCGTACCACTGGATCTCCTTTGTCGGCGGCCTGGCGGGCACGCCGATCTTCCTGTTCCTCGCGGGCCTGGCGCTCGCGCTCGGCGCCGGCGCGCGCATGCGCCGCGGCCGTTCCGCGCGCGAGGTTGCCGCGCTGGCGCGGCGCCGCGGATGGCAGATCGTCGGCCTGGCGTTCCTCTTTCGCCTGCAGTCGTGGGCGCTGAGCGGCGGGCCGGCCCAGACGCTCCTCAAGGTGGACATCCTGAACGTGATGGGCGTCGCGATGATCGCCGGGGCGCTCCTGTGGGGCGCCGGCCGCGGACGCTGGTCGCGGGCGCTCCTTCTGGCCGCGGGGGCGGTCGCGGCGGCGATGGTGACGCCGCTCGTCCGGGCGGCCGGATGGGTGGCCGTGCTGCCGGATCCGCTCGAGGCGTACCTGCGGCCGGCACCGAACATGACGACGTTTACGCTGCTGCCGTGGGCAGGCTTCGTCTTCGCGGGCGGTGCCGTCGGCGTGTGGCTCGACGCCGCGCGCACCGCGCAGGAGGAGCGGCGGGTCAACCTGGGCCTCGCCGTCGCCGGCGCCGCGATCGCGCTCGGCGGCTATGCGGCATCCCTGCTGCCGCCCATCTATGCGGCGACGAATTTCTGGACCAGCTCGCCGACCTTCTTCTTCGTGCGCCTGGGTGTCGTCACGGCGCTCGTGCCGCTCGCGTACGCGTGGAACGGTATCGCACCCCACCGCGCAGGCGTGCGCGGCGGGGACCCCGGCATGAGCGGCCGGTCGTGGCTCTGCGAGTTCGGCCGCTCGTCGCTCTTCGTCTACTGGATCCACGTGGAAATGGCGTACGGCGTCCTCAGCATGGCGCTGCACCGCCGGCTGCCGCTCGAGCAGGCCTACCTCGGGTTCATCCTGCTCAGCGCGCTCCTCTTTGGTCTGGTCCGGATGAAGAACCGAATGACCAGCCTAGAACGCCATCAGGTAGGTCATCTTCGCGATCACCGCGCGGCTCAACAGAATACCTGACCGCTCGTCGCGCCGCTCGTTGTACACGAGGAAGAAGTCGCTGAGCGGCCGGTGAATGATGTTGAACCGCAGGTTCGACGTCCACTGGTGGTTGTCGCTGTTGTACTGAATGAGCGCGTTGAAGAACATCTTCGTGTTGAAGTTGTAGTTCACGCGCGTCGTGACGAGCTTCGAGAGAAACGAGTCGCTCGACAGGGCAATGTCATTGAGCTGCAGGTTGACCGCGGCATTGAACTTCTCGTTCAGCCGTACCGTCGGCCCGACGCTGACGGTGCGCCGCTCGCCGTCGTAGAACGGACCGACGTTGAAGCGCGTCACGACCGAGACGACCGCCGCTTCGTTCGTCCTCCAGAAGCCGAAGTACTCCGGGTAGTGGTAGCGCCCGGCTTGCACGCGCGTGCCCGAGGCGCGGTTGATCGTGAAGGCCACCGGCACGTCCTCGGCGTACTCATTCACGCCGATCTCGGCATTCGAGCCATCCTGGAAATTGAAATTCCAGTGGTACCCGATGAAGCGGGTGTCGAGGCCGTCGTCGTGCTGCCGCGTGAACATGTCGAATTCCCAGTGCGGCTGCATCTGCCGCACCCAGCTCGACACCGCGGCCGGACGCCACCGGTAACCGACCCATGCGTCGAGGTTCTCGACGCCCAAACGCGGGGCGAATCCCAGTTCGTCGTTGAACCGCTCGCCGATGCTTCCGTGCCCGACCTGGAACCGGAGTTCGCGGTTCTCGTAGTCGACGCCGGCGCGCGTGGCGTAGGCGTTGCCCCGGCTGGCAAGGTCCGTCTCAGGCGAGAAGGTCTTCGTGACGTACCCGTTCAGGCTCAGATACCCGAAGCGGAAATTGGCGTCGACGCCCCCGACGCGGTTGAACTGCGGTCCGCCCTCCTCCTTGTTGAGCAGGACGGCGCCGATGTCCGAGTTCGCCAGAATGTCGCGCCGCAGCCGCAGCGCGGTGACGTTGGCGCCCGCCACCGCGTCGGTGTCGCGCTGCTGGATGTTGATCACGCCGAGGGAGTAGGCGCCCTGGCGCCCGGTCAGCCGCGTGCCGCCCAGAATCGGCACAGGCTCGCCCTCGTCCGACAAGCCGATGCGCCGGCTGAAAAAGAGGCGCAGCTCGTTCTGGCGGTTGGCGCCGCCCTGCACCTGGCTCCCGAACTGGAAGATGCCCGAGTTTTCCAGGAAAAAGTCCCGTTTCTCCGGAAAGAACAGGCTGAACCGCGTCAGATTGATCTGCTGTTCGTCGACCTCGACCTGCGAGAAGTCGGTGTTGAGGGTGAAATCCCAGACGAGCCCGCTCGTCACGCCGTACTTCACGTCGAGCCCCGCGTCGAGCTGGTTCGCCGTCCGCCGGCCGCGCTGCGTGCTGGACGTGGTCGCCGCGTACGGCTTGAACCGGAGATTCATGCCGGGCCGCACGCCGCCCAGCCCCTCGATGGTGCCCGCCATCGAGACGCGGTCGAGATCGTAGATACGCGGCAGCGGCGACCAGTAGCTGTCCTCGTTGGATCGCCGCAGCTTGCGCTCGAAGTTGATGCCCCAGGTCTGCGTGTCACGGTTCTCGA
>CAZGLC010000345.1:0-3863 GCA_964526235.1 uncultured Bifidobacteriaceae bacterium
GCAGAACACCAGGAACTGCATGTTGTCGTGCGTGGTATCTCCGGGGCTCAGCAGGTTGTTGCCGAATTCATCGGAGAGCGACCAGTTGTTGTGCTTGCCCGATCCGTTGACGCCGGCAAACGGCTTCTCGTGCAGCAGGCAGGCGAGCCCGTATTTCGGCGCCACGCGCTTGAGCGTCTCCATCGTCATCATCTGATGATCGACGGCGAGGTTGGCGTTCTCGAACACCGGCGCGATCTCGTACTGGCTCGGCGCGACCTCGTTGTGGCGGGTCTTCACCGGGACGCCGACCTTGAACAGCTCGAGTTCCACGTCGGTCATGCACGCCAGCACGCGCTCGGGAATCGAGCCGAAGTACTGGTCTTCCATCTCCTGCCCCTTCGGCGGCTTGGCGCCGAAAAGCGTCCGGCCGGCGTTGATGAGATCGGGACGGGCGAAATAGAAGTTCCGATCGATCAGGAAGTACTCCTGCTCGGGGCCGCAGGTCGCGAAGACGCGCTCGGCCGTCGAGCCGAACAGCTTCAGCACACGCACCGCCTGTTTCGACACCGCCTCCATCGACCGCAGGAGCGGCGTCTTCTTGTCCAGTGCCTCTCCCGTCCAGCTCACGAACGCGGTCGGGATGACGAGCGTGGCGCTCGTGCCGTTCACGTGGAGCCACGGCGGGCTCGTCGGATCCCACGCCGTGTAGCCGCGCGCCTCGAAGGTGGACCGCATGCCGCCCGACGGGAAGCTCGAGGCGTCGGGCTCGCCCTTGATCAGTTCCTTGCCGCGGAACTCGGTGATCGCCGTGCCGTCCTGCATTGGCACGAGAAACGAGTCGTGCTTCTCGGCGGTGATGCCGGTCATCGGCTGGAACCAGTGCGTGTAATGCGTGGCGCCGTGCTCGACGGCCCACTCCTTGAGCGCGGCCGCCACCGCGTCGGCGCTCGCCGGATCGAGCGGCTCGCCGCGGGTGATCGTGGCCCGCAGCGCTTTGTACACCGGCTTCGGCAGACGCTCCTGCTGCAGCTTGTCGTGGAAGACCAGCGAGGCAAACGCCTCGACCGCCTTGCTGGGTCTCGCGGCGGCGCGACCCTCGTTGATCGACCAGTCACGGATACTTTTCGCGGCTTCAAACAGAGCTGCTGATCCCATCGTCCGACGCGTCCTTTCGCTGGAAAAGATGGACCCCGGAGGGCAATTCGCTTGTAGGGCTCGATTATCGCGGATCGAGGCGCGGCTGACAACGCGCGAAAACGGCGGAATCGTCAAGAATCCAACATTTGTGGCGTCACGCAGCCGCAGCGATTGACCATCCGAATCAACATATGTAGATTTATAGATGCGATGCATCGCACGACTGCCCTTTTTCGCCTGCTGGCCGACGGCACCCGGCTGCGCCTGTTGCGCGTGCTCTCGCATGACCGCTTCAACGTCAGCGAGCTCACGGGCATTCTGGCGGTCGCCCAATCGGGAGTGTCGCGCCACCTGGGGCTGCTGAAGGATGCGGGGCTCGTAGTGGAGGAGCGCGAAGGGGGCTACGTCTACTACCGGCTGGCTGACGAAGATCGCCGGCGGAACGGCCAGGCACCCCTCTCGCACCCCACGGCGCAGGGCGCCGCGGGGACCCCGCTCTGGGCGCTGCTCGACGCGCAGTTTGCCGCGTCCGCGGCCGAGCTCGCGGTGCGCGAAGACGAAGCGCGGCTGCACGAGGTGCTGCGGCACCGCAAGGAGAACTTCGAGACGCACGGCGACGTCCGGCAGCTCGTTCCCGGACGCAGCTGGGCGGCGTGGGCCCGCGCGCTCGGGCATCTGCTGCCGCCGCTCGAGGTCGCCGACATCGGCTGCGGCGAGGGCTACCTGACGCTCGAAGCCGCCCGATGGGCGCGCACCGTCGTCGCCATCGATCGATCGGAGGAGGTGCTCGAGCGCGCCAAGGCGCTGGCGGCGCGGCGCCGCCTCACCAACGTCCAGTGGAAGAAGGGCGACCTGGCGCGTCTGCCGCTTGGCGACGCCACCGTCGATCTCGCGCTCCTCTCCCAGGCGCTGCACCACGCGGCCGATCCCGAGCAGGCGCTGGCCGAAGCGGTCCGGGTGCTGCGGCCGGGCGGCCGGCTGCTGGTCCTCGACCTCCGCGAACATGACGAGCAGTGGGTGCGCACGCGATTCGGCGATCGGTGGCTCGGCTTCAGCGACGCCGCGCTCGAGCGCCTGCTCGAGGGCGCCGGTCTCCGCGACGTGCGCGTCCAGGTTGGCGCGCGCCAGAGCGGCGACCCGTTCGTCGTCCTCATCGCATCCGGCACCAAGCCTGACCTCCCCAAACCCCATCGCCGAAAGCCCAAAGCCCAATGACCGTCACCGATCGCCTCCACGATCTCCTCGCCCGGCGCATCCTGCTGCTCGACGGCGCGATGGGCACCATGATCCAGCGCCGCCAGCTGACCGAGGCGGAGTTCCGCGGCACGCGGTTCGCCGATCATCCGCGCGACCTGCGCGGCAACAACGATCTGTTGATCGTGACGAGGCCGGACGTCGTCGGCGACATTCATCGCGAGTACCTGGCGGCCGGCGCCGACATCATCGAGACGAATACCTTCAGCAGCACCGCCATTGCCCAGGCGGACTATGGGCTCGAGGCGCTCGCCTACGAGCTGAACGTCGAGGGGGCGCGGCTCGCGCGAGCCGCCGCCGACGAGTGGTCGCGGCAGACGCCCGATCGACCCCGCTTCGCCGCCGGCGCGATCGGCCCCACGAATCGGACGCTCTCCATCTCGCCCGACGTCAACAACCCGGCGGTCCGCGCGGTCACGTTCGACCAGCTGCGCGACGCCTATCGGGAGCAGGCGCGGGGGCTCATCGACGGCGGCGTCGATCTGCTCCTCGTCGAAACGATCTTCGACACGCTGAACGCGAAGGCGGCGATCGCGGCCATCCTCGAGACGTTCGAAGAGCGCGGCGTCGAGCTGCCGCTCATGGTGTCCGCGACGATCACCGACCGCAGCGGCCGGACGCTGTCCGGGCAGATGCTCGACGCCTTTTACGTGTCGATCCGCCACGCCCGGCCGTTCAGCGTCGGCCTGAACTGCGCGCTCGGCGCCGAGCAGATGCGGCCGTTCCTCGCCGAGCTCGCGCGCATCGCCGAGTGCTACGTGACCTCCTACCCGAACGCGGGCCTGCCGAACGCGTTCGGCCAGTACGACGAGCTGCCGGACGACACGGCGCGGCTGCTGCGCGACTTCGCGGAGTCGGGCTTCGTGAACATTCTCGGCGGCTGCTGTGGCACCACGCCGGATCACATCCGCGCGATTGGCGATGCGGTGCAAACCATTCCGCCTCGCCGAGGCCCGGAGCCGGGACCCGGGATCGGGGATCCGGGATCCGACCGAACGGAGAACCTCCGGGCCCCGGATCCCGAATCCCGGATCCCGGAACGATTCACGCAGTATGCGGGCCTGGAAACACTCACGATCCGCCCCGACAGCAACTTCATCATGATCGGCGAGCGGACCAACGTGACCGGCTCGCGCCGCTTTGCCCGGCTCGTCACCTCAGGCAATTTCGTCGACGCCGCCGCCGTCGCGCTCGATCAGATCCGGGGCGGCGCCAACATTCTCGACGTCAACATGGACGAGGGGATGCTCGACTCCGAGGCGGCGATGACGACGTTCCTCAACGTGATCGCCACCGAGCCCGAGGTCGCCCGCGTGCCGATCATGATCGACAGCTCGAAATGGTCGGTGCTCGAGGCGGGTCTCAAGTGCGTCCAGGGAAAGGCGATCGTCAACTCGATCAGCCTCAAGGAAGGGGAAGACGACTTCCTCCGCAAGGCGCGCCTCGTCCGGCGCCTTGCCCAGCAGATGCTCGTAGTGGGCGATGGCCTC
>CAZGLC010000346.1:0-3850 GCA_964526235.1 uncultured Bifidobacteriaceae bacterium
CGACCCAGGCCCTGCTCGTCGGCGGCGGTCCGATGACGCTCCTGCCGCTGCTGCTGTTCGCGTCCGCCGCACAGCGCATCTCGCTCTCCGCGCTCGGCATCCTCCAGTACATTGCGCCGACGATCCAGTTCCTGCTCGGTGCGTTCCTCTTCGACGAGCCGTTCACGCGCATTCAGCTGATCGGCTACGCGCTCGTCTGGATCGGGCTCGTCGTCTTCGCCGTGGAAGGAGTCGTCAGCCGGCGCGGCACCATGCCGGTGCTCGACGAAGCCGCCGGCTGAAGTAGTAGAATCCTCCCTTCGCGGCCTCCAGAGGAGAATCCGAATGAGTCTCCGACTCGGTGTCGCACTGTCGCTGCTCGCCGCCACCGTCGCCAGCGGATCGGCACAGTGGCTGAACCATCGGGATCCGAACCTTCCACGCACCGCGGACGGCCGGCCCGATCTCGGCGCGCCGCCGCCACGGCTCGCCGACGGACGGATCGACCTGTCGGGTGTCTGGATGCCGGACTGGAAGGTGACGCCGGGCGCGCTGCCTGTCGGACAGACGAGCGGCGAAGATCCGGTGATTCGCCTCAGGACCGAGGACGGCACGCCGTTTCCGCTGCTCCCGGCGGCCGAAGCCGAGTACAAGGAACGGATGCGCCGCGGGGATCACGGCCCCTCGAGCCGCTGCATGCCTCACACGATCGTCGATGCGTACCTGGTGCCGGAGCCGATCAAGATCGTGCACGCAACCGGGCTGACGATCCTGTTGCAGGAGGAGTACCAGCACTTCCGCCAGATCTTCACGGACGGCCGCACGTTTCCGGCCGACATGCAGCCGGCCTGGTACGGCTACTCGGTGGGTCGATGGGAAGGCGATGAGTTCGTCGTCGAGAGCGCCGGGTTCAACGGCCAGGGTTGGCTCGATCTGACGCCGCTGACGCACAGCGAGTCGCTCCGCCTGACGGAGCGGTTCAGGCGGCCGAACGTCGGAACGCTCCAGATGCAGGCGACGGTCGACGACTCGAGCAAGTTCTCGCGGGTCTGGAGAACGCAGACGATCTCATTTCGTCTGGTGCCCGACGCCGATCTCGTCGAGTACCTCTGCGACAACAACACCATGCCGAAGTTGACGGCACCACACTGAGAGCCGCGAAGAAGCAAGGAGAACGGCCATGAGATACACACTCGGGACGACGCTGTTCGTGATATCGACCCTGATGGCCGGTGCAGCGGCCGCTCAGGACGCAAGGAGCGTGCTGCAGGCGGCCGACAAGGCCGTGGGGGCGAGCGCGGTGAGCTCGCTTCAGTATGACGCCACCGGATGGATCCGGTTCCTCGGACAGAATTTCACGGCGGACCAGGACTGGAACCGCGTGGACTTGCAGAGTTACACCCAGACGATCGATTACGGCAGCCGATCGGCGAGAGAAGAGTACGTGCGCGTCCAGGGGAACAATCCGCGCATCGGCGGCGGCGCGGGGTTTCCCATCCAGGGCGCCCCGCGGACGACGAATTTCGTCAGCGGCAATTTCGCGTGGACGTTGAACGCGCAGGGCCAGCCCCAGGCACAGGTGGACCAGGCCGAGATTCGCCAATTCATGCTCTGGGTCAGCCCGCACGGCTTCATCAAGGCCGCGCAGCAGGATCCCAATGTGAGTGTCTCCGACCGGCATTTCGTGCTGACCGGCCGCACGCTGAAGGTCATCGGCTTCACCACCATGGGCAAGTACCGGGCGACCGGCGAGTTCAACGACCAGAATCTGCTCGAACGCGTGGTCACCTGGGTTCCCAACCCCGTGATGGGGGATATGCAGGTCGAGATCCGGTACAGCGATTACCGCGACGTGGGGAGCGGCGTGAAATTCCCCCACCGCGTGCATGTACACCAGGGTGACCACCCGTTCCTCGGTGGCCGGAACTTCATGGATCTCACCGTCAGCAAAGCGTCGGTGAATGTCGCGAATGCCGCGCAAACGGTCCCCGATGCCGTGCGCACGGCGAAGGCGCCGGCGGTGAACGTGACGACGACGCAGCTCGCGCCCGGCGTGTGGCTGCTGGCCGGCGGCTCGCATAACAGCGTCGCGGTCGAATTCCGCGACTACATCACCGTCATCGAAGGTCCGCTGGACGACAACCGTTCGAATGCCGTGATTGCGGCGGCCAAGAAGCTGATTCCCAACAAGCCGATCCGCTATGTGGTCAATACACACCATCACTGGGATCATTCGGGCGGCATCCGGGCCTTTGCGGCGGAAGGCGCCACCATCGTCACGCACGAGACCAACAAGGACTTCTACGAGCGGATCGTGCTGGCGCCGCAGCCGCGCACCCTGAGTCCAGACCGTCTGTCGAACTTCCCGTTTGCGACGACCGGTCCCGGCCCTCAAAGACTCGAAACGTTCGCCGAGCGGCACGCGATCAGCGACGGCACGCAGACGGTCATCAGCTATCACCTGGAGGGGCTCAACCATGCCGGCGACATGGCGATCGTCTACCTGCCGGGGCCGAAGTTGCTGATCAGTGCGGATATGGGGCCACCCGCGCCGGCGACGCCAGCAGCCAATGTGAGCGCGAATTCGGTCGCGCTCTACAACAACGTCAGGCGCCTGAAGCTCGACGTGATGCAGCACGTGCCGATCCACGGCAATCCCAGCTCGCACGCCGATTTCGAGAAGACCGTCGGCCCGGCCGCGGCTCAGCAGCAGACCCCCACCGCCGGAGGCGGCGACTAACCGGTTAGATGTCGTCGAGACGTCTCTCACGAGACGCACGACGGTTCTCGAGGTGAGGGGCTCGTTCGGCCCCTCGCCTTGTTGTTCACACCGCCCTGGGCCACACAGGAGTCAGTCTGGGGGCCCGGCTGTCAATTGGCGCTCGCGGCCTAGCCGGGGAATTCCGGCTTTATGACGCCAGCGCCAATTCAGAGGTCGAATCCGCGTCCGTCCGCCGAAGTGCCTGCGCCCCTGCATCTTGACGCTGCAAACAGCGCCAATAGAATGGCCCGACATGGAACCCGTCGCCGGGAGCTGCGCGGCGACCATGGGGAGCCGGGTGCCACGAAATGGCGCCGTACACCCATAGAACGTTGGGCCGACAGCATCGACGGACGAAACGACGGCGAACGATGAAATCCAAGGTCTATGTGGAGACTACGGTGGTGAGCTATCTCGTCGCCTCGCCGACGCTGGATCTCATTCAAGCCGCACATCAGGAGATCACCCGTCAGTGGTGGAGCGGCCGAAATCGTTTCGATCTTTTCGTCTCACGTGTGGTGGCTGCCGAAGCCAGGCGTGGCGACACCAAGGCCGCAAACCGCCGCCTGAAGGCCCTGCGCGGCATTCCCAGGCTCGCCGGTGGCCGCCGCGGCGCGAAGCTGGCTGATGCGCTGATCCAAGACGGCACCTTACCGCCGAAGGCGGTAGTGGACGCGGTCCACGTGAGCATCGCCGCCGTGAACGGCATCGACTATCTGCTGACCTGGAATCTGCGTCATCTCGCGAATGCGATCATTCGTGGCAAGATTGAGGAGGCCGTTCGGAGAGCCGGATTCGTTCCGCCGGTCATCTGCACACCTGAAGAGTTGATGGAGCCCAAATCATGATTCGCCGCGACCCAATCGTCGAGGAAGTTCGCAAGCATCGTGAGGCGATCGCGCGAGAGCACGGGAACGATGTGGCCGCGATCGTCGAGGCCTTGGAGCGCGAGGACGCCTCGGACGACGGTACGCCGCTGGTGTCGTTCCCTCCGAAGCGCTCGCCAAGACGAGCCAGACATCAGCCGGCCCGTGCCACGAGACGGCCCAACACGCTGGAGCCGACGGCGCGAGACTGACGCTGGCGCGCCGCGGCTCAGCGCTGACGTTA
>CAZGLC010000347.1:0-3840 GCA_964526235.1 uncultured Bifidobacteriaceae bacterium
CGTGCTCGCCGGCCGATCGGGATCCTGCGCCGCCCAGATCTTGCCTTGCAGCACAGCCTCCACGCGCGCCACGGTCAAGCGGCAGATCGAGTCACGAGCGTCGGACCTCCAACCTCTGTGCGAGGCGTGCGGCGTCCTGCGTCTCGAGATCTTCGGTTCCGCCACGCGGGGCCGGCTTCAGGGCAGGCTCGACCCGCTGCCTGGCTGCCGCGTCAGGGTGTGGCGAGGAGGCTGTTGACAGATGCCGTCGAGCAGCTGAGGCGCGTCGCGTTATAACATGATGTCGTCATTATGCACGGTATAATGACGGCGTCATGGCACCACGCCACTATCGCCGGCTGATGGCCGCCCCAAAGGGGAGCTTCTTTCTCTTTGGCGTCCGCGGTGCCGGCAAGAGTACGTGGACCCGTGAGGCCTTCGCCGGCGCTCATGTCGTCGACCTCCTTGACGAATCCCGTTACCAGGCCTTGGTCGCCAATCCCGGCCTGCTGGCCCTCGAGCTCAGGGACGTGGCGCGCGGGCGCGTCGTCATACTGGACGAAGTGCAACGTGTGCCGGCGCTGCTCAACGAGGTCCACCGGGCCATTGAAGAAGATCGACGCCGGTTCGTGCTCCTGGGGTCGAGCGCGAGGCGCCTGAAGACGGCGAACACCAATCTCCTCGCGGGTCGCGCGACGGTTCGGACGATGTATCCGCTCGTGCCGGCCGAGCTGGGCCGGGATTTCACCCTCGAGCGCGTGATGCGGTTCGGCAGCATCCCGCTCGTGTGGCAGGCCGCCGACCCGAAAGCCACACTCGACGCGTACACGCAGCTGTACGTGCGAGAAGAGATTCGGGCGGAGGCGCTCGTCCGAAACCTTCCCGGTTTCCTGCGGTTCCTTCCCGTCGCCGCGCTGTTTCACGGGCAGGTCATCAATGTCGCCGGCCTGGCGCGCGACGCAGCAACGGCGCGGACGACCGTGGAAGGCTACCTGCGCATCCTTCAAGACACGCTCCTCGTCACCATCGTGCCGGCGTTTGACGCGCGGTTGCGCGTACGCGAACGCCGGCATCCCAAGCTCTATTGGGTCGACCCCGGGGTCGTCCGGGCTGCCAAGCGGCAGCTCGGTCCGGTGGGGGCCGAGGAACGCGGGCCGCTCCTCGAAGGGTGGGCGCTGACCGTCTTACGAGCCCACAATGGCGGCTCGGATGTGTTCGAGGAGATTTCATATTGGGCGCCGGCGCAGGCTCGTCAGACGGAGGTCGATTTCCTGCTGCGGCGAGGCCGCGACTACCTGGCGCTCGAGATCAAGGCGCAGTCACGATTCTCAACCCCGCAACTGTCAGGCCTGCGAGCGATCGCCGATCTCCCGCGTCTCGCGCGGCGTCTGCTCGTCTACCTGGGAGACCGGCGGCTGAAAACCGAAGACGGGATCGAGGTGTGGCCGCTGGACGTGTTCCTGTCCGCCGTCGCTGACGGCACACTGTGGCCGTGAGACGCCCCGACGCATGGCCGGTCTTGCGGTTGACGGGCGTCGCGCCCGCCAGCGGGAAGGGGAGCCGGTGAGGGCCACGGTCAAGCGGCCGATCGAGTCACGCGCGTCGAACGGCGTCGATCTCGATCTCTCGCTGGCGGCATTCGACTTCGAGCGGGAAGCGCTCGATCGGGCAACACTCTATGAGTTCGAGCCGGGCGTGGCCCTGTTGACCTGTTCTGCCGAAGACCTGATTGTCTACAAGGCGGTCGCGGCCCGGCCTCGGGACCTTGAGGACATCAGGACGGTGGTCATCCGGCAGGCGCAGCGCCTGGATATCGACCGCGTTCGGCGCTGGCTTCGGGTGTTCGCGGAATTGAAGGAAGACCCGGATCTCGCCCGCCCCTTCGAGGACGCGCTGCGCAAGTACGCGCAACCGGGTCGATAGTCAGAGCCCGAGGGCGCGGCGCAGTCGCGCGACGGGAATCGGGTGGCCGTCCTCCGCCTGCCATTCGAAATGATCGAGGAGCGCAGTGAGGCGCTCCCGCGCGGCCGGGGTCTCAGCCGCCTCGCGCGGCGTCAGGTGGCCCAGCGCGGGCACGCGCATGTCGAGCCAGTCGTCCCAGTGCTGCGCGGTGAGGGAGGCGGCCACCTCGCTCAGGTCTTTGCCGGCCGCGTCCACGGCTATTTGCGCCCGCTCCCGCACGGGCAGGGGTCATTGCGGCCAATCGATGGGCTCATCGCTCATGTCTCATCGACGATTTGTTGCTCGACGACGTCCTCACACGCAGACACGAAGGCTGTGACGGAGATCCGTAACTCGATGACCTCCTCCTCGCCGGGCTCGGCGACATCGGCATAGTCGCTCGTTTGTCGTGATTCGAACGCGTAGGGAAGCGCCCTGGCGACGTTGGCTGGTACGACGCCGGTCTTGACGAAGTGCTGCTGGAACAGCGCGATCACGCCGCTGTGTCGCCCGGCGTCGAGATCCCGGGTTGCCAAGAGCGCGCGCGCAGCATAGAACGCTGCGTAATAGACCCGATTGAGGGCACCGCGCCAATGGCGGGCGGCTATGAGGAGGTCGGCCTCCTTCAGCGTGTCATGCGCGCGTTGCAGGCGGCGTCTTGCGATCTCCAGCTTCGGCGACATTACAGGGCCACGCTTTCCCGCTGAACGGCGCGGAGGAACGGTGTCTGACCCCACACCGGGTCGGCCAGGATGCCCAGCGTGAGCACGCGCGGTGAGATGTAGACATCGTGCAGCAGATTGACGTCGAAGGCCGTATCGACCGCCACGCGTTCCAGCCTGGCTCTGTCGTCGTCCGGCTGCACGACGACGAGGATATCGATGTCCGAATCGGGACCGGCGTCGCCGCGGGCGACCGATCCGAACAGCCGCACATCGACGAGGTGACCCTCGAGGGCAGAGCGGAGACGCCTGAGGAAGTCGGCGATGGCCGCTTCACGACGCCGGTCTAGTGGCGACATGGTAAATAGATTATCCCGGTCCGTGCATGCGCGTTATGCGTGCACATTGACATGGCGCTTCCGGCGATGGCGTCGTCCCGTGAGCCATGGAAGGGCGGCAGCTGCGGCGCGGCCTCGATCAGATGGATCGTGTGATGAACTTGTTCACGCTCGCCAGGTACTGCGGGATGTCTTCCATGGCGGCCTGCAGCGCGTCGAACACCTTCGATGGATCCAGGTCGTCGTACTCGTGAACGATCCGGTTTCGCAGGCCGGCGCAGCGGGCGATGCGCAACGCGAACTCGCGGTCGAGCACGCCGAGATCGGCCAGTCGGACGAAGGAGCAGGATCTTGCGCGTGACGAGCTCGGCATCGATCATCGTGCCGCCGTACGAAGCGCCCCGGCGACGTAGTCACGCTCGAGCGCGAGATACCTGCGGTGATCCTGGTGGCGTCTGAAGGCGTACATTTTCAGCTCGTGCAACCGGCGAGGCGAGCCGTACAGGAGCGTGCAGCGCTCGGTGATCTGCTTCAGGAACAACGGGGCGGCCCGGTTCACCAGCGCGACGTCGACGTCGCGGTCGGGCGACAACGCCTGCAGGTCGCCGATGAGCGCCGAGCGATCCGTGAGGCCCGCCGGCGCACGATCGAGCAGCACGGCGAGATCGAGATCGCTGTCGGCGCGCGCGCGACCGGAGACCGTGGAGCCGAACTGCAGGAGCAGCAGGATGCCGTGCCGCCGGGCGAGGTCCTCGAGCTGCTGCGAATCCATAGACGCATTGTAGTCGCGGCCGACGGACGTCGTAGAGGCGGACAGTTGCTCCAGAAGCTCCGGTGCCCAGCCCACGCGCTCGCTGACGGCCCGCTGGCAAACGCGCGGCGCTCCAGCGGCCAACGGACCGTGGCTGGCCTGTGACATA
>CAZGLC010000348.1:0-3834 GCA_964526235.1 uncultured Bifidobacteriaceae bacterium
TTTCGGAAGATCGGTTATGTGGTCCCCACCCCTCCCCCCCGTGGCACAGCCGATTTCCGCATTTCTGCTGCGCGGTTACGTGTTGCCATCGAAACGGATCGAGCGCGGCAGTCAGGCGTGTCCGGAAAGACCGGCAAGCCTAACTCCCGATGGGACTTGAAGTCGTCAGGCGTCGGAGGGTCGTTGACGACGAAGCGGTAGACTGCCTCGCCTGTTGGATCTGTTGCTGACGCCGGTGGGCAACCGTCCGGCAACGGCTCGGCCCACCCCAGATCGCATTTGCCGCTGCTCTCACACATGCGACGAATTCGCCGGCAAGGAGTATACGTGCTAGGTGGGGCCGCGGGGCTATTCTCGGTCGCGCAGGACTGCGGCCATCAGCCGTGGATTTCGGCGGCCGTGAAACACGTCACTACCAACAGCGGCTGCGCGTCAGGTGCGTGCGCCGAAGCGCGGCTGTAAACTCGAATCGAGTGCGAGAAGGCTTCTTGGAGCGCTCGAATCGCAGCTTAACCCGTACTGCGTTCCAAAGAGCTGGACGGCAATGGATATCACTTGGATTGCGTTTGCCATGGGCGTTGGCGGCGCCGCGTTCGGAGCCGCGGCGGCCTTCTTGTGGCTCCGTCGACAACCAGCGACCCAGCGGTCTCGCAACAAGACGCCTGAGGCGGCGCCAGACCGACGAATGAAGTACGGGCCGCGGTTGGTCATCCTCATCGATGTTCTCGGACAGGGTGAAGAACTGCTCAAGTTGGAATCGATTCCTATGGTTCCGGAGCAGCAAGAAGCGACTCTTGCGATCCTTCGGGACACCGCCGGCCGGGTCAAAATCATTCGGGAGTGGTTCACCTCCTTCTTCGAAGGACTGTCGCGTAGTCGTCGACCGGTTGATGATCTTCCACAACACGTTCGCGAGGTCTACTTGCGATTCCGGTCAATGAGGTTCGGAGTCTTAACGTTCTCGGATACGGTGGTCGTCTCCGTGCCAATGTTCAAAGACGAAGAACTCGGCTTCGTAAAGTCTGCTGAGACTCTTTGGGCGGCACTAATGGCCGTCGCCAACGTCATGCTAACGGCCATGGCCGCAGGTATTCCGCTTAGAGCGGGAATAGAAATCGGAAATGGGCTAGACGTGTCCGACAACGAAGTGTACGGACCTGTCCTAGCAAGGGCGTACCGGCTCGAGTCCAAGATTGCACAGTATCCACGAGCTGCCGTGGGAGACGGATTGCTGCGGTACCTACGTTTCTTGGCGGCCCAGCCCGATGCTGGGCCATGGGCTGGCCTTGCCGCCGAGCGAGCAGCGGCATGCGCGCAACTCATATGCGACGCACCAGACGACGGCGTAAAGATGCTGCACGTGCTGGCGTCAGAGGTCCTGCAGTGCGGTCCCAATCATCATGAGTTGCCCCCGAGAGCTGTCGCGTGGATCGGTGAGCAGGTGGCCAAGCATGAGGCAGCGGGCAACAACGAACTGGGTGATCGATATCGCCGGTTATTGCGCTATTTCGAATCGAACGGCTACATGTCCTCGCCCGCAACCGTTTCCTCAATAGTGGGGAACTAACCCGCTTGCTCGCGCGGCGCATCTCAGCGGGTATGCGTCCGCAAGTAAATCGGGGCGACGAACGGAGACAAACGAATACTGATCCGTCTTATGACATCCGCAGAGGCGGACCGACACCGCGCTCGCCATGCCAGACTGCGAGAACTTTGACTTCCCGCTCGCCTGGAACGTAGTAAACGTGATAGCGCGTTCCTCTCAACAGAACGCGGCGCGTGCTAGGTGCTGGCGAGCGCCGGTATAGACGGCCGATGTGCGGCGCGGCGGAGATGGTGTCGAAGGCTTGGGAGAGCTCGTCAAGGAACAGGTCTGGAGACGCGCGGCGGTTCTCACGCCACCAATCGTCAATTGTGCGGATTTGGGTGTCAACCTCCGGAGTAGTGCTGACCGGCAGGGTCACCGACGGCGGCGCAGCTCGTCGACGATTGTCGCGGCGGGGCGCAGACGCCCGGCTTCGGCCGACGCCCACGACGTCGTCAGGGCCGAATGCAGTGCGCGACGCTCCTCATCGGTGAGATCGTCGCCTTCGTCGTCCGCAACGAGGTCGATGACTGTCCCGTCTGGCAAGGTCGTCGGCTCGTCCAGAACCAGACGCCCCTTCTCGACGCGAGCTCGGAGAGGGCTCATGCCGTTACTGTACGGCTTCGGACGTGCCCCGAGCAAGTCACCATCCCGATGTGCCTGACGAGATCTCACGCGTTAACGTGAGCGCCGTCCTTCGCTCCTCTCACGCAGCTGTCTGAAAACTTCCTCGCCGTCGATCGGCTTCACCCGACCACTCTTGAGGTCGTCGTAGCGGCTGTCCACGGCTCGGCGGATCGAACCCACCGCTTCGAGGTAGCCGGCAAGCGCATCCTCCACGATTTCTTCCGGCGAACGCCCGCTGGCCGCGGCGAGATCATTCAGTTTCTTGGCCGTTTCGCGCGTCAGATGCACCTTCATTCGGCCACTGTACGGCTTCGACCGCTTGAAGGCTACGCACGGTCGTTTGTTTATGGATCTCGGCGCGTGTTCATCTCTGCGATGAAATGCTCCGCGCGGTCTATGGCTTTCGCAAGCCTCGATCGTGGGCCGTCGCTATAACTGTAGCCATCACCGAAGCGCCTGATCTCAATCCCTCGTTTCGCTGCCTCATGGGGGTCCAGCACTTCTAGTAACGGCTCAACACCGTCAGGCACAATTTGTACGGCCACGTAGGTATCCGGACCATAGAACCCGAGGCTATTCCTATAACGGGGTTGGTCTCTAACTTCAAGAATGTAACGCGCCATGCTTAACTCTCGACGCACTTCAGCTTATTACAGCCCCTATGACGGAGTGGTGGAAAAACAGGGAGTGAGCCCCAAGGGTTCCAGAGGCCCAGGCCGCGGGGTTGTCGCTTGCGACGTCTTCCCAGATTTCAGTGATGTCGCGGGGGGCTTCGGGATGGAGATCGAATCCGCTGGCGGCGGTCATTGCCGCCGGCGCTTGAGATCCTCTTCGCGCTGACGCAAGGTCTCGAAGAACGTTTCGCCAAGTACCGGCCCGTGGTCGTCAATGATCGGTGTTTCGGCTCCGTCAGGCCAGTGCCGACGCGTTACAATGAAACACATGGGCCACAACCGTTACGGCTGGAGATCAGACGTCGCGTGGATCTGCGTGATGTCGCTGGGTGGAGCGATCACCGCCTCAATGCCTCGCGAGGCACCAATGATGCGAGACGCACTGGTGATCAAGTCCGTCACCTACACACCCGCTTCGATACCAGCGATGTTTGATGACGTTTCCTCGACCGGCGCGATCTCGATCTTGGACTCACAAGGAATTCCGGCGTCGGACATCTGGAGGTAGCCGCCTGAGCCTCAGGCGGCACGTCGGAGCTCATCGATTTGGCCTAGCCAAGAGGCGATTTTGTTCCAACTGGCTGGCATCAGGGACGCCATCTCCAACGAGTTGACTCGACACGACTTCCCGATGCACGCTAACGCTCGTTCGAACCCTGTGCGGGAGGGATCATGATCGCAGAGCTTCGAAATAGGTTTCGGGCGTCCTTCATCAAGAGCGACGCTCCAATGCCGATCACGTCGGTGCCGGATCTTCTCGCCGACGTTCAGTCACGCCGGTATGGGACGGGGCGTCGATCTCGCCCGCGAGCGCCGACTATCCTCGTGTGCATCTCGATTGGCACGCCGGCCACGGATTCGTCCTCCAGTGCTACGAGCACGAAGAATCACTGAGGACGATAGGAACGATGAAGGCGGTTTGCGGAAGATCGGTTATGTGGTCCCCAC
>CAZGLC010000349.1:0-3810 GCA_964526235.1 uncultured Bifidobacteriaceae bacterium
CGCCTTGTAGGCGTCCACCGTCCTGATGTCGGGCTTCGGCGCCCCGGCTCGCACCGACAGGCCGAGACCGGCGAGCACGAACGGCGTCACCGTAGTGGCCGCCACTCTGCCACTCTTGACGAACCCCTCCATCGTGTCCGGATTCGCCGTCATGAGGTCCGCGGGACCGCTGGTGAGTCTGCGCTCGAGCGCGGCGCCCTCTTCCTGCAGAACAGTCACCTTGTGGCCGCTCGCGCGCGAGAACGCGGCGGCAAGAGCTCTCACCCCGGGCACCGCGCCCTGGTTGGTCAGAATGACAAGATCGGCCGGAGCCTGAGTGGCCGCTTCCTGCGGCATGAATACCAGGGCTCCCAGCAGGCATGCGGCGGCGAATGTCGCGCACGATTTCATGGCGTCCTCCCCGGCGAAAGTCTATGGCAACTCCACTCTATTTCGATCGATTTTTGACACCGGTCATTCCTTGCACTATGGTTGGCGCGCGTTCGGCAGAACCGCCCCAACCGCCCCACGGAAGGAAGCGACTATGAGGATGCGGACCGTACTCGCTGCCGTCATCTGCGCGCTCGTGGTGCTCACCGGCTCTCCGGCCTGGGCGCAGGCCACGGCCGAGCTGAGCGGCCGCGTCGCCGACGAGAGCGGGGCAGTCCTCCCGGGCGTCACCGTGACCGCAACGCAGACCGACACGGGCTTCACGCGCACGGTCGTCACCGGCGACGGGGGCGCGTGGATCATGCCGAACCTGCCGATCGGCCCCTACAGATTGGAGATCTCGCTCCAGGGCTTCCGCACCTACGTGCAGACGGGCATCGTGCTGCAGGTGGATGCGCGGCCGACGATCAATGCGACGCTCGCCGTCGGCAGCGTCGAGGAGACGGTGTCGGTCGAGGCCGCCGCGCCCATTGTGGACGTCCGGAGCGCCGGCATCAGCGCCGTCGTCGAACAGGAGCGGATCGTCGAGCTCCCGCTCCAGGGCCGCCAGGTCACCGATTTGATCGTGCTCGCCGGCGCCGCGGTGGAGACGGGCCGGCCGAACAGCCGGAACTTCCAGGGCGGCGTGAATATCTCGGTCGCCGGCGGCCTCCAGTTCGGCGTGGCCTATACGCTCGACGGCGCCGTTCACAACGATCCCCAGAACTCCGCCAGCCTGCCGCTGCCATTTCCCGACGCGCTGCAAGAATTCCGCGTCGCGACGAGCGGCCTCGGCGCGCAGAGCGGGATGCGGTCGGCGGCATCGGTGGCCGCGGTGACGAAATCGGGCACGAACGTGCTGCACGGCAACCTGTTCGAGTTCCTGCGCGACAAGCGTTTCAACGCGACGAGCCCGTTCGCGGCCATCGGCCCAGACGGCGAACGCTACGACGATGGGCTGAAGCGGAATCAGTACGGCGGCACGGTGGGCGGTCCGATCGTCCGCGATCGTCTGTTCTATTTTGCCGGGTATCAGGGCACGCGAACGCGTCAGACGCCGCCCGACCTCATTGCCTTCGTTCCGACGCCGGCCATGCTGGCGGGCGACTTCACGGCGTTCGCCTCGCCGGCGTGCCAGGGCCGTCAGGTCACCCTCGGCGCCGGGTTCGCCGGCAATCGCATCGATCCCGCGCGGTTCAGTCCCGCCGCCCTGAAGCTCGCCGGCTTTCTGCCGCAAACGACGGATCCGTGCGGCCAGATGACCTATAGCCAGCCCGACGATCGCGACGAGGGACAGTACGTGGGCCGCGTCGACTATCAGCTCAGCGCCAACCGCTCGCTCTTCGGCCGGTACATGGCGTCACGCGACAAGAAACCGTCCGCCTACGGTACGACCGGCAACGTCCTGACGACCAGGATCCCGTCGATCGACAACCTGGCGCAGTCGCTCACGCTCGGCGATACCACGGTGTTCGGCAGCAGCATGGTCAATGCGCTCCGCTTCGCGTGGAACCGGACGGCCGTGAACCGGGACAACGATCCGTACTTCGATCCCCCCTCGCTCGGCATCAAGGCCTCCACCTACATCCCGGGCACGATGATCGTGGTCGTGACCGGCGGCTTCCAGGTGGCGGCCGCCACGGCGACCAGGGGGATCGCCGACAACAACGCCTTCCAGATCAACGACGACCTGACGCTTGTACGCGGCAGCCACCAGATCGCGCTCGGGGCGAGCGTGGCGCGGTTCGGGGTCTCGTTCAGGACGTGGGCGCGCGGCGGCGGACAGTGGAACTTCACCGGCCAGTTGTCCGGCCTGGGACTCGCGGACTTTCTGCTGGGGCGTGTCGCCACCGTCGATCAATCGGGACTCTCGGGGGTGGATTACTACCAGTGGTATCAGGCGCTCTATGCGCAGGACACGTGGCGGGCCGGCAGCCGGGTCACGGTCAACGCCGGCCTGCGGTGGGAGCCCTTCTTCAGTCAGAACCTCACGCGGGGCGCCAACACCCTCTTCGACCGCGACCGGTTCCGGCAAAACGTCCGAAGCACCGTCTTTCAGAACGCGCCGGCCGGCTTCATCTATCCCGGCGACGAGGGTTTCCCGCCCGGCACCTCCGGCCTGAACAAGAAGTGGCTGAACTTCGCGCCGCGCGTCGGCGTGGCGTGGGACGTGCTCGGCGACGGCCGCCTCGCGGTCCGCTCGTCGTACGCGCTCATGTACGACTATCCGGGAGGCGAGTACTTCAACAATCTCGCCGCCGCGCCGCCGTACGGCAACCGGACGCTGATCAGCGATCCGGCGGGACGGTTCGACGACCCGTACCGGGATATCGGCGGCGACCCGCATCCGATCGCGGTCGGCCGCGACACCGTGTTCCCGGCGGGCGGCACGCTCTCGTCGATGGATCCCGACATCAACGCCCCGCGCGTGCAGTCGTGGAACGTCACGGTCGAACGGCAGATTGGCTCGAACTGGGGCGTGGCTGCCAGCTATCTCGGCAGCTATTCGGATCGGCTGTGGGGTCTCATCGCGCTCAATCCGGGCGTCTATCTCGGCCTCGGGCCGTGCACGCTCCAGGGCGTGTCGTATCCGGTCTGCACGACGAACGCGAACCTGAACCAGCGGCGCGCGCTGTCGCTGTCGGGCGAGAATCCCGCCTCCGCGCGGTTGATCAGCAATCTCGACCGGCATGCGGCTGTCGGCACGCAGCGATACCGCGGGCTGAAGCTGACGATGCAGCGCCGGTCCGCGACCGGCATCGACATCAACGCGAACTACACCGTGTCGCGCTGCATGGGCCTCGAGATGGTGCCGAACGCGCAATTCGGCGTCGGCTACATCAATCCTGCCGACCCGAGCTACGACTACGGCCACTGCCTGGGCGACCGGACGCATCTGGCGAACGGCACGGTCGGCTACCAGACGCCGGATCTGGGCGGCTCGGTGCTCGGTACGATCGCGTCGAACTGGCGGCTGGCGGGCATCGTGAACGTGCGGTCGGGGGGCTGGCTCACCGTGCTGAGCGGCCGCGACAACGCCTTCAACGGCCAGGCCGATCAGCGCGTCGATCGGATCTCCGACGAGGTGTACGGCCCGAAGACGCTGGAGAGCTACCTGAATCGGGCGGCGTTCGCGCAGCCGGCGCCGGGCGGGTTCGGCACGCTCATGCGCAACGGCGTCGAGGGCCCGGGATTCTGGAAGATCGACCTCGCGCTCTCGCGGCTCGTCCCGGTGGCCTCGACGCACAACCTGGAGCTGCGCGTCGAGGTGTTCAACCTGTTGAACAACTTCAACTGGGGAGACCCCAATCTGAACTTCGCGGCGGGCGCCTTCGGCCGCATCAACACCACCGGCGGCGACCCGCGCATCATGCAATTCGGGATCAAGTACGCCTTCTGACG
>CAZGLC010000350.1:0-3806 GCA_964526235.1 uncultured Bifidobacteriaceae bacterium
CGACGACCCTCGCGCCATAATCACGTCGGGGAGCGGGCGGGAGTGCTGGTAGAATCGCTTTCGATTCTGTGGAGTGCGGCGACGACCGCGAATCGGACGACCGCGTGGTTACGCGCGGCTTCGCGGTCGAATTCGTTAGGCCGCGGGCAACCTAGAATTTTCAGAAGATGAGGTTTCAAGATGCGCGATTCCAAAGAAAGTCTGCCTGTTGTCTTGCAAGCACCGGGCGCCACGATCCGATCCACGCAGTGGGGTGGAATGGCTGTCGTCTACGCGCAGTATGCGAAGGGAACAGACTTCACTCCCCTCATAAAGGGCTTGAAGGACGACCTGTGTCAGTGTCCCCATTGGGGCTACGTGCTCAAAGGTGCGCTGCACTTGCGCTACACCGACGGGCGCGAAGAGGTTGTCAGGGCCGGCGACATGTGGTACGCGCCGCCAGGACATACAGGATGGTGCGACGAGGATACCGAGCTCGTGGACGTAAGTCCCGAGCAAGAGTTCGACCACGTCATAGCTCACGTCCGGAAACAGATGCAAGGTTGACCGGCCGGATTTCTTGGCCGATTTAAGGATGTGGTTTCAAGAGACGAGAGACATGGCTCGGCGTCTGATTCCTTCCTCGTTTGAGTGCGGCTGTGGTCATCAATCGCATTTCTCCGAGCGTACGGTCCGTGAGATGGAAGCAGACACCCGTCGCCGTCCCAAACCGATCCGCCTCTTGGATTCGGAGCCCGAAGAACACGCTATCGAGTTCGAGAAGGGGCAGGCGACTGCAGTTATTTGTCCAAATCTGGGGCGCCGCCGAATCACAGGCTGGGCCTAACACAACGTTGCAGCCGCCAAGCGGCGCTGAAGGTTTCGGTTCAGCAAAACTGGCTCTGCGCCGCTTGCGGCTGAACGTTAAGCCGTTATGCCGCTGAAATGTGGGACCTGGCGATTCCGTTGATAGAACGACTGCGGAATCGCTTCGGTGTATCCTGATGTCATCGAGGTAGCTTGGATCATGGCTCGACCGATCGAGGTGAAAGCGCTTCCGAACTTTCGGATCTGGCTCCGATACGATGACGGAACCGAGGGAGAAGTCGACCTCTCGGACTTGGCCGGGCGTGGTGTGTTCCAGGCCTGGAACGACACAACGTTCTTCAACTCGGTTCGGCTCGCCGCTCATGGCGCGATCGAATGGGGATCGGACATTGACATTTGTCCCGATGCCATGTACCTGCGGCTGACGGGCAAGTCGCCGGAAGAGATCTTCCCGAGTCTCCGGTCCGTCCACGCGGATGCCTGAAATCTGCCGCTTCTACGGCATCGTCATCAAGAGGTACTTCGCGGATCATGCGCCGCCCCATTTTCACGCCGAATACGCTGAGCACGAAGCGCGCATCGCGATCGACAGCTTGGCGGTCATTTCAGGCAGATTGCCGCCTCGGGCGATAGGACTGGTGGCCGAATGGGCAACGCTCCACCAGCAGGACCTCTCAGGGCTGTGGGAGAAAGCGAGGCGGCTGGAGCCACTTCACCGGCTTGATCCGCTGCCGTAGTGCGCGACAGGCGGCATAACAAGGCGCTGCATTCGTGCATTGTGCGCGGCCGCTGGTGAACGCTATCCGTTAGCTCTCGATAAACGCTGCTGCGTTTACAAACGCAACAAGAACGGGACTCTGGAGGTCGGTTCCCTGACGCTCGACTGCTGCGGGCCTGTTGCGCCGCGGCACGTGGCCTACGAACGTGAGGCGGGTTCCGCCCGAATTGGGCGTAGGCACGCGGACCCGCCGGAGTGATTACCGCGTCGGCGGGGCGGGCGCGACCTTCAGCAGGAACTTGTCCGGATCGCTCATCCCCTCGAAGCAGGCGCTCTCCCACATCTCCTCGTTCGGCCGCCGCCGCTCGGCCACGCGCATCGTCCACGGCCGCGTGAAGACGGTGGGATCGGTAATCGTCGCCTCGTAGGTGAAGTTGTCGGCGTCGGTCCAGGTGAAGCGCTCGAGAATCTGGGCGTTCTCGCTGTAGAAGTCGCCGATGTAGGTCAGCCGCTGCCCCTTCACGCTCTTCGTATCGATCACGAGCGTCTTGCCGTCCCACCGCCCGCGGCCGTCGCCCATATACAACTTGACGTTCGACGCCACATGCGGCCGCCCGTCGAGCGGAATCACGCGATACGCGTGGTACGTGTCCCAGACCATCACGACCTGGCCGGTCGTCTGAAAGATGCGGAGCGCCGGGATGCCCGTGAACAGCCGCGGCACGCCCGACGGGATGCAGCGATGCTGCGTGTCGATATGCTCCGGGCGCATCGGGTACGCGTAGTAGTGATTCTGCTGCTTCTGCAGCACCGCAGCCCACGGCTGGTACGGTGGCCGGCCGTCGGGCGGATCGATGATCCGGCTCGGCAACGGCTTGATCGTCTTGTCGAAATCGGCCGACTGCGGCACCGGGTTCGTGAGCGACAGCGATCCGCCGTTCACGGGGCCCCAGACGCCCTGCACGTTCGGCTGGCCATCCGGCAGCGGCTCGAGCGGCCGGACCGCGCCGTTCTGCCCGCGCACGGGCGTCGCCGCCGCGGCGACGAGCAGCACCCCGATGATCCCGGCCGGCAGTCGCATGCTCATTGCGGATTCCTCATTTCGGGATACGGATAGTACTTCTCGTAGTCGAACGCATAGCACTCGTAGTCGTAGAGCTGCGCGTTCTGTTCCTTGCGGCGATAGAGGATCACGCGCATGTCCCACGGCCGCGTGAACACCTTCGGGTCCTCCACGCGCACGTCGTACTGGAGATGATCGGCGTCGAGATACGACAGTCGCTCCACCAGATGCATCGCCTCGCTGTGGAAGTTGCCGGCGTTGTCGAACCACGTCTGGTCGTTGAAGTGCACGGCGTCCACGACAAGCGTATCGCCCTCCCAGCGGGCCCGCGAGTCGCCGAGCCACCACTCGATCGGCCCCGCCGGATGGGTGCCGGTCAGGAAGACGAACCGCACCGCGTGCACGAACTCGAAGAGCATCATCACTTCGTTCGGCGTCTGCACGATCTGGAACGGGAACGGCATGTACAGCAGCCGCGGGACGCCCGGGAGATAACACCTGGCGACGGGATCGTCGGTCGCCCGCCGGTCGTAATTCTGCTTCTTCCGGGCGAGCGCCGACGGCTGATACGGGATCTCGTTGCCGACCACGATCCCGGGACCGCCGGGCACGCCTTTCTGCGCCCCGTGATCCTGAATATCCCACGAGGCCGTCGTCAGCGCCTGCCAGATGCCGGAGAAATTCGGTTTGCCGTCAGGCGTCCGCGGGATGCCGGCCGGCGCCGGCGCCTGAGCCGCCGCGGTCGAGACGGACGCGAGCAGGAGGAGGATGGCCGGACCGATCACCGCCGGAAGCCGCAGCTGCATGCGGCATAGGGTATCACCCGGCCGCGGCTTTCTTCACGGCCTGTGCCTTCTGCCCTCTGCCCTTCGCCTTGCGCGCCGCCACCATGGTGGCCTTGGCGGGCTTCTTCTTCTCTTTGCTCACCGAGTCGAGGCTGCGGCGCAGCGCCTCCATCAGGTCGACGACCTTCTGCGGCTCCTGCACCTCGGGCGCGACGATCTCCTCGCCGGCGATCTTCGCGTCGATGATCGCGCGGAGGCCTTCGGTGTACTCGTCCTTGTAGTCCTTCAGGTTCAGCTCGGCGTCGAAGGTCGCGATCACCTGTTTGGCGAGCTTCATCTCCTCGGGCTTGACCTTCGTGGGCACGGAGTTGAGCTCCTCGATCTGATCGATGCTGCGAATCTCGGCGTCGTGATGCAGCGTGTACATCACGAT
>CAZGLC010000351.1:0-3799 GCA_964526235.1 uncultured Bifidobacteriaceae bacterium
CGGATGTTCCAGTTGTTGGCGTACCGTTTTTCCACCGACACGTTCAGTGCGTCGTAATAGGTGTACCCGTACTTCGTCGTGCGCAGGCTCACGGCGCCCAGGTAGGGCCCTTCACCGGGGGCCAGGCTGGGGTTCAGCACGCCAAACGGATCCAGCCGCTGGATCGGCCCGGTGCGGCTCGTGTTGATGCGGTGCACGATGTTGAGGTTCGGATTGAGGAACATGTCCCTGCCGACCATATGGATGTAGTCCGCCGACGCCGACACCCCGGGAAGCAGCTCGCGCTCGTACCCGATGCTGGTCTGATGGAATTTGGGCTGCTCGCGGTCGGGGTCATCAAAGTACACCTCGCCGTTGTTTCGCCGCACGGTTCCCGGCGGGTACAGTGAATTGATGTACGCGCGGACGGCGGGCGTGAGCCCGGTGACCGTGGGGGTGTTCAGGACGGCCTCGGTCGGGAACTGTCCCCTTGCCCAGCTCGTGTCAGGATTGTCTTGCGGGAAGTCGGCGGTGAACGAACGCGAGTACTTGGTGGCATACAGGATGTCGTCGATGGCTTGCAGCTGCGTCCTGTCGTAGAAGATCCCATAGCCGCCGCGCACGACCGCCCTGCCTTCGCCATCCGGATTCCAAATCACACCCAACCGCGGTGCGAGGTTGTTCCTGTCGACCGGATACTTCGTCGGATCCGGGAAGAGCGGATTGTCCGCTTCGTCGATCGGGGTGACCTCCAGGTCGTAGCGCACGCCCAGGCTGAAGGTGAGGCCCGGCGTCACCTGCCACTTGTCTTGCGCGTACAGCTCGTACGTGTGCGAGATCATCTCGTATTCGAGCTGCCCCGGCACCCGGATTCTCAGCCGCTCCGGATACGTTCTCGGGTCCGCGGCATTGAACGCCAGATCGTGCCCGAAGACATAGGTCCCGTTCATGTTGGCCCAGTTGGGGTTGCTGATCCAGATATGGGTGTACTTCGCCCCGAACCTGGTGTCATGACGTCCCAGTTTGTCCGGGATGAACCAGGAGAACGTGTTCTCCAGGCTGTGGGCGTCATCGAGGGAGTAATCCATCGTGACGGGGTTGATGAGGAGGCTCAGGTAATCCAACCGCGGCGGAAGCGTAACCTGCCCGTCTCCAGCGTTGGGGGCACAGGGGACGCAGCGTGCGTTCCCCGGATCCAGGGCGCGCCACAGCGCATTCGCATGCACGGTTCTTTCCCGCGTGAGGCCATACCGGACCGTATTGACTTTGGTGTTCGAGATCACGCTGGTGAGCGTCCCAACAAGCGTTTCATCGAGGTCGGTCTCGTCGCCATCAGACCCAAGCGTGTCCCTCCCGGTCCTGGCTCGGTCGAACTGCGGCCCGAGCTCGCGCAGCCACCGGAACGCCCAGGTATGGCTCGGGTTGATCTGATGGTCGATGCGCCACATCGTGGTCCAGGCCGACTCCTCACTCGCATTCGCGAAGTTGAACTCCGGGCGGGTGGGAAAGGTCCGCGTCTGGTTCCTGTTTTGGGCGATTCGCTCGAGCGTCGCGAAGAAGAAGAGCCTGTTCCGCAGCATTGGCCCACCGATGGTGCCGCCCCACTCCTCCTTCCCGACTTCGGGCTTGGGCAGGTTATTCGCGCGCGTAAAGAAGTCCTTCGCAATGATCGACTTGTCGGTGAACAAGGCAAACGCCGCGCCCGAGAACAGATTGGTGCCCGATTTCGTCACCGCGTTGATCACGGCACCCGACGCGCGGCCGTACTCCGCGTCGTACTGGTTGGTGAGGACCTGGACTTCCTGGAGCGCCTCGTTCGGGACGCGGGCTTGACCGCCCGGACCCGTTCCCCGCAAGTCATCCACGTTGGTGGAGCCATCCATCGAGATGTTGTTGGCTGCCTGCGGCTGACCGTTGGCGGCCATCGTTTCGTTGAGGAATCCAGTGGCGGGAACGAAAATGGCTCCCGGCACAGTCCCGACAAAGGCCATGTAGCTGCGAACCCCCGCCGGCAGCTCGGCGAGCTCCGCGGCCGAGATGTGGCCGCCGATCTCGGCGGTGGTCGTATCGATCAAGGCCGCCTCGGCCGTGACCGTGACCGTCTCCGCGACGCCGCCCACCTCCATCGTCAGGTCGAGGTTCGTGGTGACCCCGACCGTCGTGGTGATGCCGCGCCGATCGAGCGTCTTGAAGCCCCCGAGCTGGGCACTGATGCGATACCGGCCCGGGATGAGCTGGGCCACGAAATAGCTGCCATCGGCGGTGGTCGTCACCTCGCGAACGATGCCCGTGTCCTCGTTGGTGAAGACCAGCGTGACGCCGGGGAGGGCGCCACCCTGCTGGTCCGTGACCCTTCCGCCGATTTCCGAGACGCCCTGTTGGGCCAGTGCCGCTGCCGCAACGCCTGCCGACACGACGACGACGAGCGAGCCAACCAGAAGTCTGCGCATCGGCTCCTCCTCTGAAAGAGTGCGCAGCGCCGGCGTAACGCGCCAGAGGAGCCGATATATTGACGTTCGAAACGCTTTATCGCGCCGCGCCCCCAAATGTCAAGCGTTTTCTGCCCTCAGAACACATTCTCAGAAAACACGGCCCATAATGGGCTCCGGGTTCCGGTTTGACGGAGGTGTGTATGACTTCGGGCCATTGTCGACGCGCGATTGGAACCGGGTTGCTCGCGGCCGTGATCGTCATTACTGGCGCGCGGGAGGGCAGCGCGCAGACCGGATCGTTCCGCCTGCTCGAAACGACGGTCGACGAGGTGCATGCGGCATACAAGGCCGGCACGCTGACCGCGCGGCGGCTGGTCGAGCTCTATCTCGACCGGATCGACGCCTACGACAAGAAAGGCCCCGCCATCAACGCGATCATCACGATCAACCCCGAGGCGCTGAGCGAAGCCGATCGGCTCGACGCCGCGTTCAAGAAGTCCGGCCTCACCGTGCCGCTGCACGGCATTCCCATCGTCGTGAAGGACCAGTTCGACGTGCGAGGGATGCCGACGACGCTCGGGTCGGTCCTCTTCAAGGCGTACTTTCCGGATCGCGACGCGTTCGTGACCGAGAAGCTGAAGCGGGCGGGCGCGATCATCCTGGGCAAGACGACCCTCGGCGAGCTGGGCGGCGGCGACACGCACGGGTCGCTCTTCGGCTCCACGCGCAATCCCTACGCGCTCGATCGCACGGCCGGCGGGTCCTCCGGCGGCACCGGCGCGGCGGTGTCGGCGAATTTCGCGACGCTCGGCGTGGGGCAGGAAGGCTTCGCCTCCATCCGGCGCCCGTCCACCTGGAACGGCATCGTCGGCATGCGGCCGACGGCCGGGCTGGTGAGCCGGAGCGGGGTGTGGGACGGCTGGCCGTTCGTGATGGGGTCGCTCGGGCCGATGGCTCGCAGCGTGGGCGATCTGGCGCGGCTCCTCGACGTGATGGCCGGCTACGACGCCGAGGATCCAGTGACGGCGCGCGGCGTCGGTCACGTTCCGGGCAGCTACACGACATTCCTCGACCGCGGCGGACTGAAGGGCGCGCGGCTCGGCGTACTTCGGGAATCCATCGGATTCGAATCCGATCCGTCCTCGCCGGACTTCGCCAAGGTTACGGCCGTGTTCGACACAGCGCTCGGCGAGCTGCGCACTGCAGGCGCAACCCTTGTCGACCCGATCGTGATTCCGAAGCTGAAGGCGCTCCTGGCGACGCGCGCCAACAGTCCTGCCGAAACCGACGAGGCCTTCAGGCTGTATTTCAGCCGGAGCGCGAAGGCGCCGTTCCGGTCTCGCGAGGAAATGCTGCGCTCGCCTGATTTCGACAAGGTGTCGCCCATC
>CAZGLC010000352.1:0-3775 GCA_964526235.1 uncultured Bifidobacteriaceae bacterium
ACAAGGGCGGCCCGGCCGACGACATTGTCCGAACGGCTTCGGACTTCGCCGCTAGACGCTGGCCGTCGATGATTGACTGCGTGATGTGCGTGCCTCCGTCAGTGAATCGCTCCAAGCAGCCCGGCGCCATCCTTGCCAGAGGAATCGCTGCCGCACTCAATGTTCCAGTGCTCGAAAATGTCGTCGTGAAAGTCAAAACGACCCAACAAATGAAGAATGTCGTGGTGGATGAGCGTCAAGCCTTGTTAAGGCAGGCCATTGAGGCTGGGACGGCTTCCGTTGCTGGGATGAGCATTTTGATTGTTGACGACTTGTGGGAGACTGGGAGCACGATGCGTCGGGTCGCGGAGGTTGTAATAGCGATGGGAGCGAAGGAAGTACGAGCGCTCGTCATGACGCGAACGAAGTAGCCAATGTCCTCTGTCAAAGTCTTCATTGCCGGTTCTCGCGCAATATCACGGCTCAATGAGTCGCTGCGCCTGCGTCTCGATCGCATTATTGCGGAGGGCCACGAAGTCTTAGTCGGCGATGCGAACGGTGCCGATCGCATCGTCCAGCAATATCTGGCGGATCGTCGCTACCGTGACGTGACCGTCTATTGCACTGGGGAGCGATGCCGTAACAATGTAGGGGTGTGGGTGACGGCAGCAATTTCTCCTCCTGCTGGCGTGCGCGGAGGGGCTGATTTCTACGCGGTGAAGGATCGCGAGATGGCTGCCAACGCTACACACGGCTTGATGCTGTGGGATGGCGAGAGCCGGGGCACCCTAACCAATATCAAGAACCTCGTGCGCGATCGTAAGCCTGTCGTTGTGTACTTCAGTCCGTCGAAGACGTTCCTCACGATTAAGACCGCCACGGACTTGGACGCTCTCTTGGCGCAAGCCACACCAACCGCCAAGCCTGAAATCAGGCGACACGCTTAAGAACCCGGCTACCCTCTCTTCACAGTTCACTGAAGCCAGACTTCGTCAACGAGCGGCGTGATCGCCGCGTCCAGGGTGAGCGCGCCCACAGGTGATGGCGTCACTGCTGCAGGACTCGCCAAGCGCCTTGAGGGCGACTCAACGGTGGAGTCGTAGATAGCTCAGGGTCTCCGCCATCACTTTGCAGTCGATCTCGTTGTAGATGGCGATCTCTCGCATCAAGTCCAATTCCGTCATCGGAATTCCACGGTTAGCTGCTTCACGATGACACCACCAGGCACCAACCATTGCGCCCAGGCCATCGGCGGGTCCGTCACCCCATACCGTCTGAATGAGGCGATGTTGGTGCATTGCCTTCGCAATAGCCTTGAGGCCAAAGCCGAACGCGCCACGAACGGTGACCGGCTGTTCCTTGATCACACGGTTCAAGAGGTCGCACCATGGCAGCGTAGGCCACGCTGGGCCGCCTTGACGCACGTAGGCAGCGTTGTAAGCTTCGGTAAGGCTGCTGGTTTCGGCCGGGGACCAGTGAAAGAGGCGAGCCGCATCCAAGGCCGCGCCACTCTGCTCTGAGATCTGCTGCACGTGAGCCAGCCACTCGTCGATGATGCGCCGCTCCTCACCAAGCGTGAGGAAATTGACAGTGAACGCAGTGAAAATCCAGCGAGAGTTGTCTGAAGGCCCAGAGAAGTGGCCGCAGCCGATCATGAAGATCAATGGCTGCCCGCCTGGGTTTGGAAAACTTGAGAAATCGTCGTCGAGATCGCTGACGGTTTCGAAATCGACGTAGAACTCCGCGTTGACCGGCGTACGCCACAACGCTTCGTTTGCGCTGACCCGGTCCGGGAATACGATCGGACCGTCGCCAGGCGAGTGATTCGCACGAATAACCGCGTCGACAACCGCAGGATGCTTCTCACCGGCAATGCCGAGCGCCGTGGAACAGCACGCGCTGGGTCTGTCCATCGGCCAAGTCCCTTGGCGCGAGCTGCGTTCCGCTTGTCGGGTGTGACGCGTGGTAACAAGGTCAGGTCTTCAAGCTGTTTAGCGATCTCCGATTGGCTGCGACGCCACCGCTGATCATCCGAACGGATATTCGGCCACAGTTCTTCAACGTCTGGAGTTGGTAGCACGCGCCAATTCGCTCCGTCCGATCTGACGCGACGAACCCAGTCGCACGCCGCGAGGGCATGGGTGCCGAGGTTCGTGCCGTAGGACTTCAGGTAGTTATCGTGACTGACACGTGCGAGCCGCTCAACGGCGGAGTTTCCGCGTGTTTTTGATGTCATCCATCGCCGGCCCATTAGAAAGGAGGCAGCAGGGGTATAGCCTTGCAGCCGTCCCAACGCTTCGTTGTAGAGCCACAACTGCACCATGTATTTCAGGTGAGCGGCAGCGGCGCCACCGTCCTTCAATAGATCCAGCGTCGTGAACTTGATGTCGACTACCCGATAATGGCGATCTCTCAACCCCAGATCAGGTGCCGCCGCTCTTGAATCTCCGTCGTTGAAGTCAGCAGGAAACAGTTCATGGAGAACGTCAGACCTCACGAGAAGGTCAGGCGCGCCGTAGGTCCTCGTCTGAGGATTCCAAAGGACACCTTGCGCAATTATCGCGGTGCCTGCGGACATCGCGTTCCATGTCGCCTCCACGGCTGCTCGCGATCGAGAGTCCGCAACCGCGTCGCGAATGCGAATCAGGGGATGTCGTGCTGCGAGGTAGTCGCATGCCGCGGTCTCAAATTCGTTCGCTCGGTCGAGGACGAATTGGCGGAAGTCGGTGCGCACGTCATAGCCAGCCTGCTTACCGTCCGGAACGAAGCCGTTGGCCTCGCCGTAGAGATTTAGCCAATCAATCAGCGGGTCATCGCTGCAGAAATTGTATGTGCGTGATGCCGCAACCCAGAGATTCCAATCCGAGTGGATACCGGGTTCGTCCGGGGTCCCATCGTCCTGTTCAAACGCTGCCTTCAACCCCATGTGGGGAAGAATAGCTGAGCTCGGCTCGGGGGATCGTTCCGAATCCACTGGCCGGAATGGCGCGGATGCGAACGAGTCAAACGCATCCAGGGATCCGCTTACCTACTCGGATGCCAGGCCCCTGATTTCGTTGAGAATCCGCGCGAGCGTTTCCGGGTCGGCTTCCGCCAGCCGTGCGGCGTCCACCTGCTCGGCAAGCTCCGCAATCGTGGGTGCCTCGAAAATGGCCGACATCGAGAGGCGGACTCCGAACGCGTCGCGGATGCGCGTGAGCATCTGCGTCGCGAGCAGCGAGTGGCCGCCCAGCTCGAAGAAGTTGTCCTGGACGCCGATGGGCTCCACGCCCAGGAGCGTGCGCCAGATGGCTTCGAGCTCCTGCGCGGTGTCCGACGCGGGCGCCTCATAGGTCGGACTCAACACGGGCCGGCCATGAGGCGCGACGAGGGGTGCGGCTGCGCCAGGGATGTCGCGCGGGCCACCGTCGGTCCGGCGGGACGTAAAGTCCCGCCCTACGAGCCCTCGCGGAGAAACGACCACCTGCGGCAGCCCGCTGCCAAGCACGCGCTCGACCGCGGCGACGCCTTCGGCCGACCGGATGCCCGATGCGAGCCGCTCCGCGCGGTGCGCCTCGAGCTCATTAGGAAGGGCCGTGTTCACGGCCATGCCGACCTCGCTCTAGCAGGCACGCCTGCGGCGTGAATCACGACGGAGATCTCGCCGAATGCCGACATGGCCTCGGCAATCACTTCGCGCATGCTAGCGAACGGCGTGCCACAGCCAGCCGAGGGGGTCTGCCCCTTCCGCACTGTCAGGTATCGAACGCGTCGGCGCGCTCGCGTAGGTCCGGCTAAAACCGGACGCCACGTACCG
>CAZGLC010000353.1:0-3763 GCA_964526235.1 uncultured Bifidobacteriaceae bacterium
GCGTCGCTGTCGGGACAGCCGCTCGTGCGCTTTGCCTGGCTCTCGCTCTGGGCCTTCCTGCGGATATCGACGAACCCCCGTGTCTTCGAGCGCCCGCTGACGATGGCCGAGGCCGAGTCGGCGGTAGCCGCCTGGCTGGCGCAGCCGGTGGCCGGTATCCTCGAACCCGGTGAACGACATTGGGACATCCTCCGCGCGCTCGCCCGGCACGGCCAGACATCGGGACCCTTGATCATGGACGCGGCTCTGGCCGCTATTGCCATCGAGCACGGCGCAACGCTCTGTACAACCGACCGCGATTTCGCACGGTTCGACGGGCTGAAGTGCGAGAACCCGCTTGCCCGGCCGTGAGTGGATCGTCGAGTCACGAGGCCGCCGAGGATGACGACGGCCAGCGGATGCTCGATCTCGCAGCCCGCGCGAGTGCCCCCGAACGCGATCGGCACGAGCGCGGCGCCGCAAGACGCGCAAGTGCACTATGATGGGCCGCGGGGAGGTGACGACATGGCAACACCGTCGTCGTGGCGTGTCAAGGGGCAGTACTACGAAACGTGCAGCTGCGACTTCGTCTGTCCGTGCCTCCTCGGACAGATGGCCGTCAGGCCAACCAAAGGGTCTTGCACCTTCGCGATGGGATTCCAGATCGAGCGCGGGAGTTACGGGGCAATCTCGCTCGACGGCCTCGGCTTCATCGTGCTCGGACTGACCCCCGAGGCGATGGGCAAAGGCAACTGGTCGGTCGGCCTGGTCATCGACGATCGCGCCAGTGCCGAACAGCGCGATGGCATCACGGCTATTGCCAGCGGCGCGGGGGGCGGTCCGATGGCCGCCCTGTCAGGGCTCATCGGGAAGTTTCTGGGCGTCGAAACGGCACCGATCCGCTTCACTCGCAGCGGCGTGAGCTGGTCCGTCACCGCCTCGAACCTCGTCGACATGGCGGCCTCGGCAGCCATGGGACTCAACCCTGCGGCGACCGATCCCATGCATCTCGATCACACCGGGCATCCGGCCGCCGACCGGTTCGCGCTCGCCCATGCGTCGAAAAGCCACGTCCACGCGCTCGGCCTCTCGTGGGACGACGCGACGGGAATCAATAACGGGCAGTACGCGCCGTTCTCCTGGCAGAGCTAACCCGTTCAACTCGATACGGCAACCTGACTGGTGGCGGTAGCCGGTACTGACCCAGCCCGTGATTAGCGTCACCGACGCCATCTCTCTGAGCGACGATCTCGTCCAGGAACGGTTCGTTCGCGCCTCCGGCCCCGGGGGCCAGAACGTCAACAAGGTGGCCACGGCTGTCGAGCTCCGCTTCAACATCGGCGCATCGTCGCTGCCGCGCGACGTCAAACAGCGCCTGATCGCGCTGGCGGGAAGCAGAGTCACCGATGACGAGGTGCTGCTCATCGACAGCCGCGAGCACCGGACGCAGACGCAGAACCGCGAAGCCGCACGCGAACGGCTGGTGGCGCTGATACGGCGGGCGCTCGTGAAGCCGCGCGTGCGGCGGGCGACCAGGCCAAAAGCGGCTGCGCGGGAGAAGCGGCTGACTGGCAAGAAAAAGCGCGGGACGATCAAGGCGCTGCGGGGACGCAGCGCGCGCCACGACGATTAGGCGATGCCCCTGGTCTCGCTGGACGCCGTTACGATCGCGTTCGGCCATCTGCCGCTCCTCGACCGCATCGCGCTCCGGGTGGAACCGCGCGAGCGCATGGCGGTGATCGGGCGGAACGGCACCGGCAAATCGACGCTCCTGACGATCCTCACCGGTGACGTGCTGCCAGACTCGGGCACAGTCTGGCGTGAGCCGGGTCTTCGCATCGCCCGGCTGGAGCAGGACGTGCTCCTCTCCGCGACACGATCCGTGTCCGAGATCGTGGCCGAAGGGCATATCCATCACACAGCCGCCGACGAAGAATGGCGCCGGCAGCACGACATGGACCTCGTGCTCTCCCGGCTGAGCCTGGACGGCGACGCCATCGTCGACACGCTGTCAGGCGGCTGGCGGCGCAGGGTCCTTCTGGCACGCGCGCTCGTCGGGCAGCCCGACCTCCTGCTCCTCGACGAGCCCACCAATCACCTCGACATCGAGGCCATCACCTGGCTCGAGGCGTTCCTCGCCGGCTACCGCGGCGCCGTCGCCTTCGTCACCCACGACCGCGCCTTCCTCCAGCGCGTCGCCACCCGCATCGTCGAACTGGACCGGGGCCGGCTCACGTCGTGGCCCGGCGACTACGCGACGTATCTGCGCAGGAAGGAAGAGGCGCTGGCGGCAGAAGCGGCGGAGAGAGCGCGGTTCGACGACAAGCTGGCCGAAGAAGAAGCCTGGGTGCGTCAGGGCATCAAGGCACGCCGCACGAGAAATGAGGGCCGCGTCACAGCGCTGGAGGCGATGCGCGCGGAACGGCTCGCGCGGCGCGAGGAGATCGGCCAGGTCCGCCTGCACAGCGCCGTGTCCCATGCCGGCGCGCAGCCGTCCGGCAGGGTCGTGTTCGAATTCGACGAGGTGAGCAAGAGCTACGAGGGGACGCCCGTCATCCGCGACTTCTCCGCCCGCGTGATGCGCGGCGACCGCGTCGGCCTCATCGGCCCGAACGGCGCCGGCAAGACGACGCTCCTGAAGCTGCTGCTCGGAGAGCTGCAGCCGGACTCGGGCGAGGTGCGGCGCGGCGCGAACGTGCAGATGGCGTACTACGACCAGCAGCGCGAACAGCTCGACCCGGAACGGTCGGTCGTTGCGACGCTCGGCGACGGCAACGACACGGTGACCGTCAACGGCCGCACGCGGCACGTGAACGCGTATCTCGCCGACTTCCTGTTTCCGCCGGAGCGCGCGACCTCGCCCGTCAAGGCGCTCTCGGGCGGCGAGCGCAACCGCCTGCTGCTCGCCCGCCTGTTCACGAAGCCGGCCAACGTGCTCGTCCTGGACGAACCCACCAACGATCTGGACATCGAGACGCTGGAACTCCTCGAGGACCAGCTTGCCGACTGGCCTGGAACGCTGCTGCTCGTCAGCCACGACCGCACACTCCTCGACCACGTCGTCACCACCACATTCGCGTTCGAGGGCGGCGGCGAGGTGCATCAGTACGTCGGCGGATATGAGGATTGGCTGCGGCAGCGACGCACGCCGATGCTCCCAGAGGCTGCAGATCCGCTGGCGACGCCTGCCACCCGCACCGGGCGCGACACGCGCGGAGCCGCGGCGGCGGTTGCGTCGAAGAAGCTGTCTTACAAGGAGCAACGCGAGCTGGAGGCGCTCCCGTCACGCATCGACGCGCTCGACGCGGAAGAGCAGCGGTTGAACGCGCGCATCGCCGGGCCCGAGTTCTACAAGGAAGGGGGCGAGGCGATTGCCGCCACGCTTGCCCGGCTGGCGGAGGTCGGCCGGGCGCTTGGCGACGCCTACGCGCGCTGGCACGAGCTGGAGTCCAGGACCGCCGGCTGAAGCCGGCCTCGACGTGCAGAGGAAAGCCGGCCGAAGTCGGCGCCTCGCGCCGCCCTGAACTACTGGAGTGCGGCGTCAGCGCGGGTATGAGTCGCGGGGCGCGCCAGCCAGAGATAGAGCGCCGGGACGACGAAGAGGTTGAGCAGCGTCGACGTCACGAGGCCGCCAAGGATGACGACGGCCAGCGGATGCTCGATCTCGTAGCCGGCGCGCGTGCCGCCGAGCGCGATCGGCACGAGCGCGAGGCCGGTGGCGAGCGCGGTCATGAGGATCGGCGACAGGCGCTCCTCGGCGCCGCGCAGCACGAGATCGCGGCCG
>CAZGLC010000354.1:0-3757 GCA_964526235.1 uncultured Bifidobacteriaceae bacterium
GCGACGGCCGTTGCACCGAGGAGCGCTGTGTACCGCTTCTCCGTCATGAACCGGATGACCGGGCGGGAGACTTCGTCGCGGCGCTCCTGGCTGGAGGACAAGTACGCCAGGATCGCGATCGAGACGATTCCCATGTAGATCGAGATGACAGAGGCGGGAATCGGGATCGTGAATCCGAATCGGAGCAGGACGTAGAGCCCCACCCACCAGGCGCCGGCCCACAACAGCAGATTGGCCCGACGGAGCCTGAGAAGCCCGAACGCGGCAGCAACGGCGAGGACGACCAGGATGTTCATCGTCTAACCGCTCCATCGAGCCCCGGCGCGACGCCTGGAGCTGCCGGAGGTGCACCTGGCGCCGGTTTCTGGGCTGGCGGCGCGGTGAGCGGCAGCGCCTCGCCAGGCTCGGCCTTCTGGTCTGGCGGCACGCCAGGCGGCGGCGCCGCGCCCGGTGCGCCCGGCGCGGCCGCCGGGGTGTAGTAGCGGTGCGCTGTCTGGAGCGTGACCGTCGGCGTGCCGCCAAGAGACTGGAGGTACGCGATGACGGTGAGGATCTCCTGATCGGTAAGGCCGATCGGAGGCCTATTGATAGTGGGCATCCCCGGATTGAATCCCGGCACGACGAAGACGTCAGGCTCGTACATCGATTGGGCGAAGTACTCGACATCGCTCAGGCCCTGGACGCGCTCCGCCGCGCGACCGGCGACCCCCGCGAGGTCGGGGAACCGGAGCGCTCCGGTCCGGCCGATCGTGTGGCAGGTAAAGCAGAGTCCCTTGCCGTCCATGATCTCGCGGCCGACCGTGACCATGTCGGCCGTGGTCAGGTCCGATCTGATCACCGTCTCCTGAGGAGGCTGCACTTCGTTCTGAGGCACCATCGAGCCGACATAGGCATAGAACGAGGTCGTCGCGATGATGAGCGCGCCGATGCGGGGGATGAGCGGGACCGTCATGTCGTCTTCGTCCGCCCCTCGAAGTCGGGCCGGTCGTGCAGGCTCGTGATCCAGAACACGAAGCCGATCAGGAGGAAGAACCCGAGCACGGTCACCGAGACGACCTGGGTCGCAAAGCCCAGGGTGGGCGTGAACGCGTCGGTCGAGGTGTCCCGAATGACGCCGTAGACGTGCCAGTGCTGGCGGAGCCCGGACCGAACGTAGCCCATGAGCCCCATGAGCCAGGTGAACGTCACCGCGATGAAGATCAGCACGTACTGAGAGATCGCCGGGATCCGTCCCCAGCGTAACTCGCTCGTCCTCGCCCCGCGGAAGAGGAAGATGTCGATCGCGGTGATCGACACCATGGCGAGCAGAACCGAGCCGACCTGGGGCACCGAGAGGCCAATCCTGACGCTCGCCTCGACAAAGTACCCATAGATGCCGAGGAAGATGACGAAGATCGCGACGCCCGCGAAGATGGCGAGCTGCGCCGCATGGCCCATCTTCGCCCACGGGACCGTGGCGACCTTTCCCGTCCGGCGGTAGAGGAGGAAGCTCATGAAGGTCGTGAGGATCAGGATGTTCACGGCGGTGTTCTTGGCGGACATGACACCGAGAAAGCCCAGAATCGGGTGCGCCGACCCTCCCATCGCCCGGAGCTCGGAGACGGTCGCGATGATCGATCGCGGCGTCGCCCAGACCATGAAGCAGAGCGCGATCGCGATGAGCAGGTACTTGATGAATTTCTGGAGCGGCTGCGCCCCCTCGACCCGCCCCATCCCGAGCCAGAGGTAGTAGTTGGCCGCGAGGAAGAGGTTCCCGATCAGGACCGCCTGAATGATGAAGAGCCACGAGAAGGCGCCGCCCATCATCTGGAGCCCGAGCGTCTGCGAGTAGGCGTAGATCTCGCTCGCGAGCCAGTAGCCGGCGAAGGGGAGCGGGAGGAAGGCGATGATCGCGACGAAGTTGCCGATGTATCCCATCCAGTCGTAGTGCGCGCGCTCCTCGTCGGTTTTCGCCTGGAGGAACTTGAAGGCCGCGTAGGCGGCGGCAACCGATCCGCCGAAGGCGACGTTCGCGATGACTCGATGGACGTTGATCGGCATCCACGTGAAGTTGTAGACCGCGTCCCAGACGGAAATCACCGCTCCCGTGTCCGAGACCCCGCGCGGCGACATCATGAACGTGAGCCAGGCATTGGCGATGAACATGATCGCCGTGCCCACGAGGTTGAGGCCGAGCCCCAGGCCAAGATGCACGAGCGGATGGAATTTCCCCCAGCCGTAATAGTAGGTGTAGAGGAACGCGGCCTCCGCGAAGAAGAGCAGCACGTACGGGAGAAACGTGGGGGAGAACACGCTCATCAGGTAGTTCGTGAACCTCGGATACAGAATGATGAGCATGAACGTCAGGAACGCGCCGAAGGTCGCGGTGAGCGAGAAGGAGACGGAGAGGAGCTTGGTGAACTCGTGCGCGAGACGGTCGTATCGACGATCTCCGGTCTTGTAGCCGATCGCCTCGATGATGAACGCGAAGAGCGGCACGGCGAGCACGAAGGCCGCAAACAGGAGGTGGAGCTGCGCGACCGCCCAGATGGCCACACGGCTCCCGACCACGGGAAAGGTCCGGTACTCGGCCTCCACGTAGGGCGTTGCCCGCGCCTTCGCCTCCGCGTCGGCCTCCTCGGCCACCAGTCCCTCCTCGCGGGGCGTGGCGTCAACAGTCGCGGCAGGAGCGCGGTAGGGCTCCCTGTACTCGCGGTTTGTGAGGAACGTGGCGATGATCACGACACCGGCGAACATCACCAGACCGGTGACGGGACCGAGCACGAACAGCAGTTTGCGATTCCTTGCGCCGTTCATCCCGTCGCCTTCCTCAGGGGGTGCTCGCGGGCTTGTCCGCCGGAGCTTGAGCGGAGGCGGACGCGCTCGTGGCGCGTGCCTGCCGCTCGCGCTGGAGCGCTCGCACGTAGGCGACGATCGCCCACCTGTCCGCAGGAGGGATCGGCCAGCGGTACCCGGCCATCAGCCCTGTCCCGTTCGTGATGACGTCGAAGATCTGCCCGTCCGGGTACTTCAGGATCTTCTCCTCATGGAAGGTGGCGGTGGGGACGTTGCCTCGCTGGAACAGGATCCCCTTGCCGTCCCCCCGAGCGTCGTGGCAAGGCTGGCAATAGATCCCGTAGCGCTGGCGGCCGCGCTCGACAAGCGCGTCGTCCACGGGATGAGGAATCGCCGCGACGAACTGCCCGTCCGCGCCTTTCCCCGTGAAGAAGGCGCCGTCTTCCTTCAGCCCGCCGATCGGGACCGTCCCGGGAACGGGCTCGCGCATGGACGCACCGTTGTAAAAGAACGTGCTGGCCGTCTGCGGGCGGACCTTCGGCTGGTCGTCCATGCTCGGGTTGATATGGATGGGAGGACGGCTCGACGTGCAGCCGCGCGCGCAGCCGGCGAGCGCGACAACAGAGGTGAGCGCGAGCGCGCCGAGCACGCGCCCACCGCCGTTAAAGCTCCGGCGGACAAGCCGTGCGCGGGCGGTCATACGGCGCCCTCGAGGTCCGGATTCGGGTTGCGCACCTTGGCCAGATAGGTCGTGCGGGGCTTGGTGTTCAGCTCGTCGAGGAGCGCGTAGTTGCGTGGATCGGCCTTCGCCTGCACGACGCGGCTCGATGGGTCCCGAAGATCTCCGAACTCGATCGCCGAGGCGGGGCAGGCTTGCTGGCAGGCCGCCTTGACGTCGCCGTCACGGAGCGCGCGCCCCGCGAGCTTCGCATCGATCTTCACCCGATTGATCCTCTGCGTGCAGTAGGTGCACTTCTCCATC
>CAZGLC010000355.1:0-3751 GCA_964526235.1 uncultured Bifidobacteriaceae bacterium
TCTGGCGCGTCTGCCAATTCCGCCACTTTCGCCCGCATCTGAGCCTAGCAGGAAAGGGTGCGAGAGTGCGACGGTGCGAGGGTGCGCTATTATTTTGGCCGCATGACGTTTTCGGGGAATGACCTATTCCACGGTCTCTTCGAGTGGCGGCAGGATTCGAGTGGGGCTCCCCGGCGGCTCATGGTCAGCCGGCAGCCCGGGTCATCGGCCACGGTGCCGTGCCCGGATACGGGCCGTCCGCTGCGTGTGGCCACAGTCGAGGTGAGCGACCGGGCGGTCTGCCCGGCGTGCACTCAGCTTGGGGCCGGCGGATACGTCTCGTTCGTCTCCGACTTACGCCTCGCCTTTGCCTGCCCGAGCTGCAGGAAGCTCGTCTGGATCAGCGGTGCGTAGCCGCGCCTTGGCCATTCGCCGCTTTCCGGCGCCGACAGCGGCGTTGCTGATAATCAGTTCTTCGATGGGACCTCGGCGGGTCGCGCGCGAGTTGATCGCGCGCCGCGCGGCGACGCGCTGAATCGCCAGGCCGGCCATCCGGGTCTCCACGCTGGCGTAGGCCGCCACGATCTCGGGCGCGCTCGAATTCGACATCACCACGAAGGCGCCACGGCGCGCCGCGCCGATGACGGCCGCCTGCAGGCGCTGCTGGTCGCCCGCAGTGAAGCCGCCAGCGGTGTAGTGCGCGAAGCTGGCCGTACGGCTGAGCGGTGCGTACGGCGGATCGCAGTAGACGAAGTCTCCGGCCCCGGCAGCCGCGAGCGTTTCGTCGAACGGCCGGCATTCGAGCGACACGCCGTCGCCCGCCAGCGCGCAAGCGCAGGCACGGATGTGCGCGGCGTCACAGATGCGCGGGTCTGCATACCGTCCGACGGGAACGTTGAACGCGCCCTGCCGATTCAGCCGGAACAGGCCGTTGTAGCCCGTCCGATTCAGATAGATGAGCATGGCCGCCAGGCCGGGTGTGTACGCGTCCGACCCGCGCGAGCCGAGCCGTGTCCGCTCGGGGTTGAACCGGCGGTCGCGGACATCGTAGTAGCACGCGGCGCCGCGGGCCCGGTGCTCGGCCTCGAGATCCGCCAGCGCGGCGATGACCGCCTCGGTCCGATCGCGGACCGCGCGATAGCAGCCGATCAGGTCGGAATTGACGTCGGCGAGCAGGACGCGGCGGGCCCCGAGCTGCCCGGCGGCGTACAAGTCGAAGAAGACCGCGCCGCTGCCGACGAACGGCTCGATGTAGCGGCCGAAGCTGGCCGGATAGTAGCGGCGGAAGGCCGGCAGGAGCTGCCGCTTACCGCCCGCCCACTTCAGGAGGGGTCGCACGTCTTCGATTATCGGCGGGTACGCCTTCATCGAGTATTCGTCCAGCCCCCGTCACTCATGAGCGTCCAGTTCTGGGATTACCGCGCCGAATACGAGGCGGAGCGGGACGATGTCCTCGCGGCCGTCGATCAGGTGCTGCGGTCGGGGCGGTTGATCCTCGGCGACAGCGTCGCGGCCTTCGAACGGGAGTGCTCGGCCTACTGCGGCGCCGGCCACGGCGTGGGCGTCGGGAGCGGCACCGACGCGTTGATGTTGGCCCTCCGCGCCCTCGATTTCCGCCCGGGTGACGAGGTGATCACGACGTCGAACACCGCTATTCCGACCGTGTCGGCCATGGACGCGGTGACGGCGGTTGCCGGTGCGCGCGGCATCGCAGTGCTGGAGGCTGCGCGCAGAGCGCCGGCGCCGAGTACCGGGCCGGCGCGCCGGGTCGATGCCGCGGGTGGCGGCGTTTTCCTTCTATCCGACGAAGATTCTGGGCCGCCTACGGCGACGCAGGAATGGTGGTCACCGGCGACGCTCGTCTCGCCGAGCGCGTGCGGCGGCTTCGCGTCTACGGCACCGACGGCGCCTACTACGCCGAGGAGCACGGCTACAATTCCCGTCTCGACGAGCTGCACGCCGAGATCCTGCGCCGCAAGCTCCGTCGCGTCGAGGCGTACATCGAGCGGCGGCGCGAGCTGGCCCGGCGGTACGATGAGCAGTTGCGCGCGTCGGGTCTGACGCTCCCGGTCGTGCGGCCGCAGAACAGGCACGTCTACCACCTGTACGTGGTGCGGCACCCGGCTCGTGACGCCATCGTCCAGGCTCTTGGCGCGCGCGGGATCGCGGTCGGGATCCATGAATCCGTCGCCGATTCATCTGATGCGTGGCTACGCCCACCGCGGCTGCCCCGAGGGGTCGCTGCCGGCGACTGAACGGGTGCTCTCGCTGCCGCTTTACCCGACGCTGACGAACGCGACACAGGACCTCGTCAGTGAAGCGCTGCACGAGGTACTGCCGGCCGTTCAGAGCGCCAACTGACCCCAGAGTGCCCCTGAGTTGATCTGATCGCCGGCGGCGCGACCGTCAATGAGCTGCTCGACGCCGGCGCCAGCGTGGCAGACCTGAAGACGCGGGGGTCAGCGCGCAGGCGGTGGTGGGCGCCGGCGCCACGGCGAGCCCGTGGCTCGCGGGCGGCTTCACGCCGACAGACGAGGACTGCTCGTGCACGGAAGGACGGGTGGTCGGAGACGTTATTGGTAAAGGGCAATGTACCAGTCGAGGATCCGAGGACCGGCCGCCGCCGCGACGAGGGCGCCGGCGGCAAGAAAGGTGCCGAACGGGAGGGTCGCATTGAAGGTGCGCCGCGCGGACATCACGCCGAGCCCCACGATCGATCCGGACACGGACGCCAGAATCAGCGTCAGCAGCACCAGCGGCCACCCGAGGAACGCCCCGATCATCGCGAGCATCTTGACGTCGCCCATCCCAAAGCCCTCGAATCCCCGCGTGCGCGCCAACACCTCGGTGATGGCGAACAGCGTGCCGCCGCCGACCAGAATCCCAGCGAGAGAGGAGCCCCATCCCGGCGGCAGGGCGAAACTGAGAATGAACCCTATGACGATCCCGGGCAGCGTGACGACGTTTGGCAGGATCTTGTGCTGAAGATCCATGACGAAGAGCACGATCATGGCGCTCGCGAATAACAGCCGTGCGGCAAGGAGCGGCGTCCAGCCGTAAATCGCGTAGCCGCACACGAAGACCGCGGCGGTGATGAGCTCGACGAGCGGAGACACGACCGTGACCCGGACGCGGCAGGGACGGCAGCGGCCGAACAGCACCAGCGCCATCCAGCCAATGACCGGTAGATTCTCGTTCCAGGCAAGGGGACACCCGCACGACGTGCATCGGGAAGGCGGCCACAGCACCGACTCGCGGCGGGGAAGCCGGTACGCGCAAACGCCGAGAAAACTGCCTGCCGTGAGGCCGGCCAGCAGAAGCGGCACGACGAGGATCGCGTCCATCATCGAGGAGGGAGGTCGTGCCGGGTACGCGTCAACTCGAGTGAAAGCGGCACCCTTCGGGTCGAGCGCCGGAATTGTAACGGGTCGTGCGGATCTGCGCAACGGCCGCGGCCATCACGCACCAGACGACGATCGGCACGACCTTGCCCTGGTACTTCATGCCTCGGATCCAGCACGTGAAGCCCGCACATGCGGTCAGCACCACGAAGAGCGGCGCATCTGCTCGTGACACGGGCCAAACCACGCAGGCTGTTCGGCCTACAGATAGCACAGCGTTGCGATTCGCGTGACGGTGACCGCCTCAGCGCGAACGGGACGCGGCCATGCCTGCGGCGCGCCATGGCCATGCGACCGCCGGCATGGCGGACATCGCGCCAACAACGAACAGCCATGCGCCGAGACCGTTGCAGTCGTTGGTCACCACGACC
>CAZGLC010000356.1:0-806 GCA_964526235.1 uncultured Bifidobacteriaceae bacterium
GGGCAGCCGAGAAGAGATTCAGGCGCTGGACGGATTGGATGGGGACAGCGTGACAAGGACCATCGTGCAATGGCTGTCGTGACGATGGCAACACAGTCCGCGAAGCCGGTGCCACTTCGGTGGCTCGGCTCGACGCCAATGAAGGTCGGCGCGATCGGCCAGGGTTGCATGGGTGTCGGTGGATTCGAGGCGGCTGACCCATCGCACGATGACGAGCATCTTCGCGCGCTCAAGCTTGGGATCGAGCTGGGCATGACGCTGTTGGATACCGCTGAGGTCTACGCCGCCGGCCATTCCGAAGAAGTCGTTGGCCGGGCGATCGTCGGCATCCGCGATCAGGTCTGCCTTGCGAGCAAAGTCTCACCAGAACATTTGGCATATGGTGACGTCTTGAAGGCGGCGGAAGCGAGCCTCCGCCGGCTGAATACCGACTACGTCGATATCTATCAAATCCACTGGCCGAATTCTCGCATTCCGCTTGAAGAGACGATGCGCGCGATGGAGCGGCTCGTCAAGGACGGGAAGGCCCGCCACATCGGGCTGAGCAACTTTTCTCCGCGCGAAATCGATGCTGCGCAAGCCGCACTCTCGAGTGGGCGGATCGTCTCATTGCAGACGGAATACAGCCTCTCGGACCGGACAGTCGAGGAGGGCGTGCTGCCGTATTGTCAGGCTCACAGCATGTCTCTGGTGGCCTACCGACCGCTCGATAATGGTCGGATCTCGACCGGCTCGGGGCGGCGCAAGGCGCTTGAGGAGCTGGCGCGGAAATACGGCGCAACACCGGCTCAACTTGCGCTGCGCTG
>CAZGLC010000356.1:816-3681 GCA_964526235.1 uncultured Bifidobacteriaceae bacterium
GCTGCGCTGGCTCATCGGCCGGCCGGGCGTCGTCGCAATCCCGAAGTCAACGAATCCAGCGCACGTGACAGAAAACGCGCAGGCCGGGGCCATTGAACTCTCGGGCGAGGATCAACAGGTCATCGACCGGCTCTTCACCCGGCCCAGCCTCGAGGTGGCGGTGGATCGGATCCGGCCGGTGGCGGATCCAGCAATGAAAGCCTACCGGACGCTTGAGGAGGCCCGGGCGAATACACTCGGATGTTGTCCGAGTCCAGAAGAATTGGCCCAGCAAATCCGCGAGGGCGAGATGCTCAAGCCGATCCGCTTGGTGCCGACGACCGATTCAAGCGGCCGGTACGATTACGATCTGGCCGAGGGACGGATCCGCTATTGGGCGTGGGTCATTGCCTTCGACGGCCTAGTGCCGATCCGTGCCTTTGTCCGCGAAGACTGACGGTGTGTGCTCGACGATTGCCATCCGAAGGAACGCATGGGAGCGACATCCAGATGCAAGTGAATGCGCTCGGGGTCAAGACCTACGGCAGCTGTGAGGAAGACGCGCGACGCGAAGCGTTCGCGAAGCTTTTCCGCGCCTGTCCAATTCCAGACAATGAGATCCTGATGAATCTTGGCCTGTTCCTGAGCTCGAAGAACCTCTCGCGCATCCTCTTCATGGATCACCTGTATCGACAGATCGTCGAGGTCCACGGGATCATCATCGAGTTCGGCACGCGCTGGGGGCAGAACATTGCCCTGTTTTCCGCGCTGCGAGGCATCTACGAGCCGTTCAACCGGCACCGCAAGATCGTCGCGTTCGACACGTTCAAGGGGTTTCCCTCCGTCGCCCCGCAGGATGGCCGATCAGAAATCATCAAGACCGGAGGGATCACCGTCTCCGAGCATTACGTCAAATACCTGACACAGGTGATGGAGTTCCACGAGCAGGAAAACCCGGTCCACCACATTCGGAAGTTCGAGCTACGGCCCGGGGATGCCACGGTCGAGATCAAGCGGTATCTCGAAGAACATCCGGAAACTATCGTCGCCCTAGCGTACTTCGACTTCGACATCTACGAACCGACGAAGAAGTGCCTGCAGGCGATCCGCGACCGCTTGGTCAAAGGCAGCGTGATAGGATTCGATGAGCTGAACGACGAGGATGCGCCGGGCGAGACCGTCGCATTGCAGGAAGTCTTCGGCCTGAACAACGTGCGACTGCAGCGTTCGCCGAGGACGGCGCGCACGTCCTATCTCGTTGTGGAGTGATGGCGGCATCGTCTTCGATGGCAAGTGGGAGAGGCTGACGTGTTCTACGACGGAAAACGAGTACTCGTCACCGGCGGAGCGGGCCTGATCGGCCATGCCTTAGTCGACGCGCTGCTCCGACGTGGCGCCGTGGTGTGGGCGACCGTGTACAAGGAGCGGCAACTGGAACTCCGGCATTCGCAGCTGGACATTACGCCGTGTGATCTGATGCAGCCAGACGACTGTCGTCGCATCGTGCGGGACATGGACATTGTCTTCCACGCCGCGGCCTACATCCGCGGGGTCAAAGGCCGTGACACGCAGCCCAACGACATCGTGATGAACAATCTCATCTCCAGCGTCAACGTCATCGACGCGAGCTGCCGCGCTGGCGTTGCGCGGTTCGGCTGGATCGGCAGCTCTACTGTCTATCCCGACCGGGAGCATCCGCTGCGCGAAGAGGAGGCGTTCCTCGACGATCCGCTCCAACAGTATTTTGGCATCGGGTGGGTCAAGCGCTATTGCGAGAAGCTGTGCATGCACTACCATCGCGTGACGAACACGAAGTTCGCGATGATCCGCTCGGCCGCGGTCTACGGGCCGCACGAACGCTTCACGCTCGAGGACGGGCATGTGCTGCCTGCCCTCATCATCAAGGCCGTGCGGCGGATGGATCCGTATCCGGTGTGGGGCGACGGGGAAGATGTGCGCGACTTCGTGTACGTCGACGACCTGGTCGATGGCTTCCTGCTGACGATGGAACATCACGCCGCGGCCGACCCGATCAATATCGCCACGGGGACGGGCTTTCGCATCAAGGACGCGGTCCGGCTGATCCTCGAGCACGAGGGCTTCCGGCCGCGGGTCGCGTATCAAACCGATCAGCCGAGCGTCAAGAAGACACGGCTGTTGGATGTGAGCAAGGCCAAGCGCCTCCTGGGATTCGAGGCCCGCACGTCGTTCGCCGATGGCCTGGCGAAGACGATCGAATGGTACAAGAGCACGTTGAAACAGGAGCCAGTTGCATCAGCCAAGACGGAGGTCGGGAGCGCATGCAGGTAAGTATCATCGTTCCCCCGTGGGCGTACTGGGCGGATCCGCTGCGGATCCAACCGCTGTACGAGCTTGGATTCTCCACGCTGTTCGACCAGCGCTTCAAAGGGGACGTGGCGACGGATGTGATCGACCTGCGCGGCACCAAGCGCGACGAACGTGCCGAGCTCGTTCCCGAGCGCGACCTCTACCTCTATTGGATCATGAAGACCGGCGACCACAACGACGTGCGCGACGTCGTCGCCGAGTTGAGACGGCGCTATCCGAAGGCCAAGCACATCGCCGGCGGGACGCACGTCAGCATCACGCCGCAGACGCAGCGCGCCTGCGCCGTGGTCTTCGACAGCATTGTCGTCGGCCCTGGCGAAGAATCGTTCTGCAATGCCATCATGGACCTGCAGCGCGGCGCGCTCAAGTCGCTCTATCAGATGGACTACACGGACGCGCCCTACGGTAACTATCCATGGCCGCGCCGCCACTACCTGCCGGAGCGAGCCATCGTCGGCACGCCGGATCTGTTCGGCCGCGAGCGCTACGGGATCCGCGGCACGACCATCCAATTCTCCCGCGGCTGCCCGTTTACCT
>CAZGLC010000357.1:0-3668 GCA_964526235.1 uncultured Bifidobacteriaceae bacterium
TGCCGAAGCTGCACAAGGTGCAGGACTTTGCCGGCACCCTGGGCGGCCGGATCATTCGGAACAAGCTCTGGTTTTTCGCCGGCGCGCGATATCAGAACGTCACACGCGACATCCTGGACGCGTTCGATCCCGACGGCACGCCGATCGCGAATGTCAAGGAAGGCACGTATCACTTCGAAAAAATCTCGTATCAGGTATCGCCCGCGAATCGGTTCACCGGGTTCTATCACGTCAACAACGATATCGAGCTGCGGAATGCGAGCCGGTTCATTCCCAGGGAATCGATGCTCGACAAGGAGAACCCGGTCTGGACGGCGAAGGCCGAATGGCAGACCGTGCGCGGCAATTCGCTCGTGGCCTCGGTGCAGATCGGGCAGTGGGACTTCAACGGGACCTATCACGGCGTCTCGCCGGGAAAGCAGTCGACCAGGGACATTGCGACCCAATTTGTCACCGGCAACCACTTCATCCAGGGCGCCAACGCCAACGGGCGGCGCGCCGACCAGGGCCGGCGCCACACGAAGGGCGCCGTCAACTGGTACCGGCCGGATGTGCTGGGCGGCAATCACGAGCTCAAGCTCGGCGTCGACCACCTGTGGAGCTGGTTTGACGACGGGTATGAGACCGCGGAACCGGGTGCGACCTACCAGCTGTTGTTCAACAACGGCGTGCCCTTTCAGATCGATACGACGAACGCTTCGGTCAAGGGGTCGAACCTCGGCAACTATCTGGGCGTGTATGCGCAGGACTCGTGGACCTTCGCGCGCCGGCTGACGCTCAACCTGGGGCTGCGCGTCGAGCACGACGCGGCGCACGCGCCCGCGCAGTGCCGCGAGGCGGCGCCCTTTGCGGCGGCGCAGTGCTGGGACGAGATCCGCCTGGTGACGTTCAACTCGGTCGCGCCTCGGGCGCACGCCGCGTTCGATCTGACGGGCGACGGCAAGACCGTCCTCAAGGGCGGCTACGGGCGGTTCAATCAATTGCGCGAGCTGAACCCGGACCTGACCAACATCAACCAGAACGTGTTCGGCATCACGACCTGGGACTGGCGCGACAACAATGGCAACAGGTTGTACGACGCCGGCGAGGTGAACCTCGATCCGAACGGCCCCGACTTCCGGTCGATCACGGGCACGGCGCTCGGTGTGGTCAACCCGAACGAGAAACAGCCGAAGAGCGACGAGGTCTCGCTGACCTTCGAGCGGGAGCTGGTCGCGAACGCCGCGCTGCGCGTGACCGGCGTGTACACGCGGAACTTCAATTCCTACGCGCTGTCCGATGTCAGTCGCGACGGTCAGTACACCATTCCCATCACGAATCTCGATCCGGGGCGCGATGGGCGACTCGGCACGCAAGATGATGCGGGCCGGTCGTTCACCTACTACGAATATCCCGCGAGTCTGGGTGGCGCCGCGTTCGCGAGGACGATGTTCGTCAACGACCCCAGGCAGGACACCAGCTACAAGACGTTCGAGATCGCGGTCATGAAGCGGCCCGCGCAAGGGTGGCAGGTCGGTGCGTCGTACTCGAGCACGTGGTCAGATGTCCCGATCTCGTGCGGCACCTCGGGCTCGGGGCTCGGCAGCGGGACACCCGTGGTGTGGGCGACCTCGCGGTGCCTCACCAATCCCAACGTCGCCTTCAACACGGCGGATACGACCCGGGAATGGCAGGCCAAGCTGTCCGGTGCCTACAACCTGCCGTTCGGGATTCTGGCGTCGGGTAACTACGACATCCGGAGCGGGGCGCCGCAGGCGCGGCAGGTGGTCTTTACCGGGGGCCGGACGATTCGGTCGATCGCGCTGAACGTCGAGCCCCGCGGCAGCTTCTATCTGCCCAACACGCACGAGCTGGACGTTCGGGCGGCCAAGCGCGTGCTGCTCGGGCCGGCGCGCTCGGTGGAGGTGCGGTTCGACATCTACAATGCGCTGAACAAGAGCACCACCCGTGCGTGGAACCTGCAGTCGGGCGCGAACTACCTGCGTCCCAGCCTGATCATGTTCCCGCGGATTCTGCAGGTCGGCGCCACGTTCAATTTCTAGCGGAGGACGCGCCGGTTCCCTTCGTCTTGTCGACGACGACGCGGCCCGCTGTCATCACCCAGCGGATGTTCTCCGGCCGCGTGACGGCGGTGATGTCGGTCAACGGGTTCCCCTCGACGGCGATGATGTCGGCGAAAAATCCCGGCGCGACGGCGCCGAGGCTCTTCTCCAGCCCCATCATCGCGGCCGGCTCGGTCGTCGCGGTCCTGAGCGCCTGCTCGGGCGTCATGCCGATCTTGACGAACCAGTCGAGCTCGCGCGCATTCAGACCCCAGCCGCTGTAGACGGCGTCGGAACCCATGACGATACGGACGCCCGCCCGGAACGCCTTCCGCGTGGTCTCCACATTGCGCTGAATGTAGTCCTGCAGCCGCTCCTTCGCGCCCGCCGGAAAGCGGAACACGGTGTCGGCGTGCTCGACGTAGACCTGGTTGTGGTCGATCGTCGGAATGTAATAGATCCGCCGCTTCGCCATCTCCGCGATGGTGGCGTCGTCGAAGTCGGCGCCGTGCTCCAGTGAATCGGTGCCGGCGCGCACGGCCTCGCGCGCGCCGGCGGGGCCGTAGGAGTGAATCGCGATCTTCTTGCCAAGGGCATGGGTGGCGTCGACCGCCGCCTTCATCTCCTCGAACGTGAACGTCTGGAACTGCGTGAGGTCGTCGAAGCCGCCGGTCGACCCGTGCATCTTCACCCAGTCGGCGCCCGACGCGATGACCTGACGCACGGCGCGGAGGACGGCATCGACGCCGTCGACCATGAGGCCGACCGGTGGAATCGGCACCGTAGGCCGCGTGACGCGCAGCGCGATGCCCGACACGTACATCCGCGGGCCCACCATCCGCCCCATGTTGATGAGATCGCGCATCGCAAGGTCCACGCCGTCGGGCGCATTGAGATCGCGGATCGTCGTGATGCCCGCCTCGAGCGCCTTGCGCGCGTTCTCCTGGGCCAGGACCGCCCGGACGGCCGGATGGCGCGGCGCCTCGAAGCGCGGCGTGGAGACGCCGTCCCAGTAATAGGCGATGTGCGTGTGCGCGTCGATCAGGCCGGGAATGCCGGTGAATCGCGACAGATCGACCACGGTGGCGCCCGCCGGGATCGCGGCGTCGCCGCTCGACACGCTCTTGATCCGGTCGTCCTCGACGATGACGACGGCGTTGGTCAGGACGCGGCCGGTGCCGTCGACCAGCCGGCCGAAGCGGATGGCGGTGGTGGCGGCGAGCGCTGTCGACGAGGTGGCGAAGAAAACGAGGACCGCGAGCCGTATACCGGTGTGCATACGGGTCATATTGTGCGAGAATTCGCCGCGGAGGTCGAGATGAAGATGGCTGGGCATTCCCTTCGAGTCGTCCTGACGTGCGTAGTGCTGCTCGGTGTGGCCGACGCCGCAGCGGCGCAGAGCCAGCGGCTGCTGGTGCTGCTTCGCGACGCCGCCGCGCTCGCCATCGTCGAGCCGTCGGGCAAGGTGCTGGGCCGCGTGCCGGTCGTCAAGGACCCGCACGAGGTAGCGGTCACGCCCGACGGGCAGACGGCGTACGTGGCGAGCCCCAGCGAGGGCATTTCGGTGGTCGACCTGCGCGCCATGAAAGAGGTGCGCCGCGTGGACACCGGCGCCGGCAGCGCGCC
>CAZGLC010000358.1:0-3663 GCA_964526235.1 uncultured Bifidobacteriaceae bacterium
CAGCGTCGGCCAGGGGCGCCGACTGATGTCGGTGAATGGGTAGTTGGTGGCCGTCGCGGGGTTGTAGCTGACGTTGATGTTGTGGCCCGTCGAGTTCCAGGTCGGCGCGCGCTCGCCGCTGAAGACGTAGTCGGCCTCGATCGCCGAGAGCGGCCCGAACTGCCGCTGGACGCCGATCGACGTCTGATAACTGTAGGGAATCTCCGCCATCGGCCCCTGTATGGTGAAGGGGTACTCGGGCCGCAGACAGCCGGGAACGTTCGCGCTCGTGCAGAGCCGCGGCAGGAGCGCCTCGTACGTCGGCTTTGCCCCGTTGTACGGGTTCGACGCGAAATCGGGCCGGCCATCGTACGGCATTTCGCCGCTAATCTGGGCGCTGAACGATTGCGTGAAGTGAGGATTGTGAATGTCGCCGAAGTACGTGCCGAACCCCCCGCGCAGGATCGTGCGGTCCGTGAGACCGAACGCGAACCCGAGGCGCGGGCCGATGTTGTTCTTGTCGTCGGGCCGATTGGCTGGCAGGAACGGCTCGATGCCGATTTTGTTGTTGAAGGAATTGATCTGAAGATCGTACCGCACGCCCAGGTTCAGCGTCAGACGAGGTGTGACGGTCCAGTTCTCCTGTACCCACACGCCGTACACCTGACGTGGCGTCGTAAATCCCTGTCTGCCGATTCCCTGGCGCCAGCGCACCGAAATGGGCGACAACGGCGCGAGATTCCACGTCGAGAAGTCGAAGAGATCCGGGAAGAGCTCCCCGATGTTTGCGGGCACCGGTCCGTTCCTCGCATCGAGCTCGCCATTACAGACATTGCAGAACATCCACGGCAGGTCCTGGTAAATGAATTCGCCACCCAGCTTCAGTTCGTGGCGTCCCCCTCGCGAAAACAAGCGAGTGAAGTCGTCGCGAATCGAATAGGAATTCTGCGTGTACCACTGCGGCGTGAACCTGCCGGTTCCAATCGTGAGGCCGCGAAGCAGGATGACCGGTGAGCCCTGGCCCTCATACTTCGCTCCATCGGCGCCCGCGTTCGGGTTGTTCAAGACGGGCGACGTATTTTCCCAGCCGCTCCGGGCGTATCCGACCTTGATCTCGTTGAACACGCGGGTACTAATGACTTGCGTCAGCACGCCGTACACCTGATCGGCATAGCTGTACTCTTGTTGCGTGTTCGCAGGCGTGGTCGTGGCGCTCCCCTGCGTGAATGGCAGGAGGTTTCGCCAGTGATTCCCCCGCACCGATAGCCGCGTCTGGGGCGAAAACTGCACGTCGACGCGTCCTCCGGTCTTACGCTCCCATCGCGTCCCGGTGAGATCGAGGTTGAAGCGCGGGTAGGGGGTCCTCCAGCTGGACGTTCGCGGCTCGCGTTCGTACTCGTAGTTTGCGAAGAAATGGATCCTGTCGCGCCGGATCGGTCCCCCAAACGTGCCGCTGATTTGCTGATTCGAATAGGGGAGAACTCTCTTCAGCACATGATCCGCCGCGTTCAGATTGTCGTCTCGGAAATAGCTGGAAAACGTGCCGGACGGCGTGTTGGTGCCTGATTTGGTCACGGCGTTCACCTGGACGCCGGTCGAGCGCCCCTGTGTGGCGTCGAAGCGGTTGGAGACGAACTCGAACTCCGCGATCGCATCTCGGCTGTAGCTCGGGTTCGGCCGATTGTAGAGGACGTAATTCGTCACCTGCTGGCCGTCGACGTTCAACTGGTAGCTGCCGCGTCCGTCGCCGGTGACAGGGACGTTGCCGGCGGCGTTCAACCTGGCGCCTGGCGCCAGCTGCGTCAAATCGAGCCAGTTGCGCCCAAGCACCGGGAGCTCCGAGAGCTGGCGCGGATCGATATTTCCGCTCACCTGCGATGACGTGACGTCCAAAAGCGGGGTCTCTCCCGTGACCGTGATGGTCTCCTGCAGTCCCGAAGGCGCCATCTCCAGCGTCACCACGACCTGCTGCCCGACGAGTACCGATACACCAGTGCGCGCGACGGCACCGAAGCCCGACAACTCCGCAGTGATGCGATACTCGCCCGTCCGGACAGGGAGCCGAAAACTTCCGAGCTCGTCGGTGAATGTTTCGAACGTGTTGCCAGTGGCTTCGTGAATCGCGCGCACGGCGACGCCAGGCAGCACGCCGCCGGTGGCATCTCTCACGGTGCCCGCAATCGTTGCTTCCTGCGCCGACCCGACGACCGGGAAGGCCACGACGCACGCCGCCGCCACAATCCACCGCCTGACGCAGGGTCCGCCATACATGGGTGCCTCCTTTCGGTGCGTACTGCCTTTGCGGATCTCTAAGTCATTTCGGAAATCGCGGTCCGAGATACGGCCGATAGCCGCCGAGCATCAGTCCGACGGCGTCGCGGTTTCCTTCATGACACGCCTCCTCCATCTGCTCGTAACCCGGGTCTTTCATCCGCTCGAGCGGAAACACGATCGTCCAGGGCCTCGTATAGACGGCAGGATCCTCCATCGTTGCCTGGTAATGAATGGTGTTGATGTCGACCATCGTCAGTCGTTCGACAACGCGTAAGGAGGCGCTCGCAAAGTGCCCATTCGAGTCGTACCACCATCGGCCGTTCATGTGGGTGGTCTCGACGACAAGCGTGTGGCCGTCCCAACGACCGCGAGAATCGCCCATCCACAGCCTGATGGCCGACGGGACATGTGGTCGGCCATCGGTATAGACGACGCGGTAGACGTGGCCACCGGCTTCGTTGACGATGGCGATCAGTCCCGGACGCTGCAGGATCTGCCGCGTCCGGAAATTCCCCATTTGCCGCGGCACGCCGGTGGGAAGACACTGAGCGTAAGGGTCGACGTACTGAGCAGTATTCTCATCGCGCTGGACTCTCGCCCACGGATGATAGGGAACCCGGCCGTCGGGCGGGTCGACGATCATCGTCACGGCGGGCCCAAAGCCGATAGGTGAAGGGTCGCCGGGAAAGTCCTCGATATTCTGAAGGCCCTGTGCAAGCGGCGCGTCCCACAGCCCGGTCAGGTCAGGCTCGCCGTGCGGCGTGCGAGGCGGATTGAAGGACCGGGCCTTCGCAAGCGCGCACGGATGAAACTTCGCCGAAACGGAGGGACATCCCGCCACCACCGGGCGATTCTTCGACGCCTGCGCACTGATGTCGTCGGTCGCGAGGGCACAGAGAGCCATCGCTGCCGCGGCCACAACGACCGTCGTCGTTCGTCCATCCATCGCTCCACGGCCTCCTTGTTTGTGAACGACTTCCGCCACCATCACACTCTGCGCTTATTGATTGAGCGCGGGGATGCTCTTGGCTGGAGCTGGAATGCTCGCCAGGTATGCGTACGAATCCCCGAGCTCGGAATCTGAAAGGAATTTGGGGTCTACGCGGATCACAGTGGGCCTTTTTTGGTGAGTGGCTGACCGGAATCCACTGATCGACACTTCAAGACCGACCCCCACGGGCATGGCGACCGGGACAGCCGCCTATTTGATCGATGTCGTTGTCCGTGCTCTGTTCTCCGTTCTTCTCTCTCGTCAATCGCACGACGGATCGGCTTGTGGGAATGTGGGAATCTCGCGTTCTGTGCGAGATTTCCAAGTCCCTGTGGAAACCGTTCTGTGGTTTCCATGGGGACGACATTTCCACAGCCGTCTTCGCCGTCGCCCGAGGTCGAGCCCGCCATCGAGGGGAT
>CAZGLC010000359.1:0-3662 GCA_964526235.1 uncultured Bifidobacteriaceae bacterium
CGAGCATTCTGACACACGCGGATGATGTTCACCCTTCACGTACCACAGAGGCACAGAGAGCTTTTTCGCCGATACCACTCATCAACGCGCAGGAACTTTTCTACACAGCGTGCTGCAGCCGTCGCAGTTGGCACCTATTACGGGAGGAAGAACAATAGCCGTTCACTACCTCGCCGCTACAGGGCGTGCGGCCAACAGTGAGGAGAGGGCCGCCTCCGCCCGGGCGCATTGCGGCCACATGTTCGGCTCCAGTTGACACAACACCACCACTCGCCTATAGATCCGGGATGCCTCATCGTTCGTGAGATCGTCGAGTGCCAGCTCAGTTAACCAGTCACCGAGGCACCGACTCCACCCGCTGAACTGCCTGTGGGCCGCGGCGGCGACGTGCGCGACCTTCACCAAATCCGTCACGCCAACAGAAGACCCTGAGCGCCGCCTGAGAACTCGTCCCAACACACGAATCTCCAACGCTAGTTCCTCGCTCCTCGTTACGGCGGCAACAACAGCCAGGCCGACCAGCAGGGAGAATGCGATGTCACCATCTGACAACTGACGCACCTGATACTTCACTCGTCTCAGCGCCTCAGCCGCAAAACGGGAGACTTCACCACTCACAGAGAAGATCAGCGCTGCGTTGATGAGCGGAGTAAATGAGTTCGCGGTTAGCGTGTCCGTTTGAAGCCCCGCTTCCACGGCCGCCCGAATATTCGCGGGCATTTCGAGCTGCGACCTCATGCCACCCTCAAGGGGCCCTGGGAGATACGACGAAGGAAATTCCAGCATCGATTTCAGGCCTCGCTCACCGTCGAGAAGCGACTCGAGCTCCGGCGACTTATGCACTTGATCAGCTGCTCCCTGAAGCGCGAAAACAATGCGACCGACAAACTCGGCCTTCAACTGCGTGGGGGCGAGGAATTCAGGAAGCCATCGAGGCTCCGCCTGGAGGTCTACCAACGACTGAACATAGTGATACTCGCCAACGGACTGCATCGCCCAAGCATGTATCTCGGACACCTTGACGCCGGCCGCAACCATTAGGCGGTACAACACTGATGCGTGGGCAATGACGGCCAAGCGCCGCCAGAACGGAGGCTTTCGCCGTACAACGCCATGCTGGGCGAGCACACCGTCAACCATGATGACAAGCCCACATAGCAACGACAGCCTCCCTTCGCTGTCGGCCGGATCATCATCAGTGAATTGACGAACTAGACGGGCAATCGGTGCGGCGAGATCCGAAGCGCCCTCCAACGCGGCCAAGCCGCTCTCGATTGCCGTCAGTTGTGAAACTGGGTCGCCCTCGTCATGAAGCCATTCGAACAGAGCCTGCAGATCCTGGTACGACAGGGCGGCTAGATTGACCGAGCGCGACAATGAGGAATGCGCGCCCAACGTAAGGACGCGCTTCACGCGCTCGACGCTGCCGTCTGCCAGGCGGATGCGCTCGCGGGCGACGTTCTCGACGAACGTCGTCAACTCAGTATTCGAATCTACGGCACCCACCAGCCGTTCGTAGTACCGGATGTCTAGCGGTACCAGTTTGGACAGTGCCAACTGAAGTGCCCGTCAGGTGATTCGCTATGGCGCCGTCGACGTAAAGCGGCGTCAAGCGAAACTCTTCAAACATTTGATAGACCTCCTCGTCTGACGCGGGTCTCGCGGCCAGCACTTCACGCCATAGGCCCACAGCCTGATCGGTGAGCTCAAATGTATTGCACTCTGCGTCAAACCAACGCAATCTCACGTCGCCGTCTGGATGCAGGGGACTAAAGTCAGGCAGTCCGAAACGCACATCGCCGCGAACGACAATCGGCGCACCCGACCTTGTTTCGCCGGCTGCCAAGGTCCACTCACGGCCATCAACCGAAACCAGCACCTGTGGGACATCTGGATTCGACAGCCATCGTCTGACAGACGACAACAATTTGGAACGCTGGAACGCTAGTTCGCGTTCCTGAAGTTGGATAGCAGCGTCACTGGCAATCGCAAATCGCTCGACAAACTGGCGATGGTTCAGAACTGCCGACCGAATGGTCCTGGGAAACAGTCGGAGGATCACAACCGCCGCCGCTGAGATCGGCCCTTCGCTATTCGGCATGCTTCGCTGCGAGTCGCTCAGCGGCGTCTGCAATGACGCTTGCGGCCTTTTTCACCAGCGCTGCGAATAATTCCGGTTGCTCGTCCCGCAGCGGCGCAAGCACGACCTCGTCGCACCAACGCAAGTATCTGTCCCTGTCCTCACCACGCAGAGCGCTACCAAGGCCGCAGAGCACGAATGTTTGGCCCAGTGACACGCGAGTCCACGCCTTCTTTTGAGGTATCGTTGCCGAACACGTGGGACCACTTTCGCAAATCGATTTGGTTAAGCAACCATCCGCATCTTTCGCGGGCCAGATCGTCCGGAACCGACGGCACCCACTGAGCTTTGATCGCTGCCATAAACGCTTGCGCAACGCCCTGAAGCCACAAATGCTCCTGGGGTAGCTGAAGCGATCCTGATATTCTGACGCTTTGGAGGCTCTCGCGTATCGCCGCAAGCTCCGCCGCCTCAAAGAGTGTTCCGTCTTGGAATGTGGATCGCTCCAAGTACAGAGTCAGCTCCTCCCCACTGACCGGCACAAACACGATGCCGATGCGTCTGAGGCGATGGCGGCAACTTAGCCTTCTGTCCGGGTCGCTTATTCCAGCTGAATCCAGAAGGTCGAGCGTGCTCAGAATAGGCTTAAAGCCGAACTCACCTTCGATGCGCCGATGTTGGTTGTAGTAGCGATCGTCGATCACAACAGCATCAGTCATAGCGGCGCCAGCAAACATCTCCCGGTCAGCAGAATCCACCCTATCGCCGCCGTTGTTCGCTGTCGGAGTCAGAAGGACTTTACCGCTTTCGATACCGCTAGCCACCCACTTCCGAATGGCTTCGAGCGTGGCCAAAGCGCTGCCAGTCAACCTTTCGTAACTCACCACATCACGCCACTCCGAGGCCTGACTTGATGGGATGAATGCCGTGAAGCCAGCACCCTGGAGCTTCTGAAGTATGCAAACGTGTTGGAGATTTGAAACCGCGACATTGTCTAGATAGAGCACCGCACCGGGCTCTATGCGCGGCGATGAAGGCCAGGGCTTCTCATGAGACGCCAAATAATTGCGTGCGGTGCGTGCTTCCGAAGCCGTGAGTTGTCCACGCGTGACCAAGGCATCAACAAGATCGAGGCAGCCGCATAGGTGAGCGCCGTAAGCGGATAAATCGGCCTCCTCCTCCATCAGCGAGCCTACTCGATGCACGGGCGCGGACCGCACGACGATACGCTGTCTCCCATCCGTACTGGTAACCATGGCCTCGTCCAGCAGACCGGCGAGGTCATCACCGACGATTGCGGATAGGTCGGAACTACTCTGGCCAGTGCCCTCAAATCTATGCAGCGCCCCGGACTCAACGAGCCGGTGGATCTCCTCTGCCTTCATCAACCTGCTTGGCTGGTGCACCTGAATCTCGCGCTTCTCCTCAAATAGCCAGTAAAGCGTGGAATGTCCGATGAACACGGTGCCATACGCATCAAACAAGTCGAACGCATCCAACACCCCCATTATCAGAAGCGCTGTTGGATCCACGTACAACGTCCGTGGGCGAATATCGGTCGATTCGCGCTTCCCGCTGAATG
>CAZGLC010000360.1:0-3657 GCA_964526235.1 uncultured Bifidobacteriaceae bacterium
GCGGCGCGATCCCATCATCGAGGAACTGCACCGGGTTCGGGAGGCCATCGGCAATGCGCACGACTTCGATGTCGACCGAACCGCCGCCGCGATCCGCCAGCACGAAGGGGGGAACCCTGAGGCTCGTCTCCGCGAGTCACCCAAGCGATCAACGCGCTCAGGGGACCGGGATCTCGTACACACCCCGGCCGTGAAGCGCTGCCCTCAGGAGTCGCTGTGTGGGATGTAACTGCAGATCGAAGACCGGCGCGTCGGGCAGCCCGTTCTGCATGACGTTCCACGTCGTTCCGGCGTCAGGGGAATGCCAGACGCCGATGTCCGTTCCTACGTAGAGGTTCTTGGGATCCTTCCGGTCGACGACGAGGGCATTGTGTTCGATGTCGAGTAAGGAGTTCTGTCCACTCCCGCTACAGGCCTTCCAGCGACCAGTAGTCCCGTCGAATCGCCATACATGCCTGCTGTCGTTGCCCATGCCGCCGAACACCACGTACACGGAATCGCGGTTGGGCTCTCTCAAGTCGACCGCGATGTCGGTGATGAGCCCCGTGACTTCGAATGTCTCGTCGTCGAGCCTCGTGCGAACCCACTTCGTGCCCGACCGGTCCCACCGGAATACCGAGCCCTTGGTCGTCCCGGCAAACAGCCGCTCGGTGGATGCGATTGCCAACGCGAATACCTCTCCTGCACTCAGCGGGAGTTCGAGCGTCTTCCAGGAGTTCCCAAAATTCTTCGATACCTTCACTCCGTGGACTGCGCCTACCGCCACGAAGTCCGCATCGCCGGGATGGTCCTCGTTGAACGGCGCGCTGACGATTGGCCGCGTCATCTGGGGGAATGGGAACGTCAAGAGCCTGGTCCATGATGTTTCCGACAAGCCGCCGGTCTTTGACCGAAGCACTTTTCCGTTGATAAAGGCGAGCACCAGCCGGGGCTTGGACCAATTCACGACGCAGTAGCCACCGTCCCCTCCCGCCACGCACTTCCAGAGAGGTCCCGACGACGTCCGCGCTGTTCCGTTGTCCTGCAGGCCCGTGAACAGGATGTTGGGATCTTTGGGGTGCTGGGCGATGAAGTTGCAGCACAGGCACGACAGCCCGAGGTTGTGGCTTGCGAACCGGCCGTTGCCACGCGGGTTCCTGTTCAGAAACATCCCGCCATCGCACCCGCACCACAACTCGTTGGGGTCATCAGGGGTGTGTGTCAACACGTGAACGTCTGCGTGTGCGTGCCGACCGATCGACCTCCGACGTGCGACTTGGAACGTGGAGCCGTCCTGGCGAACGACGCAGCGCCAGATGGAGCCGGGATACACGTTGTCGTCGTCTATATAGTCGCCGCCAAGGTAAATCTGATTGATATCTTCTGGGTCCACGGCGATTGCCAGGTCGTAGGATCCTTGTCCTCGAAGGACGTCTGGAACCTCTCGAAGCTTTCGCCAGACGGCGGACGACAGGCGATAGACGCCCTTCATCTTGCCGGCTTTCGTCGCGACGAACGCGTAGAGCACGTCACGATTGTTCGGCTGGGCTCCGAGCGCGATGCGGCCCACATCGGTTTTCGGCAGCCCCGTTCCGACCGGCGTCCACGCTTGGCCGTCATCCGACTGAAACCCCCCGCCGCCCCACTTGCCGGCGAAGAAGCGGGTGGTTCCGCCGGAGGAGACGGCCCCGACGCTGCTGTACACGCCCTCTGTGCGCCGCGTCCATTCGAACCCGCCGCCGATCGCCGGCACACGCCGATACAGGCCGAGCGTCGTGGCGGCGACCACGTTGTCGAGGTTCTGCGGATCGACCGCCAAGGCAAAGAACGCGTCGCCAGCCAGGTCCGGCGAGTCGTCAGCCGTCGGCTCTCGGACCCACCTTTTCCCGCCATCGTCGCTTCGGATCGGGCCGATGCCGCGGTACGAGGGCAAGGCGTCCACGATCCGCTCGTTGAACAGGTGGTGCGTGTCCCCTTCGCCGGTCCCCACGTACACGCGCTCTGGATGATCGAGGTGGATGGCGATTGCGCCGCAGGCCAGGCTCGAGCTGGCGAAATCCCGAGGATCGACGTCGAAGTCGTCCATGAGCGACCGCCAGCTCGTGCCGCCGTCGTCGGAGCGGAACACGCCGCCGGATGCGGTGGCGGCGTACAGAATCCGACCAGTGCGATCGATGGCGATGCCCGAGACCCGGCCGGCTACGGGCTGTCTTCCTGTGGTCTGACCGTTGAGAAGGAGCGCCGGCCCGAGCGGCAGCCACGTCGCCTCGCCGGGCGCAGCGGGTGCCGCGGCGGCGGGAGGTGACTGCATCGCCGACGCCTTCGCCGCGAGCTTGCGAGTTTTGAAGTCGCGAAGTCGGTCAACCCAAACCGTGCGGGGAGGCTTCCACAGGATGGCTTCGCCAGCACTTGGTGCGTGACTGCTCGCATAGCCACGTCCAACAGCCGGTTTACGTTTCGGTGGGCCGGGGAGCGGGTCAGCGCGCGGTGCCAGCCGGAAGTACGTCTCCTCTATGAAAGGAGCGAACCACTCCAGCGCCCCTTCAGATTCCCGTCGTCCTGCCTTTCGCCTCGCTCGGCCTCCGCTCTTCCGTTTCGCCATGCTGCTCTCACATCACCTTCCGGTCACGGTCACGAGCACGCCGAATCACGCGCAGAATGACGATCAAGCAGAGCGGAAGCGCCAGCAGCAGCAACTCGAGCGTTCCGTCTCCACCATCAGGGGACACGCCAAACAGCCGTTCGATGAAGTCCATCTGCACATCTTCCGTGAGGCTATTGCGGGCCGTCCGCGCTCACGTCCGGCCACCTGGCACGATCGCGCGGCCGGCGCCCGGCGCCGGCCGCGTAGAGCACTGATTCGGTCACGCCATCGATCCCGAGGTCGCGCTCGATGCGGGAGTCGGCGAGCGCCATGCTGCAGAAGGGCGCCAGACCGAGCCAGGTGGCCGTCAGGCAGAAGGTCTGACAGAAGTGGCCGGCCTCCGCCAGTACGACGCGGTACGCGCGCGGGAACTCGTACCGCCACTGAACGCGCGGAAAAACGGCGGTCATGAGTATGAGTAGTGGCGCGGAACCGTACCACCACTGCGTCGGCAGATAACTCACGACGCGCGGAGTGACCGCGGGCGCTTTCAGTCGTTCCAGAAGATGCAGATCGGCGGCATAGTGATACACCCCGGGCCGAAGTCCCTGTACCCGGCGTGCCCAGACGTAGGCCTCGAGGGGATGCCGGGCACCTCCCGACGGCGAGGTCTTAAACGCCGCTCGGCCGTGTCCCGGGATGTCGAGCCATTTCTGCACACGCCAGGTGAGACCGAGCAGCGTGCTCAGCTCGTCGAGCGTCACCGGCGCCTGTGCAAAGTCGCGCCACGTCCGTCGTGCAAGCAGGGTCTGTGGGAAATCGCCGCGCGAATCGACGGCGGGCAGCGGCACACGTCTCGCGCGCGGATAGCGCTTTACAACGGGCGGCGGCGGCGTATGCGCCGCCTTGCGCTGCAGGTGCCGGTCGTGGGCGTCGGGATCCGCCCAGCGGCGCATACGCTTTGTGGACATGTGGTAGAAGCCGGCGGCCGGATTCCACGACGCCCACGTTTCGAGGAGCTGCGATTGCCGGTCGACCGGACCGAGGTCTGGGGTGATTCTCTACCGAGCCGACGCGAGTACGGGCGCAGCAAC
>CAZGLC010000361.1:0-3644 GCA_964526235.1 uncultured Bifidobacteriaceae bacterium
GTGAGCCGCGGCGGCGCCGCGGCGGCGCGTTCGCTGACCTGAGGGGCAGTGGGAGCCATTCTGTCCTGTCGTGTAAAGAGAATATTTATACAGTTCGATGCATAAACAGTCAAGTGGTTGATGTATCCTTGAGGGTCCATGAAAGCACGCCGGCAGTCGGTCATTCTGGAGACGATCCAGCAGCAGCGGGTGGGCAGCCAGGAGCAGCTCCGCCGGCTGCTGCGCACCGGCGGCTTCGACGTCACGCAGGCGACGCTCTCGCGCGACATCCGCGAGCTGGGGCTCGTCAAGGGCGGCGCCGACCGCGCGTATCAGCCGCCCGCGCACCCCTCGGCCAACGGGCAGCCGGCGGCGCTCCTGAACCGCGCCGTCGGCGAGTATCTGACGCGCGTCGAGCGCGTGCAGCAGCTCGTCGTCCTGCGGACCGGTCCCGGCCAGGCGCCGCTGCTCGGCGTCGCGCTCGACGGCGCGCGGCTGCCGGAGCTGGTCGGCACGATCGCGGGCGACGACACCATTCTGGCCATCACGCGCGACGTCCGCCGCGCGCGGGCGCTCGTCCGGCGTCTCGAAAGGCTGTCGCGCCCGTGACCGAGCGCATGGTGTTTGCCTGGTCGGGCGCCTCCGAGGCGTGGAGGGCGATTGCGGCGACGGCCGCGGCGCGGGGCGCCGAGATCGTCACGCTGACGCTCGATCTGGGTCAGGGCGCCGACCTCGAAGAAGTGCGCGACCGGGCGCTCGCCTCGGGCGCCGTGCGGGCGCATGTCCTCGACGTCCGCGAAGAGTTTGCGCGCGACTACGTGCTGCCGGCGCTTCAGACGCACCTGCTGCAGTGCGATCCGATGGCGCGCCGGCTGGCCTCGCAGCTCGCCGCGAGCAAGCTCGAGGACGTCGCCGTCATCGAGGGAGCGACGCCGGCGGTGGAGTCGGTCGCGATTGACGACACGCTCCTCGGACGGCAGGGTTCGACCTATACGCTGACAAAGGCGCCGGCCGACGCGCCGCCGATGCCGGCGCACGTGGAGATCGCGTTCGAACGCGGGGTGCCGAAGGCGATCAACGGCGTGCCGATGCCGTTGACGGAGCTCATCGAGATTCTGACGATCATCGCCGGCCACCACGGCGTGGGACGGATTGAGCCGGGATCCGGGATCCGGGATCCGGGATCCGGGAGCCGGGAGCCGGGATCCGGAGGTGCGGACGCGGGTGGCATCAGCGAAGCCCCGGCCGCCGTCGTGTTGGTCGCCGCGTACACCGCACTGGAGAACGCCTGTCAGCCGGCTTCGGTGTCGGGTACCGTCCGTCTCGAGCTCCTCAAAGGCGACCACACAGTGATCGCAGTCGCCCCCGGATCCCGGATCCCGGATCCCGGATCCCGCCTCGCGATGGAACCATCATGACGCTCTGGTCCGGACGCTTCGACACCGACCCCGATCCGGCGGCGTTCGATTTCGGCGTGTCGTTCGGCTTCGACCGCGCCCTCTTCGAGGACGACGTGACCGGCAGCATCGCCTGGGCGGAGGCGCTCGGCGCCGCCGGCGTGCTCTCGGCCGCCGACACGCGCGCGATCGTGCATGGCCTGCAGGCGATCCTCGACGACGCCTCGCGCAACCCCGAGTACGTGTCCGGTCCGGACGAAGACGTGCACAGCTTCGTCGAGCGCAAGCTCGTCGAGCGCATCGGCGACGCCGGCCGCCGCCTGCACACCGGACGTTCGCGCAACGAGCAGGTCTCGCTCGATCTGCGGCTCTACCTGCGGCGCCGCCTTCCGTCACTGCAGGGGGATGTCGCGGCACTCGTGGCGGCCTGCGCTGGCCAGGCCGAGCGCGCCGGCGGCGCCCTGATGCCGTCGTATACGCACCTGCGCCGGGCCCAGCCGATCCTGGTGGCCCACTACTATCTCGCGCACGCCGCCGCGCTGCGGCGCGACCACGCGCGGCTGGCCGCCGCCGCCGACGAGGCCGACGCGCTGACGCTCGGGTCGGGCGCGGTCGCGGGCACGAGCTACGACGTCGACACCGCGGACCTCGCGCGCCGGCTCGGCTTCTCCCGCGTCGTCGCCAACAGTGTGGACGCCTCGTCGGACCGCGACTTCGTGGCCGCATTCCTCTACGCGTGTTCGGTGGCGATGGTCCATCTGAGCCGGCTGGCGGAGGATCTGATCCTCTTTACGGGCGAAGAGTATGGATTCTTCGAGCTGGCGGATGCGTCAGCGACCGGCAGCAGCATGATGCCGCAGAAGAAAAATCCCGACCCGCTCGAGCTGGTGCGCGGCAAGGCGGGGCGCACCATCGGACGTCTGACGGGCTGGCTCGCGACCATGAAAGGACTGCCGGGCGGGTACAACAAGGACCTGCAGGAGGACAAGGAAGCGGTCTTCGATGCCGAGGCCACCCTGCAGGCGTCGCTGCGGGCCGCCCGCGCCGTCGTCTCGCGGCTGTCGCTGAACGCCGAACGCACCGGCCGCGCCGCCTCCGGCCTCCTTCTTGCCACCGATGTGGCCGATTACCTGGTCGCGCGGGGGATGCCGTTCCGGCGCGCCCACGAGGTGGTGGGCGCCCTCGTCAGGCGGCTGCTGGCTGACGGGCGCGACTTCAGCGCGCTCACGCCCGCCGAGTGGCGCGACGCCAGCGAGCTCTTTGGCGAGGACGCGCCGCGGGTCGCGACGGCGCTCGCCTCGGTCGAAGCGCGGCGGACGCCGCAATCGACCAATCCACAGGCCGTGCGGCGGGCGCTGGAGGAATGTCGGGGGTGGCTGGCGGCCCAGGAAGCCGGCGGGCCGGCATAGGCGGCGGGCAGGATAGGCAGGCGGTCGAGGTTTTGTTACACTCAGAGAACCTGCGCCCCCCCATATCCCACCTGGCAGGAATCGGCTTCGGGGGAAACCGTCTCGACTGAGGACGGTGCGGCGTACTTAGACCACAGAGCGACTGAATGCAGCAACGCCGGGTTCGGCTCGGTGACATTCTCGACGACTACTGCCCGCGCGAGCGCCGCGTCACCAATCACACCGTCGTCGCGATGATTGACGACGCGGTGAAGCAGACGCGGTGCACGACGTGCGAGGCCGACCACGACTACAAGCACGCGAAAGTGCCCGTGCTGCGCCGGAAGCGCATGGACGGCAGCCTCGTGCCGGGCGCGGCGGTGCTCGATCGCGCCGAGCCGGAAGGCGCCGCGTCCGACACGTCACCGCCGGCCGAGGCAGCGGAGCCGTTCGAGCCCGCGCCTCCAACAACGCCTCTGGAGGCTGACGCCGCACCACCGGCCGCTGCGGCGGCGGACGAAGAGGAGGGCCCGGTGCATCGGCGCTTGATTCGCGCCACGCTGCCGCGCCAGGACGGCCAGGTGCCGGAACGCCGCGAACCGGAATTCACGATTCGGCAGCCAGGCTTCCGCGGCGGCCGCCCCTTCGACCAGAAGAACGGCCAGCGCCATGGACGCGGACAGGGTGGCTCCTTCGGCTCCCCTCGACAGGGCTCGGGGCAGGCGCCTCGACACGGCTCCGGGCAGGGATCGGGCGGCCCAGGCTTCCGGCCCGGCGGCGGCAATCGTCCTGGCCACTCCGGCGGGCCGGGCGGGGGGCCGGGCGGGGGGCCGGGCGGCGGGCCGGGCGGGCCGGGCGGGCCGCCCGGCCCGCGTCGGGG
>CAZGLC010000362.1:0-3611 GCA_964526235.1 uncultured Bifidobacteriaceae bacterium
TGCTCGACGGCATCTCGCTCTGGGACTTCGACTACATCGATCTCGGCCGCGTGCGCATGCCGTCGTTCACGGTGCCGGTCACGATCAAGTCGCTCGTCTTCACGGCCGATCCGCGGATCCCGCACACGCACCATCATCACCCTGCCCCGAGCGGAGTCGAGGGGCATCACGGGCATGAGCACCATCACCACCACCGCCACACGTAGGCCGGGTCCGCTCGACCCGGCCGGCGGCGGCCCCGGCACGGGCGTGTTCGAGCGCGCGCCGGCGTTCGATGCCAAGTGGCTGGTGATTGGTCTCTGCGTCGCCCTCACCGTCTACCTCGGCGTCGTACCGCTCTTCTTCCTGCTCTGGCAGAGCTTCCGCACGCCGCAAACGGCGGCCGTCGACGCCGTCTGGACGCTCGCCAACTTCGCGCAGGCGTACGGCACCGGCGAGAACTACCGTCTGTTCTTCACGTCGCTGCAGTTTGCGACGGGCACCGCGTGCTTCGCGTTCGTGATCGGCACGACGCTCGCGTGGATCAACGAGCGGACGAACACGCCGTTCAAGGGACTGGTGTTCGCGCTGTCGCTCATTCCGCTCGTCATCCCGTCGATCCTGTTCACGGTCGCCTGGATTCTGCTGGCCAGCCCGCAGATCGGCATCGTCAATCTCGTGCTTCAGAGCTCGCTCGGCCTCGGGCAGCCGCCGTTCAACGTCTACTCCCTGCCCGGGATGATCTGGGTCGACGGCCTGCACTACTCGCCGATGGCGTTCCTCCTCATGACGGCCGCCTTCCGCGCCATGGATCCGTCGCTCGAGGAATCCGCGACCATGAGCGGGGCCGGCGTGCTGCAGGTGGTGCGGCGGGTCACGCTGCCGATGACGTGGCCGGCAGTCGTCGCCACCATCCTGATCCTGTTCATCCGCGCGATCGAGGCGTTCGAGGTGCCGGCGCTCCTCGGCCTGCCGGTCGGCATCGAGGTGTTCACCTCCGCGATCTACCAGGCGGTGCACCGCTATCCGAGCCAGGTGGGCCTTGCGTCGGCGTACGCGGCGGCGCTGCTCGTCATCACGAGCGTCGGCGTCTATTTCGTGTCGCGGCTCTCGAGCCATGGATCGAAATACGCCACGATGACCGGCAAGGGGTTTCGTCCGCGCCAGATCGATCTCGGCCGGTGGCGCTGGTTTACCGCGGCGCTCTTCGTCGGCTATTTCCTGCTGATCGTCGCGCTGCCGTTCGCGGTGCTGCTCTGGTCGTCGTTCCAGCGCTTCTACACGGTGCCGTCGATGGAGGCGCTGCAGAACCTCACGCTCGATCCGTACCGCTTCATCCTCGACTATCCGAATCTCTGGCGCACGGTGTGGAACAGCGTGCTGCTGTCGTTCGCGGCGGCGACGATCGTGATGCTCGTCACCTCGGTCATCTGCTGGATCGTGGTGAAGACGCAGATTCGCGGCCGGTGGCTCCTCGACAACGTGGCGTCGCTCCCGATCGTCTTCCCGGGGCTCGTGCTCGGGCTGGCGATCATGATCTTCTACCTGAACGTCGACGTCGGCATCTACGGCACGATCTGGATCATGCTGATCGCGTACGTGACGCGCTTCATGCCGTACGGGCTGCGCTACAGCACGGCGTCGATGGTGCAGATTCACAAGGAGCTCGAGGAGTCGGCGGCGATGTCCGGCGCCTCGTGGACGGCCACGTTCCGCCGCGTCATCCTGCCGCTCCTGAAGCCGGGGCTCCTCGCCGGCTGGATCTACGTGATGATCGTCTCGATCCGCGAGCTCTCGACCTCGATCCTCCTCTACAGCCCCGACACGCAGGTCATCTCCATCGTCATCTGGGAGCTATGGGAGAATGGCCAGTACGTCGAGCTGTCGGCCCTCGGCGTGCTCTTCATCATCGCGCTCTTCGTGCTCGTATTGACCGCGCAGTGGATCGGGCGGAAGTACGGGATCAAGGACGCCTAAACGTGCTGCAGGTTCAGGGGCTCTGCACGGAGTATCACGGCGACCGCGGCCAGGTGGTGAAGGCCGCGCAGGACGTGAGCTTCACCGTTGACGAGGGGCGGCTCTTCACGCTGCTCGGCCCGAGCGGCTGCGGCAAGACGACGACGCTCCGGTCGATTGCGGGGCTGGAGCGGCCGAGGGCCGGGGAGATTTCGGTCAACGGGCAGCCGGTGTACTCCTCGTCGAAACGGATCTTCGTCGCCCCGAATCGCCGCGGCTTCGGCATGGTGTTCCAGTCGTACGCCATCTGGCCGCACATGAACGTCTTTCAGAACGTCGCCTTTCCCCTCGAGGTGGGCAATCGCCGCTATTCGCGCCAGGAACTCCGGGACAAGGTGACGCGCGTGCTGACCGCGGTGCAGCTCGATCATTTGGCCGACCGCGAAGCGACCAAGCTCTCCGGCGGCCAGCAGCAGCGGCTCGCGCTGGCGCGTGCGCTCGTCATGGAGCCGGCGCTCCTGCTCCTCGACGAGCCGCTGTCGAACCTCGACGCCAAGCTGCGCGACCAGATGCGCTTCGAGCTGAAGCGGCTGCAGCGGGAGCTGAAGATCACCACCGTGTACGTGACGCACGACCAGACCGAGGCGCTCGCGCTCTCGCATCAGATCGCCGTGATGAAGGACGGGCGCATCCAGCAGATCGGCTCGCCGCGCGAGATCTACGAGCACCCGGCAAACCAGTTCGTCGCGGATTTCGTGGGCAATACGAATTTCATCGAAGGCCATGTCGTCCAGCGCGCCGGCCAGTGCTGCGACGTCCGCACCGAGATCGGCACCATCCGCGTGACCGCCGTGCAGGAGCTGCGCGCGGACGAGCGCGTGTCGGTGTCCATCCGTCCCGAGGACGTGGAGCTCACCGAAGATCGCCCCGCGGGCGACAATGTGTGGGAGGGGCGCGTCGATCAGAAGGTCTTCCTCGGCGAGTCGTTGGATTTTCAGGTGAAGGTCGGCCCGCGCACGCTCCTCTCGCGCCGCCATCCCACGCTGCGCACCAAGGTCGGCGAGCCGATCTGGGTGCAGCTCAACCCGGAGAAGTGCGTCGTGTTGAAGGTTTCCGGGTGACATTGCTCGAATCGTCTTTCGGGCCGCGCCGTTGTCGCGGCCCGCTGCTTTCGCTCGGAGGCTTGTTGTGATTCGTACTCAATCAGTTCGAACGGTCCAGTAAATGGCCCAGGACCGCTGGGCCTCGGACGTCATCGTCGATCTGCTCCACGCCTACGACCTGCCATTCGCCGCCATCAACCCCGGCGCCAGCTTCCGCGGGCTGCACGACTCGATCGTCAACTACGGGGGCAACCGGCCGGAGCTGCTGCTCTGCCAGCACGAGGAGACCGCCGTGCAGATCGCGCACGGCTACGCGAAGGCGAGCGGCAGGCCGATGGCGGCGATTCTCCACAACCTGGTCGGCCTGCTGCACGCCAACATGGCGATCTACTACGCCTACATCGACCGCGCGCCGGTGTTCATCATCGGCGCCACCGGCCCGATGGACGAGACGAAGCGGCGTCCGCGGATCGACTGGATTCACACGGCGCAGAGCCAGGGCGAGCAGGTGCGGCCGTACACCAAGTGGGACTACCAGCCGCACACGATCGACGGCGTGCCCGAGTCGTTCGC
>CAZGLC010000363.1:0-3608 GCA_964526235.1 uncultured Bifidobacteriaceae bacterium
CCGGACCGCGCTACGCGAAGGTCTACCAGATTCACAAGATGCGCTGCATCTTCTGCGGGTACTGCGAGGAAGCGTGCCCCGTGTCGGCGATCTTCATGGGCAAGGACTACGAGCTCGCCGTCTACAGCAAGGACGACTTCATCTGGGACAAGGACGACCTGCTCGTGCCGCCGCCGTCCGGCGCGAAGCCGCCGGCGGCGCTCGCGTCTTGATCATCGGCGACGTCGCCGGCAGCACGGGCGCGTACCCGGAGCCAATCGGTCGTATCTCCTGATCGACGCGGGCACGATCGCGTACGAAAAGGTCGACCAGCCCGGCGTGCGATAATCACAGCTCATCCCATGAAGCCCTTTCTCGAGGCGATCGACGAACGTGTGCTCGTCTGCGACGGCGCGATGGGGACGATGCTCTATGCAAAGGGCGTCTTCATCAACCGGTGCTTCGATGCGCTGAATCTGACCGATCCGGCGCGCGTCGCCGAGGTGCATCAGGAGTACGTCCGCGCCGGCGCCGACGTGCTCGAGACCAACACGTTCGGCGCCAATCGCCTCAAGCTGCGCGGCTTCGGCCTGGCCGATCGGCTGCGCGAGATCAACATGGAAGGGGCGCGGCTCGCTCGCAGCGCCGCGGGCGGCGACGCGTACGTCGCGGGCGCGATCGGGCCGCTCGGCATCCGCATCGAGCCGTGGGGGAAGACCGGCACCGACGAGGCGGTGGCGTTCTTCCGCGAGCAGGCGGAGGCGCTCGTGGCCGGCGGCGTGGATGTATTCATCCTTGAGACCTTCCACGACGTCAACGAGCTGCGCGCGGCCATGGCCGCGATCCGCAGCGTGTGCAGCCTGCCGATCGTGGCGCAGATGACGATTGAGGAAGACGGCAATTCCCTCGACGGTGCGCCGCCCGAGCAGTTCGCCCCCGCGCTCGCGCCCGACGCCGACGTCGTCGGCGTCAACTGCAGCATCGGTCCGGCGCCGATGCTCGAGACGATCGAGCGGATGGCGTCGGTCACCCGCGCGCGTTTCTCGGCGCAGCCGAACGCCGGCCGGCCCCGCGACATCGAGGGGCGCAACATCTATCTGTCGTCGCCGGAATACATGGCGTCGTACGCCCGCCGCTTCATGAGCCAGGGGGTGCGGCTCGTCGGCGGCTGTTGCGGGACGACGCCGGAGCACATCCGGCAGATCAAGATTGCCGTGAAGAAGTACGCGCCCGAAGTGGCGCGTGCGGCGGCCGAGGCGCGACCCAGCACTCCGACCGTCCGGACGTCCGATGCCGGATCCCGAATCCCGGATCCCGGATCCCGCCACCTCGTCTCGGCCGTTCCGCGGGCCGAACGATCGCAGCTGGCGCGCGCGCTCGCCGAGCGCCGGTTCGCCCTGAGCGTCCAGCTCACGCCGCCGAAAGGGTTTTCGAGCGACGGCGTCATCGCGGACGCCTGCGCGTTGAAGCGCCACGGGGTTGACGTGGTGCTTGTCCCAGACGGCCACCGCGGTGCCCGCATGAGCGCACTGTCGCTGGCGGTGCTCGTCCAGCAGCAGGCCGGCATCGAGACGGTCCTCCAGTACTCGTGCCGCGACCGGAACCTGCTCGGCATGCAGTCGGATCTGCTCGGCGCGCACGCCATGGGCGTGCGCAACGTGATGATCGTCACCGGCGACGTGCGATCCGTCGGCGATTATCCGGACGCCACGGCCGTGTTCGACGTCGACTCGATCGGCCTGACCAATGTCGTCGCGCGCCTGAACGGCGGCCTCGACATCGGCGGACAGGTCATCGGCGGGCCGACCGCGTTCCACGTCGGCGTGCAGGTGAACCCGGGCGCCGAGGACCTCGACGGCGAGATCCGGCGGTTCGAGTACAAGGTCGAGGCCGGCGCCGAGTTCGCGGTGACGAAGCCGGTGTTCGACGTCGCGGCCTTCGAGCGGTTCTACCGGCGCGTCGAAGGGGCGCGGGTCCCGATTCTCGTCGGACTCTGGCCCTTCGAGAGCGTCCTGAACGCCGAATTCATGGCGAACGAGGTGCCCGGCGTGCAGGTGCCCGAGGACGTCGTCGAACGGATGCGGCGCGCCTCGGGTCCCGACGCCGCGGCCGCCGAAGGCGTCGCCATCGCCCGCGAAATCGGGCGGGCATTAGCAGGCGTCGTGCAGGGCGTGCACGTGGCGGCTCCCTCCGGCCGGATTGCGGCCGCGCTCGACGTGCTCGCGGGGCTGCGATGAGGCCCCTTGGGCATTCGGGCGGGTCGATGTATAGTGCCGGGGCGGTTCCCCCATGATTTCCCTTTTCGAGCGTGAAAACGTCCGGCCGGACGTCGGCAGTCAGGCGCTGTCGGTCATTGCGATCGAGAACGACTTCAACGAAAACGTCTATGACAAGCTGTCGTCGGTCTACGACCTGATCTTCGGGCCAATCCTGCATCCCGGTCGGCTGCTGGCGCTCGAGCGGATCGGCATCCGTCCCGGCGACCGCGTGCTCGAGGTCGGCGTGGGCACGGGCATCAACGCGTCGCTCTATCCCCGCCGCTGCCGCGTCACCGGGATCGACTTCTCGGCCTCCATGCTCGAGAAGGCGCGCGCGCGCATCCGCCGCAAGGGCCTGTCACATATCCGGCTGATGCAGATGGACGCGGCGGCGCTGCAGTTTGCCGACGAGTCGTTCGACGTCGTCTACGCGCCGTACCTGATCAACTGCGTCCCCGATCCGGTGAAGGTCGTCAGCGAGATGCGGCGCGTTTGCCGGCCCGGCGGGAAGATCGTCATCCTGAATCACTTCCGCAGCGCCAATCGGGTGCTCTCGCGGCTCGACCGGGCGCTGTCGCCCCTCACGGTGCACATCGGCTTCAAGTCGGATCTGGATCTGCCGGGGTTCCTGGCGCAGGCCGACCTGCGCCCCGTCTCGATCGAGAAGGTCAGCATCCCGCGGTTGTGGTCGCTCGTCATCTGTAGAAAAGACTGAGCCCGTGCGTGCCGTCCGGCTGCAGCCGGCCTGTGGGCACGCACGTTGCGACGTGGAGTGCGCGACATGGCACTCTCCCTGCGCGAGCACGGCTATTACCCGGCCCCGATTGATGCGCGGCCGCTCCCGCGGCCGATCGAGAATGCGTTCGTCGATCGGGTGTATGCCACGCTGTCGCCCGTCTACGATCTGCTGTTTGGCGCCCCGCTGCAGCGGGGCCGGGAAGCGGCGATCGCCGCGCTCGGGATCCGGCCCGGCGACCACGTGCTCGAGGTCGGCACCGGCACCGCGCTGACCGCCCCGCTCTACCCGCGCGACTGCCGCGTGGCAGCCGTCGATCTCTCGGCGTCGATGCTGCGGCGGGCGCGCGCGCGGATCGCGCGCGCCGGACTGGCGCACGTGCGGCTGCTCGCCGCCGACGCGGCCCGGCTGACGTTTGCCGACGCGTCATTCGATCGCGTCTGCGCGCCATACGTCATCAGCGTGGTACCCGACCCCGTCGCCGTTCTCCGAGAAATGCGGCGCGTCTGCCGGCCGGGCGGCCGGATCGTGCTGCTGAACCACTTCCAGAGCCCGAATCGCCTGCTCGCCTCGGTCGAACGCGCGCTCTCGCCGCTCACGATGCATGTGGGATTCAGGTCCGATCTGGACCTCGG
>CAZGLC010000364.1:0-3603 GCA_964526235.1 uncultured Bifidobacteriaceae bacterium
TGACTCACGTAGACCGGCCACGACAGAGGCAGCGGAATGAGATCGAAGAGACCTCGCCAGTGCCACGTGTCATGGACGCGCTCCCAGAAGATCGGCGCTCGGCCGCCGCTGTTCACGAATGCGAGGAAGTCCGCGTTCGTCACGTCGTGGCGCTGAATGGCAAACGCGCCGACTTCTTCGCGATGGTGCGGTCGTTCATTGTCCCAGCCGAAGCGGAGCCCGCTCTCGTCTGCACCGAGCGTGGCGAGGCCCGCAGGAATATCGATCCATTCCTGCGCCGGCACATCGCCATCGACGATCGGCCGGTACGCCGCCGGCCGTCGCTTCTGCTCGAACGGCAGCCGGTGCCACATGTACAGCAGCGTCTCCTGGTGCATCGCCTCGTGCTCGAGGATCGCGAATACGGCCTCGGCGCGGTGCAGCAGCGGATCACCGGGACGGTCGAGATCGCCGCGATCCAGCGCCGCGCGCACGCGGCGATCGGCCTCGGCGGCGAACTGCCGGACCGTCTCGCGTGAAGGCCAGTGATGACGGCCGGTCCGTCCGGCGTCGTCCTCCGACGGATCGATGCCCCTGGCGAACAGCGCTTCGAGCGCGGGATCGATGCTGTGGCCACCCAGGGCGCGTGTGACGAGCGTATTGAAGCTGAAGGCGGGGAGGTGGCCCTCATAGAACACGATTGGATGGCGCAGATCGATCGGACGGCGGTAATACGCCTCGTCGGCGACGAGATCGAACAGCGCCTGCGTTCGCGCGCGGTTCCGCGAGTACCAGTCGCTGAAGAGTGCGCTGGAGGCCACGTGGCGGAGTCAGACAGCGAGGGGCGGCCGCTCCAGCGCGGCGCGGTCCCATCCGCCGAGAGTGGCTGCACGATCGTACGTGCTGTCGATGAACACCCGAATCGCCGCGGCGGGATCCGGCGCGGTCCGTACGGCCTCGTAGGGCAGGAGGAACTCGCCGAGCTCGCGATGGTAGTACGCGGCTGATGGCTCCACCGCCGCGTCCTTCAGTCCTGCAGGCTCCGGGACCGCGTATGCGTAGAAGGCCGGTTCGAGCACGGGCCCGCTGCCGGGCCAGAAGCCGTGGCTGATGACTTCGTGCGAGTAGGCGTCGCGCATGAAAGGCGGGCCCTCGCGCGGCGGCGCGGGACGGCCCGAAAACCGCGACACCGCCAGGTCGAAACTGCCCCAGAAGAAGTGAACGGGGCTCGTCTTGCCCAAGAAGCTCGCGCGCCGCTCGGCGAACACCGGCGCGATGCGCGCGAGGATCTGCCAGCACCGGTGTGCCGCCGCCGGGTCGTAGGTGTGATGGATCGTATCGTCCTCGAATCGGATCGGATCGGGAATCTCCACGGGCATCGTCCAGATGCGCACATCGAGATTCATGCGCCGCAGCAGATGCACGACGGCACGGTGGAAATCCGCCACCGATTGGCCGTCCAGCGCGTGTGTCTGCGAGCTCCCGTCGGAGACGCGCACCACCAGCTGATGCGTGATGAAGTCGAACTCGATCGCGAACGATCGCGCGCCGTGCGGCAGCAAGTACGTCGACACCCCGCGCGGCGTGATGTGAAACGCGGCGCCCCACGAGTGATTGATCGGCGGCGCCTGTGCGAGGGCGATCTTGCCGACGACCTGCATCCACATGTGGAGCGTGGCGTAGGTCTCCTTCCAGTCCTCGTATCGCAAGATGCGCCACGCCGTGCGCTCCGGAGCGGGCATCCGGTGAGCGTATCATGTGGTCATGCCGAACGCATGCGCGCACATCGATTCGATTCACGAGCTCAGGCGCGCGAGGCAGCACGTCTGTGAGGCGGCCGGGCCGGGCGAGCGGTGGCTGTATTGCTTTCCTGACGACGTGTTCGGCGAGTACTGATCCGCGCGTCCGTCGTGTCCGACTTCAGCCGATCCGGAGGGCGCATGGCCGTCGACGTGCGGAAGGGGCAGGGAGACGTCAAGCTCACCCGCGAGGAGTTCGAACGCCGGCTCCGCGAGCGGTTCATCGATCCGCTGTTCCAGACCGTGGAGCGGCAGGTCGCGGACGTGATCGACGTGGCGTGGAAAGCGTACGACGAGTATCACAAGAGCCCGCGCACGCGAAAAGCCGGGCCGGGCTTCGCGGAGCCGGAGTTCGAGCTTCCGATCGAGTGGCTCGAGACGCGCGAGCGCATTCAGCAGGCCGAACGTGAGCAGCGAGACGCGGGTCGTCCCGGCCGCGTGCTGCTCGTGTGCGGCGCGGCGCGTCACGACCAGACGTGCCCGGGCGAAATGTCGAAGACGTTTCGTCTCGCGTCACAGGCGCGCCAGGAGATCGAGCACGCCGGCCTTCACTGCGACGTCCTCGATCTCAGCCTGCTCACCGCGGAATACGGCCGTCAGATTCTCCCCTGCAAGGCGTGCGTCTCCACGGCGATGCCGCTCTGCCACTGGCCGTGCTCCTGCTATCCGAATCACGCCATGGGCCAGGTCGTCGACTGGATGAACGAGCTCTATCCACGATGGGTCGCGGCGCACGGCGTGCTGATCGTCACGCCCGTGTACTGGTATCAGGCGCCGAGCGTGCTGAAGCTGATGATGGACCGCCTCGTGTGCGCCGACGGCGGCAACCCCGATCAGACGACGACCCATGGAAAGAACGTGGAAAAGGCGAAGGCGCTGGAGCTCGCCGGGTGGAGCTACCCGCGACACCTTGCCGGACGCGTCTTTGCGGTCATCGTGCATGGCGATACGGTCGGCGCCGAGACGCTGCGCCGGTCGCTGAGCGACTGGCTCACCGATATGAAGCTGCTGCCGGCCGTGCGGCAGGGGGGCATCGATCGCTACATCGGCTACTACGAGCCGTATGCCACCAGTCACAACGCGCTCGATCGCGATGCCGACGTGCAGGAGGAAGTCCGCCAGACCACCAAAGCCCTGGTGGACGCCGTCGCGCTGTCACGGGCGGGACGATTCCCGGCCCCCGACGAGGGGGCCGACCCCCGGCCGAAGTGAGAAGGTACGGACATGCCTGAAAATGGTCTCCGCGATCACGTCGTCCGGCTCCTCGACTGGGAAGAGGCGCACGTCGGCTTCGACAAGGTGGTGGACGGGATTCCGGCCGACAAGCGCGGCGTTCGTCCGGCCGGCTTCGACCATTCGCCGTGGCAGCTGCTCGAGCACATGCGCCTGGCGCAGGAAGACATCCTCGACTTCTGCGTCAACCCGACCTACGAGCACACGCTGAAATGGCCGGACGACTATTGGCCGGATCCGGCGCCGCCGAGCGAGACCGCGTGGAAGGAGAGCGTCGCGTCGTTCCGACGATCACGCGAGAGAATGAAGGCGCTGACGCGTGAGGTGGACGATCTGACCGCGAAGGTTCCTACCGGCACGGCCAAGCAGACGTACCTGCGCGCCATTCTGCTGGTGGCGGATCACACCGCGTATCACGTCGGCCAGCTCGTCGCTCTCCGCCGCGCGCTCGGCATTTGGGCGTCTTAGAGGGTAGTATTGCATCCGCCAGCCAGATGGCAGGAGGCATCCATGCTCCGCATTGCACTCACGACCGCAGCAGTCGTCCTGACGGTGACCGGGACGTCGTTCGCGCAGGCATTCATCCAGTACG
>CAZGLC010000365.1:0-3602 GCA_964526235.1 uncultured Bifidobacteriaceae bacterium
CGTTCTTGAACTGCTTGTCGGCGAAGAAGAGCTGCTCGCCGGCCGTCCAGATGAATTCCGCGTTACAGTCCACGCACCGCAAGGTCTTGTCTTGGAACTCCATCGGTCGCCACCTCGTGCTCGTCTTTGGCACCCCAGCACGCACACTCCGCACGTTGGGGGCTCCGCTTGACGCCGGCGCGCTATTCCGTTTCGCGTCGGAGCTTCTTTCGATTGCGCTTCCGTGCCAGTGCCTGCTTCGCCCTCCGCTTGTCGCCCGGCTTCAAATAGAAGGAGTGCTTCTTGATGTCCTTAATGATGTCTTCCTGCTGCACCTTACGCTTGAAGCGTCGGAGCGCGCTTTCGATTGATTCGCCTTCCTGGAGCTTGACTTCAGCCACGCCTGAGAAATACCCCCTTATTCGGTCCGACCCTCACTGTGACGGCCGTTAAAAAGTGCCGAATATGTTAGGCTATCACAGTAGGTAGGCGCGGATTCTAGGCGCAACCCGGCGCCACGTCAACGAAATAGTCGGGCGCGCGCCCGCGCCGTCTGCGGTCCTTCCAACCTGTTGTCCGACAGGTGATTACGCGCCATTCATGAAGATTCTCGTCGTCGGCAGCGGCGCCCGCGAGCACGCCATGGCCTGGACGCTTGCACGAGAACCCGCGGTCTCCGAGGTGCTCTGCGCGCCAGGTAATCCGGGGATCGCCGACGTGGCGCGCCTGATCCCCGCTGATCTCGGTCGTCCCGAGACGCTCCTGGACCTGGTCGGGCGTGAACCGGTGGAACTGACCGTGGTCGGCCCGGAGCAGCCGCTCAACCTGGGTCTGGTGGATCTGTTCGAGGCGCACGGACACGCCATCGTCGGGCCCACCCGGGCGGCCGCCGCCCTCGAGTGCAGCAAGGCGTTTGCGAAGGCGTTCATGCAGCGCCACGGCGTGCCGACGGCGCGCTTCGCCGTGTGCGACTCGGCGCGCGCGGCGGAGGCCACGATCGACGAGGGCCGCCTCGGCTTTCCGCTCGTGATCAAGGCCGACGGTCTGGCCGCCGGCAAAGGCGTCGTGATCGCCGGCGACCGCGCGGCCGCGACAGAGGCGATCCGGGCCGCTATGACCGAGCGGCGCTTCGGCGCGGCCGGCGATCGCGTCGTACTCGAGGAGTTTCTCGCCGGGGAGGAGGCGTCGTACTTCGTGCTGGCTGACGGCACCGCGTGCGTGCCGCTCTCGTCGGCGCAGGATCACAAGCGCATTTTCGACGACGATCGCGGACCGAACACCGGGGGGATGGGGGCGTTCGCGCCGGCGCCGCGTCTGACGCCGGAGGTCGAGCAGCGCGTCCTCGACGAGATCGTGCACCCCGTGCTCGACGGCATGGCGCGCGAGGGAACGCCGTTCGGGGGATTCCTGTACGTCGGGCTGATGCTCACGGCGGACGGCCCGAAGGTGGTGGAGTTCAACGTGCGGTTCGGCGATCCCGAGGCGCAGGTGGTGTTCCCGCGGCTCGACGAGGAGCTGTCGTGGCTGCTGGGCGCGGCGGCGACGCACGCGCTCCCCTCGCGTCCCGCGCGGTTCCGGCCCGAGCCGCACGTCGGCGTCGTGCTTGCGTCGGCCGGCTATCCGGACGCGGTGGACACCGGCACGCCGATCACCGGCATCGCCGAGGCCGCGCGCGTCCCCGGCGCGCTGGTGTTTCACGCCGGCACCCGCCGGCAGGACGCGCAGCTCGTGACCGCCGGCGGGCGGGTGCTGACCGTCGTCGGGCGCGGCGCCACGTATCAGGAGGCGATCGACGTGGCGTACCGCGCCACGGCGCGGATCCACTTTGATGGCATGCAGTTCCGTCGCGACATCGGCCGCACGGCCGTCGCGTCAGAACGGGGTCCGATCCCATGAAGTATGCCGTCGTCACCTTCGGCTGCCGCGTGAACCAGGCCGACTCGCTCGCGCTTGAAGACGAGCTCCGGGCCCGCGGGGGCACCGCCGTGCCGGCGGAGGAGGCCGAGCTGGTCGTGGTGAACACCTGCTCGGTCACCGCGAGCGCCGATCAGGCGGCGCGGCAGACGATCCGCCGCGTCGCCCGCGTCAATCCCGGCGTGCGCGTGGTCGTGACCGGCTGCTATGCGACGCGCCGGCCGTCGGAGCTGGCCGTGCTCCCCAATGTGGTGCGCGTGGTGCGGAACGACGACAAAGAGGGGCTCGTCGCCGCGATCGCCGGCGACGCCGGACTGACGACGGCCGAGCGCTTTGGCAGCGGGGGCGGCGCGTGCGGCGGCACGCTCGAGCCGGGCGTTGCCGGCCGCACCGCACTGACCCTGCGCGTACAGACCGGCTGCGAGGAGCACTGCAGCTACTGCATCATTCCCTCGACGCGCGGCGCTGCCCGGTCGCGTCCGCTCGCGCACGTGCTGGCCGATGTCTCGCGCGCCATCGCAGCCGGATACAAGGAGATCGCGATCACCGGCGTCCATCTCGGGTCGTACGGGCGCGACCTCGGAAGCGGCTGTTCGCTGGCGGCGCTGCTCGCCGCGCTCGCGGCAGTCGACGCCGACGTGCTCTTCCGCATCAGCTCGCTCGAACCGATGGACTGCACGCCGGCCGTCGTCGATCTGATCGCCGCGTCGGCGCGGTTGGCGCCGCACGTCCATCTGCCGCTGCAGCATGGATCGGACGCGATGCTCCAGGCCATGCGGCGCCCGTACACGGTGGCGTACTACCGCCACCTCGTGGCCCGTATCCGGCGTGTCCTCCCGGACGCGGCGATCGGCTCCGACGTCATCGTCGGCTTCCCCGGCGAGACGGCTGGCCACTTCGACGAGATGCGGCGCGTCCTCGCGGAGCTGCCGCTCACGCATCTGCATGTGTTCCCGTACTCCGATCGGCCGGGCACCGAGGCGTCGCGGCTCCACCCGAAAGTGGACGGCCGTGCGATCCGCGGCCGCGCACGCGAGATCCGCGCGATCGGTGGGCAGATGGCGGGGCGCTTCCGGGAGTCGCAGGTGGGACGGACGGTGCGGGCGCTCACCGTCGACGACGGGCTATCAGTGGTCACGGAGAATTACCTGAAGCTGCGGCTCGATGAGCGGCGCACGCGCAACGAGTGGGTGCGGGTGATAGTCGAGTCTGAACATCACGGGCGCTTCGACTGATGGCGAAGAAGCAAGCGACGCGACGCAAGAAAACGGCACCCGGATCGGTCGGGCTGTCCCCGGAGCAGGTGCGATCCACCGACGGGCAGGCGGGCGAACTCGCCGGGCAGGTCGAGCGCGACGGCGGCGCCGTGCTCGGGTCGTACCACGATCCGTTCGGTGGTTCGCTGGTGCTGCTCGTGGCGCTGCCGATCGGCCGCGTGGAGCCGACGCCCTATCAGCGCGACCCCTCGGACGCTCATATCAAACGCCTCATGACCGTCATCGAAAAGGTCGGCCGCTTTCTCGATCCGGTGGTCCTCATCCGCCACGACGACGCCTACTGGACGCCGAACGGCAACCATCGGCTGCAGGCGATGCGGAAGCTCGGCGCGAGGACGATCGTCGGTCTGCTCGTGCCCGACCCCGAGGTTGCATTCATATCGATCGCGTGAAGCAGGAGGACGTGGCGAAGATCGGCGGCGGGCCGCCCGA
>CAZGLC010000366.1:0-3573 GCA_964526235.1 uncultured Bifidobacteriaceae bacterium
CGCGAGGTCAAGTCGCTCGGCCTCAATCCTGACGCGATCCCGCACGTCAGACCAAGCAACGCCTGGCACGTCTGCTGCTTCAGCGTGCCATCCGGAGAGCGCCAGTCCCACGCGCGGCAGAGCGCAACGGCCAGGTGCGCACGCGGCCAGTCCGGATGGGCCGTCAGCAGCCCCTGAATCTCGGCCACGTGCGCCGCCGTGAACACCCGCCGGCCACACCGCAGCACCGGAGTAGGCTCACAAGGATCCGCGGCGGCCACCGAGTCGGACATGGCGCCCAGCGTAGCCGTGCCAGGGGGCAATCCGTGCTGTGCCGTAGGGGGCCGAAGGGGAGCGTCGGGGACGGATCGTATAACGGATCCGCAAACCGCCGTTCAATCGTTCCTATCCTCCTTCCAACAGATGCAGTGGCTGCTCGCGGGCCGCACGTTCTCGATGAACGAGGTGGCGGCGGACGAGACGGTGGCGGCCGGCTCGACTCACGTGTGGGAATTTGCGAACCAGACCAACGGGATGGGCATGGAGATGGCGCACCCGGTTCACCTGCACGGCCGCCAGTTCCGCGTGCTCGATCGCACGGGCGGACGCACGACCAACGCGCTACGCGAGGGCATCGTCGATGCCGGCTGGCGTGACACGGTGCTGGTGTTGCCCGGCGAGACCGTCCGCGTGCAGTTGACCTTCACCAGTCACCCGGGGCTGTATCTCTACCACTGCCACATCCTCGAGCACGAAGACATGGGGATGATGCGCAACTTCCGGGTGACGTAGGATTGGGCCAATGTCAGATGAGGGTGATTCGCCCGAAGCGAGAGTGCCGGCGTCCGCCGATCAGGCCGGCCACGACAAGAAGAAGAAAGACAAGGCCCGCGCCGCCCGGATCTCGTTCGTCGGCGACCGCTTCAGAACGCAGACTGTACCCCTCAGGTGACGCGCTGGATCGGGCACCCTGCATCACGCCATGAAACAGGCTCGGAATCCTGACGGTTTCGCGCGTCTCCGACCGGCCCGTTGGTGGTACATGCCTTGCTCTTGAGATCCCGTGACTGCCTTGGAAATCATTATGCCTCAGACACAAGAACCCACTGTTCTGCTATCGGCGACAGTTCTCCTGACCACCCTCCTTGGTGCTGCGTGCAGCGGCGGATCATCGACTCCCATGAACACGGTTGGACCCAGCCCCATGTCCGGGCAGCCCGGCTCGAGCGGTGGCATGGCCGGCATGGGCATGGGCATGGGCATGGGCATGAGAATGGACGTCAAGAACGAGTTCGACTACCTGACCCAGATGATCCCCCACCACGACGAGGCGATCGTCGCCGCGAAGGTGCTCCAGCGGGGCACGCAACGCCAGGAGATGCGCAACTTCGCCGTCTCAATCATCGAGACCCAGACGGCCGAAGTCAAACAGATGAAAGAGTGGCTCGCAGCCTGGTCCCCGGGTCGCGACACGCGCGTCAACTACGATCCGATGATGCGCGACCTCACCGGGCTCAGCGGGGCCGCACTCGACCGGGCGTTTCTCGATGACATGATCCCTCATCACATGATGGCGGTGATGATGTCGCAGCAGTTCCTGATGGCTGATCTCGCCGACCACGACGAGGTCGTCCCCTTCGCCAAGAACATCAGGGACACCCAGCACAATGAGATCCAGACGATGGCCGGCTGGCTACGCGTCTGGTTCGGCATCGCGCAGGGCGGCCGCGGCGGCGGTTGATCGCGCCGTCAACGCCTCCTGGGAGCCCCTCGTGTTGATGATTGGCCGCAATGCCGTGGCTGGGTGTGGCCTTCCCGCGGGGTGCACGAGGGCTGACGGTGCTCAAGAATCTCGCCGCTCGAACGGCTTGCGCCGCTGGGAGCATTCGAGACAACCGTGCCTGCCCGCGCCATCCCGGCTAGCCGGTCTTCCGGCAGCCTGAAACCGGAGTGCAGCAACCCGACGCCGACATCATGGGGCGGTCGGGGCCGTTGCGCTGGGTGCCGGTGTCGGCGGTTTCTGGCCGAGGTATGGACGATAGGAAACATTAGAGGCCTCCCGAGTTAACGGAGGGCCGTTATGCGCCGCCAGACAGACCTGCCGCGCCGCTTCCACGCGGACCAGCCCCAATGCCGCCTCCAGGCCTCGCACGATCGTCAGCACGCCCCGCCCCTGATACGCCGTCCCCTGAGCGTTACACGCCTGAGCGCAAGGGCCAGTTCCTCCTGGCGAATGCCGCCACCGCTGCTGAGTACCGAGCAGCTCGTCGCGAGGTCAAGTCGCTCGGCCTCAATCCTGACGCGATCCCGCACGTCAGACCAACGTCACGCTGACGCCGGCCTTCCTGACGCGAGCGGTGGGTTCTCTCTGCCGCGCCTGCGCGCGCCGCTGCACGCCTCGACGCGGACACGTCCATGTGTACACGATTGCTGATATGATGTACATCGAGGGTAGATGGCAGCCACAGCATCGGTCCGACATAAACATATCCGGATAGACCAGCGAAAGCTCGACAAGGCTAGGAAGGTGCTCGCCGCCAGCACTGAAACCGAGACGCTCGATCGAGCTCTCAGCCTCGTAGTGTCGGAGGCCGACGTCGATGCTGCGCTCCGACAGGGTGCATGCAAAGGAAAGCTCAAAAAGCTCTTCCCGTGATATGCGGCGCGTCGTCATCGACACCAACGTCTACATTGATTGGTTCAACGCCGGCCGCCACGAGGACATCTTGTTCCAGCGCGACGCCGTCAAGCACCTGAGCGCAGTCGTCCTGATGGAACTCCGCGCCGGTGCGTTCGCGGTGCAGGATCGCCGTCTCGTGCAGCGGGTCGAGACTGCGTTCGAGAAAGCGGGGCGGATCCTCTTGCCGTCGCGCCGCGTGTTTGTCGAGGCGGGTGACGTTCTCCGCCGCCTCCAAGCGCGCCGGGGATTCCACCTTGCGACGAGTCATTCGATCGTCAACGACGTGTTGATCGCCCTCTCGGCTCGCTCGATTGGCGCGACGGTCGTGACCCAGAATGCGGACCATTACCGCGCCATCCAGGTGGTCAGCTCATTTCAACTCGTTGTGGTCGATTAATCTCGACGCTGGACAGGAAGTGCCAGAGCGCTGACGATCCGCATCGGACGATTTCCGTGCGAATGTGGCACGCCCGGCAGGACTCGAACCTGCTACCCAAACTTAGAAGTCGCGCCGTCGGCCGATTCAGACCTCTCGCCGGAGAACCGGTCAGGCTGGCACGCCGATGCGTGACAACGGCCGAGCGTCGGCGCCTCGACCTGGTGGGGCCGGTCGCCCAGCCGACGGAGGCGAGCGCCGCGGCCGTGCCCCAGCGCCACGGTGCCCTGCACGGATGCCGCGGCCAGCCCGGCCAACGCCGGCGCCTCGTCCGCCCACGCGTCCGCCTCGCCCGCGCTCTCGTCGCGATCCCCGAGTCCCCTCCGGTTGAGCAGGCGCGTAATCCGCGGCTCCATCGTGGCCAGCACCTCCGCCACGTCCAAGGCGGTGAGGCGGGGCGCCGGGTGGAACGTCAGCGCGCCCGCACGGTCCTGTGCGAAGACGCCGTCCAGCACGAGCGCGTGGACATGGACGTTGA
>CAZGLC010000367.1:0-3538 GCA_964526235.1 uncultured Bifidobacteriaceae bacterium
CCTACCGCCTACTGCCTACCGCCTACTGCCTACCGCCTACTGCCTACCGCCTACTAATTCATGCGAAAGGCGGGCGCGGGGCGGGCCGGCAGCAGCTCGTCTTCGTCGTCGGCCAGCTGTGACGCGGCGTCGTCGAAAGGGTGGTCCGGAGCCTCGGTCGTATAGGTGAGCACCGGGATGTCGCGCGTATCGGCGTCGAGTTTCAGCATCGTCAGCAGCTGAAACGCCTCCGGCCGCTCGAGGTTTGCGCAGACGATCACCAGATTCGGGAGGACCTTGCGGATCTGCGAGTAGGCGTGATCGCTCGATTCCACGAACACCATGTCGTAGCGGCCCGCGTCGAGCACGGCTTCGAGCATGCCGAGCACTTCGGCGTTGCCGTCGACGACAACGACCTTCTGCACGAGCGGCGTCGCATGGGTCATGTTAGCCATCGGATCCCGCCTTCCGCCCCTACCGGATTCAGGATCCGTGCCACGCCACATGCCCAGAAATACCGGCATTGCCGCCGGACTTTCGTTTCCACCCGCTACGGCCGTCCACGGCCGACGTTCGAGCCGTTGCGGGCCCTAACTTCTTTGACTGCCGCACATACATCCGCCTCGTCCGCCAAGCCGGGGTCCTCGCCGCGCGGACTTTGTGCGTTGGGGTTGAAGCGCGTCCGTGGCCCGCGTGCAGAATATTGCTCATGACGTTCAATAACTACATCGACGGCCGATGGGTCCCGTCGCGGGGCGGCGAGGTGTTCGAGAACCGCAACCCTGCGGATCGCGAGGATCTCGTCGGCGTGTTTCAGGCGTCCACGCCCGAGGATGCCTCCGACGCGATCGCCGCGGCGGCGCGCGCCTACGCGTCGTGGCGGCTCGTGCCCGCCCCCAAGCGGGCGGACATCCTGTTTCGCGCCGCGGCGATCATCGCCGCGCGCAAAGAGGAGTTCGCGCGCGACATGACGCGCGAGATGGGCAAGGTGCTGGAGGAGACGCGCGGCGACGTCCAGGAAGCGATCGACATGACGTATTTCATGGCGGGGGAGGGGCGCCGGCTGTACGGGCAGACCGTGCCGTCCGAGCTCCGAAACAAGTTCGCCATGTCGATCCGCCAGCCGGTTGGCGTTTGCGCCGTGATCACGCCGTGGAACTTTCCGATGGCGATTCCGTCGTGGAAGATCGTGCCGGCGCTCGTCTGCGGCAATACCGTCGTCTTCAAGCCGGCGACGCTCACGCCCCTTTCAGCGGTGAACTTCGTCAAAGTGCTGGAGGAAGCCGGGGTGCCGCCAGGAGTCGTCAATCTCGTGACGGGTGGCGCCGACGTCGGCACGGCGCTCGCGACGCACCCCGACATCTCCGTCGTGTCGTTCACCGGCTCGACGGCCGTCGGCCGCCTGGTCAATCAGAACGCCGCTTCCGCGTTCAAGAAGGTCCACCTCGAGATGGGCGGCAAGAACGTCGTCCTGATCATGGACGACGCGCAGCTCGAGATGGCGGTGGACGGCTGCCTCTGGGGCGGCTTCGGCACCACCGGCCAGCGCTGTACGGCCGCCAGCCGCGTGGTCGTACATGAGCGCGTCCACGATGCGTTCGTCGACGCGTTCGTCGAGCGCGCGCGGGCGCTGCGGGTGGGCAACGGCCTCGATCCCGACGTGCAGATGGGCCCCTCTGTCAGCGAGGCGCAGCTCGGCACGGTGAGCCGCTACGTGGAGATCGGCCGCCAGGAGGGCGCCCGCCTGCTGACAGGCGGCCGGCGCCTCTGCGACGGCGCGTACGCCGGTGGGTTCTTCCACGAGCCGACGATCTTCGGCGATGTCGCGCCGACGATGCGGATCGCGCAGGAGGAGATCTTCGGGCCGGTGGTCTCCGTGATGCGCTGCCGGTCGCTCGAGGAGGCGATTGCCATCGGCAACGGCGTGGTCTACGGCCTCTCGGCGTCGATCTACACGCGCGACGTGAACGCGGCGTTCACGGCGATGCGGGATCTCTATACGGGGATCTTCTACGTGAACGCGCCGACGATTGGCGCCGAGGTCCACCTGCCATTCGGCGGCACGAAGGCGACGGGCAACGGCCACCGCGAGGCCGGGACCGCCGCGCTCGATGTCTTTTCCGAGTGGAAGTCGATCTACGTGGACTTCAGCGGCCGGCTGCAGCGGGCCCAGATCGACACGTAAGGGGTCAGGCGCCCGAGGCGTGAGACAATTCGCCGCATGCTCCTCGCGCTGTTCCTGTCGTGGGCCGTTGCCGCTGCCGCCGGTGCTCCCGCGGTTCAGGATGCCGCGCCGGCGGTCTGCGACCTGCACACGACCGAGCGCATCGTGGCGGTGGGCGACGTCCACGGCGCCTACGATCAGTTCCTCGGCATCCTTCGTACCGCCGGCCTGGTCGACGCGCGCGAGCGCTGGACGGGTGGGCGAGCGATCCTCGTGCAAACCGGCGACGTCCTCGACCGAGGCGCCGAATCGCGCCGGGCGCTCGATCTCCTGCGCCGACTCGAGCGCGACGCGGCGCGCGCGGGAGGACGCGTCTACGCGCTGCTCGGCAATCATGAGGGCATGCGCATGGTCTGGGACTGGCGCTACGTCAGCGTGGAGGAGCTCGACGCCTTCCGGACCGGCGGCTCCGCCGAACTGCGCGAGCGCGCGTATGCGCTGAACGCCGCGGAAGCGGAACGCGCGGCCACGGCCGGGCAGAAGCCGTACGACGCGGCGGAATTCCGCGAGCGCTTTCTCAAGGCGATTCCGCTCGGGTTCATCGAAATGCGCCAGGCGTTCGCCCCCCCGGGCGAGTACGGCAAATGGCTGCGCGAGCGTCCCGCCTCCGTGAAGGTCAACGGCATCCTCTTCGTGCACGGAGGGGTGAGCCCGGCGACGGCCGCGCTCGGTTGCGACGGGATCAACGAGACGGTACGCCGTGAGATGGCGGTTGCGGTGCCGACCGCCGATCAGCTGGCGTCGATGCTGTCGTCGAGTCCGGACGGCCCGCTCTGGTACCGTGGCCTCGCGGAGGAGCCAGACCCGGAGTTCGCGCCGGAGGTCGCCAAGGTCCTCGACGTGCTCGGCGCGCGTGCGATCGTCGTCGGCCATACCATCCCGACCAACTTCCGCATCAGCGCACGCTTCGGCGGACGCGTGATCCAGATCGACACGGGCATGTTGGGGGGGCGCTTCTATCCGGGCGGCGTCGCGTCGGCGCTGGAGATCCGCGGCGACGCCGTGACGGCGATCTACCCGAAGGGGCGCGAGCGGCTGTCGGCGCCCGCGCTGGAACGGGCGCAGCGCACAGGACGGTAAGTCAGGGCCGCGGCGTGAACAGCACCGCCGCCTCGCCGCGCTCGGCGATCTTCCCCTTGAACAGCTCGACGATCGCGTCGCGCCGCTTCAGCATCGCCTGAATCTCGAATCGGGTGAGGCTGGATCCGGTCGCCTTGGCGACTTCGTCGGCCGTCAACGTCTGGAGCCGCTCGAACAGCGACCGCTCGAGGCGCACCAGGAGCTGGGGCTTCAGCAGGTCATCGTTCATGCGAAACGACCGCGTGTGGTCGATCA
>CAZGLC010000368.1:0-3536 GCA_964526235.1 uncultured Bifidobacteriaceae bacterium
TCCGAACCGGCTCGTTCGGCCAGAACACGACGATAGGAACTATGAACGGGGTTTTTGCGGCTGGTTGACGGAAGGCCCTTATGCGGCCCCATCCCTCCCATCCCTCCCCCCTGGCACAGCGCGGATTGCCCCCCACGCACGGCGCGGACCAACGCGCCACGCGAATGCACCTGTCACACGAGCGCGCGGGATGGGCCCTCGGTGGGCACACCGCTCCTGAGCGCGGCGGTCGTGCGCGCACCGCACCTCCGCAGATCACGCGTGCTGTCAGGGCGCCATCACGTCGTCGGCGTCGTACCACGGGTCCGATCGCCCGAGTGGCAGCGGGGGGGCGCGCCGGACGGGCCGTGGGCACCTCGGTGGGCAGGCCGAGATGACTCAGGATGCGCCGGATCACCGTCGGGTCTTCAATGACCGCGAGAGCTCGAGACGATCCCTGCAGCGGGGACACGCGAGGACGTCGAAGCCGAGACTCCGCTGCATCAATTCCGCCCACAGCCAGTTCGTGCGCGGCGGCCGGGGCGCAGCGGGGCGGGGTGACTCCACGTCAGTCGTGCGCTGGCTCGCTGTGATCGTGGGGTCGGGCTCGCGCGCCTGCAGGCGTGATCGCCACGCCGATCGCGCGCCCAGCACGCCGTCATACAGCAGGAGACTCCCACCCCAACGCGCTGGGAAACGCGCGTCGGGGGCCCCGGGGGATCCGCGGGCGCGGCGTGAGCGCCGCCAGCCGTTCGAGCAGCTCTACCGGCTCGAAGAGGAGCTGCGTCGTCCCGTCCGCCCACCGGTGCCGCAGATCCAGGACCACCTGCCCGTCCGCCGTCAGGTGCAGCCGGTCGGCCGCAATCGGCGGGCGCACCGCCGCGCCCGCCCGCTCGCCGAGTGCCCGCCGTCCCTGCACCGAGGCGGTGGCAATGCCGGCCAGCACGGGCGCCTCGTCCCGCCACGGATCGGCGGCGCTCCCCTCTTCGAGACCGTCCAGCGCGCCACGCCGGGCTAGCAGACGATGGACACGCCGGTCGATTGTCCCGAGCAACCGGTCTATCTCATCATCGGTCGGCGGCATCGCCTCGTGGAACCGCAGGATCCCGCGGTCCTCGACGTACACGCCATCGAGCACGAGCGCGTGGACGTGGACGTTCGAGTGGGCGCGGCTGTCCGCTCCGGGGCTTGAAGCGCGGCACGCGCGGATGCGTCGGGCGTCGCAGGGCCTCACGCGTAAGTCTGCTAACATGCCTGCATGGAAATCGGCTTGGAGCCGCCGTACCTGATCGTCAAACCCGGCGTCAGCGAGGACGACTTCTATAGGCTCGCCGACGAGGACAGCGACTGGGAGTATCTCGACGGGAGAATCGTGATGCACTCACCGGCGTCCAATCGTCACGAGGACCTGTTCCGGTTTCTCCTGACGCTGTTGAGCGCGTTTCTCGACGAACGAGGCGGCGGCGTTGTGCGGGGGTCCCGGTTCCCCATGCGGCTCGACGCCAGGTGGTCGCCTGAGCCGGATCTCCTGGTCGTGACCGAATCGCGCCGCGCGCAGCTCACGGACGCGCGCCTCGAAGGCCCCGCCGACCTCGTGGTCGAGATCGTGTCGGAGAGCGATCCCGGCTTGGACTACCGCGAGAAGCTTCCTCGCTACCGGGACGCCGGCATCGCAGAAATCTGGGTCGTCGATCGGTTCCGGCAGGAGGTGTTGTGCGAGACCCGGACGGACGCTGGCTACCAGACTCAGACGCTCTCGTCCGGCCGACTCTCATCCAGTGTCGTCCCGGGATTCTGGATTGAGGTCTCCTGGCTGTGGCAGGAGAAGCTCCCGTCCACTCTCGAGTGCCTGCGGACGATGATGAGCTGATGTGCAACGACCCGAACAATCCGGACGATAGGAAGGATGAGGCCCGTTGTCGGAAGGCAGAGCATTCTTGGCCACCGACGCGGTGAACCACCGTCAGTCTGGTTCCCGAGCGATCCTGCGCCGCGCCGCCGACGTACTCACGACGTTAGAACCGGTAGGTGTACAGGATCTTCGACGCGAGGCGGTTGTCGAGCGTCGAAAAGCGGTCGAGGAGCGGGTCGTCCCGCCAGTTGTGCGTGTACACCACGTACACATCGCTCCCGGGCGTCACGATCCACCGGAAGCGCGCCTGCCAGCCCAGGACGCCGCTTTGCGAGTCGTACTGGATGTTGTTCGTCAACGCGATGAACGGGGACAGGTGCATCTCTCCGACAGTCCGGTACAGGTGCGTGGTGAAGCGGCCCTCGGGGAGCGTGACGCGGTTCCACTGTCCGGCTGCGGAGAAGAACAGCCCGGGCCGGACGCGCACCGAGACGGCGACGGCCTGCTCGGCCCTCCTGCCGGAATAGAACTCTCCAACCTCGATCGACGAGTTGACGGCCAGCCTGCGTCTGTTCGCGGTCGACACGAACAGCCGGTACCGATGAAAGGTGTAGGCCGCCCCGAGGGGAAGCGTGATCTCCCGCGCGATCGCGAAGGGCGTATCGAGGCGCTCGTAGCGGCGGAACACCGTCAGCCTGAAATTGTCCTGCGAGTGAAATTGCACCTGCGCCGGCTGCACGACGATGGTCCGCTTGAGCACATCGTTCCGGAGGTCCGTGAGGGTGTCCACTCTGCCGGCGACCGTCACCTGCCGGATGTACCGGTGACCGCCGGGACGCGGTCCGAACTCCACCGCCTGGCTGTACTGGCGGTAGGCGCGGCGCGAGACGAAGCCGATGGCCGAGTCGAAGTGCTCCTGGATCTCCGCCGCGTCGACCCGCGCGTTCCACAGGTCGTTCGGGTACAGCAGCGAGGCGCCGAACGCGCCGCTCCCGCCGGACGAGCCGGGCCGGCTGTTGTACAGCAGCCACCCGCTCCCTTCGAGATTCTGGTCGCCCAGGAAGGTCGACGTCGCGAGCCGCGCGTCGAGTCCCGCCATGTGGGTAGCGCCGACGCCGGCGAGCCGCGGGTCGCGGCGCGTGTACAGGCCGCCGATGGAGGACTGCCGCCATACGCGCCGTTTCACCCGCGCCACCGTGAAGTCCTCGCTGTCGAAGCCCTCGTCTTCGCCCGTGCGCACGTGCAGGAACCCGACATCCTGGGCACCGGCCTGCCCGGTCAGCTTCGTGCCGAACTCGATTTTCTGCGGTGTCGCGTCGGCGCTCAGGCCGATGCGGCGGCTGAAGAACGGAATGAGGCGCTCCTCATTGCCCCGCGCGACAGGGCCGAACATGTTGCCGCCGGCCTCTCCGCTGTCGCTGGCGAAATCGAAGAACGTGGCGCCGTCGAGGAAGAAGTCGCGCTGCTCGGGAAAGAACAGCGAGTAGCGCGTGAGGTTGACCTGCCGCTGATCGACCTCGGTCTGCGCGAAGTCGGTGTTGACGGTGAGATTGGTCCGAAGCAGCGGCGTCGGGTTGTAGAACAGATCGAGCCCGGCGGTCGCGTCGGTGGTCATCTCCGGCGTGCCGCGGCCGGGCGACGCCAGCGACGAGACGAGGCCGTACGGCTTGATGTCGAGGCCGTGCCCCTGCGTCACGTCGCGAAT
>CAZGLC010000369.1:0-3533 GCA_964526235.1 uncultured Bifidobacteriaceae bacterium
GCCCCGACGGCACGCGGCGGCCGTACTGGATGCTCCGGCCGCTCAAGCCGTCGCGGGACGCGTACAGGCTCGAGCGATAGGTTAGAACGATCCTATTTTCCCCCGCGGCTCTTGACGCCCTGCGCCAGCATCTGCACCTTGAACACCGTCCCGCCACCCACGATGTACAGCGTCTTCATATCCGGACCGGCGAAGGCCAGGTTCTGCGGCCGTCTCGACGGCGTAATGGAGCCCAGATACGCGCCCTGCGAAGTGAAAACCTGAATTTTCCCCGCGGCCGCCGTGTACAGCCGGCCCTCGGTATCGACGGTGAAGCCGTCTCCTCTGATGACACCAGGAATATCGTCCGCAATCGTGTCGGTAGGCGGCACCTCTGGAGGTCTCACCTGGCCTTGTCCCTGGCTCGATGCTGCGACAGAACCGACAATGGATACGGCGGCAAGGATCATTGGTGCCCATCTCATGGAACGTGTCCTCCAGTGCCTCAGGCTATACGCCCCGCTCGGCTCACTGTCAAGGTGGCGGTAGAAGGTTGTCGGTAGAAGGTGGCGGTAGAAAAGTGGCAGGCACCTCGGCAGGGCGCCTCGATTAGAATGAATCTGCCATCATGAGTGAGGATCTCCGAGAGGCGCCCACAACAACGGGCAAGTCCTCCGGCGTCGACGCCGGCACGCCGTGGGTGTTCGAATCGGCCGACCGGCACTGGCGCCTCCACGACCTGCGCGAGGTGGCCTATTGGCGCTCGCGGCCTCCCGAGGAGCGGCTGGCGCAGGCGCTGCGCTATCGCGTGCGGGTTCACGGGGCGTTCCCAGCGCCGACTCAATGGGCGTGGAGGTTTGTGGCGGCGGGCGAGTGACGCTCGATGGTGGACGAGCGGCGAGAGCCGGCTGACTTCTTTCTCCGCTTTTGCGAGTGCCTGAATCGCTTCGACGTCCGTTACGTCGTTGTCGGCAGTGAAGCGGTCGCCTTCCACGGCGCGCCCCGGTACAGCGCTGATTTCGACACATTCGTGCTGGCGACCCGTGCGAATCTGTTTCGGGTTGTGGCGGCGCTTGACGCCTTCGGCCTTGTCGACCTGGCGAAGACCATCGATCCGGAAGTCTGGGCCAGGACCGGCGCGACCCTCCGCGTGGGCGAGGCCCCCGCCCAGGTGGACGTCCTGCTGCAGTTGAGCGGCGTTGACTTTCACCGTGTGGCGGCAGGCGCTGTCGAGGGCCGATACGGCGCCGTGCCCGTACGGTTCATCGGGCTCGAGGATCTTCTCGCCAACAAACGCGCGGCCGGCCGGCCCAAGGACCTCGCGGACGCCCAGGCGTTGGAACAATGTAAACCCTCCTAAACCGGTGACCAGGCGCACGGCCGCCCTCAGGATCGCGCTGAAACGCGGCGGTCCACGATGCCTGCGATGTGCGGGTGTACGGCATCATGTATATGTGGCACCGAAGGACAACGTGCGCACCGTCTACTCAACCGCCACCGGCGGCGTGTGCCCGGGATGCGGCTGGCCCCAGCGCGACTGCACATGCAGCAGCCAGTTCGCCAGAGATGAGGCTCTTCCCGCGCGCATCGTCGCGAAGCTGCGCATGGAGAAGACAGGGCGCGGCGGCAAGATCGTCACGATCGTGTACGGGCTTCCGCAGAACGCCACGTTTCTCGAGGAGCTCGCGCAGGAACTCAAGCGCGCATGCGGCACCGGCGGCGCGGTAGTCGAGGGCGGCGTCGAGATCCAGGGCGATCTGCGCGACCGTGTACGCGCAGTCCTGCAGAAGAAGGGTTACACAGTAAAAGGCTGAAAGCGTTGAGCGATCTGGTGGTTCTCACGCCGGGGTTCATGGACGGCCTCATCGAACGAGGGAAAGGTTGCGGCGGCCACGCGCACGCCGATTGCGCGAGTCGGTGTCGCCATTGCCATCAAGGCGGGCGCGCGGAAACCGGACATCGGCGCCACGGCCGCGCTGAAGAAGACGCTGCTCGAGGCGAGATCGATTTCGTTCGGGACGGAAGGGGCCAGCGGGGCGTACTTTGCTGCCTTGATCGAAAAGCTCGGCATCGCCGAGGCACTCGAACCTAAGTTCCAGCTCAAGACCTCTGGGGAAGCCGTTGCCCAGGCCGTCGCGCGCAGCGAAGCGGAACTTGGCGTCGCGCCCGCCACCGAAATCATTCCGGTCGCCGGCGCCGAAGTCCTTGGAACCTTTCCGCGCGAGATTCAGGACTACGTGGTCCTGATCGGCGGCATCGGGGCCGGTGCGAGGAACGCGGCCGCGGCCCGGGAGCTCCTGGCATTCACCACGGCCCCCGCAGCGGATGTCGTGGTGAAAAGGACGGGGATGGAGCGGAATTGAGGGGCGGGATTCCTGTTGAGTTCAGCGCCCAAACGCTGTAAAAGTGGCGCAGCGGCAAGGTGAGATGATGCGAAAACTGGCTGTTGCAACCCTCGTCGGTCTGTGGGGCCTGGCGGTCGTGGCGTCGGCACAGGCGCCGACCGCAGCCCCCATCTGGACCGTGTTCCCCGTCGATCGGTCCACAGTCGACTACTCGCAGATGCCGCTCTGGGCATACGGCGTCGCCGAGAGACCGCATGCGACCGACCCGCAGGCGGTGCAGCGCGCACCCGGTGCACCCCCACCCGCGCCGATTCCGCCGGCGGAGGCCACGCGCAAACGGCGCGTCGAGGGTAGCTCGCTGACGTTCACCACGCTGGAGATACGTGGGAATGTGGTGGATTGGTTCCCCGGCGATCACCCGAATCCGATGCCGGGCATCATCAAGCAGGGGCCCGTGGCCCTCGGCAGCGGCACCAGGCCATGTGGCGCATGCCACCTCTCCGACGGCAGCGGCCGTCCCGAAAACGCCTCTCCCGCCGGGCTGCCTGCGAAGTACATCCTTCGCCAGTTGGATGATTTCAGAAACGGCCGCCGGTCCAGCGTCGAGCCTGGCAAGGGGAACTCGAACACGATGGTCTGGCTCACGAAAGCAATGACCGAGGACGAGATGCAGCAGGCGGCGGCCTACTTCTCCGCCGTCACGTGGCGTCCGCACGTGACCGTGATCGAGACCAACCTGGTCCCGGCCACCCGCATCCAGGGTGAACTGTTCATCCCCACGGTAAACAAGGTGACCGAGCACAAGCTGACCGAGCCGATCGGCAAGCGCATCATCGAGGTGCCGACCGATGTCGAGGTAAATCAGATCCTGAGAAACTCGCGTGGGACCTGGATCGCCTACGTGCCCGTCGGCGCGATCGCGCGGGGCAAGCACCTCGTCACGACCGGCGGCTCATCGATCGTGAACAATCAGATCGTCCTCGGCAGAGCCACGGCCTGCACCACCTGTCACGGACAGGATCTCCGGGGCATGGCGCCGGACATTCCGCCCCTGGCCGGCAGGTCTCCCAGCTATCTCGCGCGCGAGATCTTCGACATCCAGCAGGGGACGCGTGCGGGCTCGTATCCGCTGATGCCACTGATGAAGAAGGCCGTCGAGAAATTGACTGCCGAGGACATCATCGACATCACGGCGTACCTGGCGTCGCT
>CAZGLC010000370.1:0-3509 GCA_964526235.1 uncultured Bifidobacteriaceae bacterium
GATCTATGGTCTCGAGCAGGGAGCGCTCGTCCTCGAACTCGTCGAAGGCGAGACGCTCGCAGACCGCATTTCCCTTGGCCCGATTCCCGTAAACGAGGTCCTCGGGATCTCTAGACAGATTGCCGAGGCGCTCGAGGCTGCCCACGAAAAGGGTATCGCCCATCGCGACCTCAAGCCGGCGAACATCAACGTGACTCGGACGGGCACCGTCAAGGTGCTCGACTTCGGACTGGCGAAGGCGGTCCCGGCGGACGGAGCGCCTATCGAGGGACCTCAGGGGCCCACCGTGACCATCGGCCGGACACAGGCAGGTCTGATTGCCGGCACGCCGGCGTACATGAGTCCCGAGCAGGCGCGCGGTCAGACCGTCGACAAACGAACCGATATCTGGGCGTTTGGCTGCGTCCTTTACGAGATGCTGGCGGGTCGGGCCGCGTACGCCGCCAGCACTGTATCGGACACGATCGCTGCGGTCCTGGAGCGCGAGCCGGACTGGACGGCGCTGCCGCTATCGACCCCACAGGCGCTTCGGACCCTCCTTCGCCGCTGTTTGCGGAAGGATCCGAAGGAGCGGCTCCACGACGTCGCCGATGCGCGAATCGAAATCCAAGAGGCCGAGACGGACGCGGCACGTCCGAACGCGACGCCCTCGTCCCGTGCGGCTGCGAGCCACTCCGCCCGTGAGCGCCTCGCCTGGATCGTGGCCGGGTGCGCGGCGCTGGCGGCAGTGGTTTCGCTCACGCTGGTACTCGCGTCCGCCCTGCGCCCATCTCCACAGCCGCCGGAGCTGCGCGTCGAGATCACGACACCTTCCACTACGGATCCCTTGTCGCTCTCGCTGTCACCCGACGGTCAGAAGCTGGTGTTCGTCGCGGATTCGGACGGGGTCACGCGCCTCTGGCTCCGCGAGCTGCATACGGCGTCGGCACGCCCGCTTGCCGGATCCGACGGGGCGGCGTTTCCGTTCTGATCGCCGGACAGCCGCTCGATCGGCTTTTTCGCCGAGGCCAAGCTCAAACGGCTCGCTCTCACAGGCGGCGTGGCGCAAGTCCTGGCGGACGCACCCATTGCCCGAGGCGGGACCTGGAACCGCGACGACGTGATTCTTTTCGCCCCCAACACTGCCAATCCGATCTTCCGCGTCTCCGCCACGGGCGGTGAAGCCGTTGCCGTGACGAGCCTGGATATGCCACAGCCCGATCAAGTGGGGCACCGATTCCCGCACTTCCTGCCGGATGGCCGGCATTTCTTGTTCCATGTGGTCGGCTCACCCCAATACCGTGGCGTGTACGCCGCGTCACTTGACGAACCTGGCAAGCAACGGTTGCTCGACACGGAAACCGCCGCAGTGGTGACATCGAGCCACCTCTTCTTCGTCCAACAGGGGACCCTGTTTGCCCAGGCGTCGATATGGACCAGCTCGAACTGGTCGGGAATCCCGTTTCCATCGCCGAACACGTCGCTTTCGCCACGGGCTTGAATCTCGCGGCCATCTCATCGTCAGCTGCCGGGCCACTTGCCTATCGCACCGGTGGCGCCGCCGGTCAGCGCCAATTCCTCTGGTTCGACCGGTCAGGCAAACAGGTGGGTCACATCGGCGACCCCGACCCAGAGAATCCTAACCACCCTGAGTTGTCGCCCGATGGCCGGCGTGTGGCGCTGAACCGCACGATGAACGGGAATGCAGACATCTGGCTGCTCGAGACAGGATCAGGTGTGCTGAGCCGATTCACCTTTGATCGAGTGTTGGACGCGTATCCCATTTGGTCGCCGGACATGCGGCGCCTCGTGTTCGGCTCAAACCGGAAGGGCCTTGTCGATCTGTACGAAAAACCGGTCAGCGGAGTCGGCGTGGAGGACCTGCTACTGGCAACACCGCAGAGCAAGGCGCCATTGGACTGGTCGTCAGATGGCCGTTTTCTCCTCTACCGTGCGGAGCCGCGCGCGGCGAGCCACGACCTTTGGGCGCTGCCTATGGCGGGAGATGAGAAGCCGTTCCCCATCGTCCAGACGAATTTTGATGAGAGGGACGGACAGTTCTCGCCCGACGGGCGGTGGATCGCGTACGAGTCGAATGAGTCGGGGCGTTTTGAAATTTACGTGCAGTCGTTTCCAGGACTGGGCGGTAAATGGCAGATGTCGGGCAACGGCTGCGCACAGGTGCGGTGGCGGCGCGACGGGAAGGAGCTCTTCTGCATCGGGCTGGATGGCCGCCTGATGGCAGTGCCGTTCCAGGTCGGTACGGATGGCCAGACCGTCGAACCGAGCAACCCCGTCGCGTTGTTCGCAACGCGTATCCCCGGTGGTGCAATGCAAGGAGCGTTCAAACATCAGTACGCCGTATCGCCCGACGGCCAGCGGTTCTTGATCAACAGCCAGATACCAACCGCTGCCTCCCCAATCACGCTGATCCTGAATTGGACGCCGATGCCGTGATCGGCGCCGCCCCATGACCGTTCCTGCGTGGGCCGATCTCGAGGCGCGGTTTCACGAGACGCGCGCGCGCGCGCCGGCCGAGCGAGGCCCGTTTCTGGCCGAGCGGTGTGCAGGCCGGCCTGATCTGCAGGCGCAGGTCGTGGCGATGCTTCATGCCCATGACGAGGCGCGCTCGTGCTCGAGCTCGTCGAAGGCGAGACGCTTGCCGATCGCCTTGCCCGTGGTGGACGCCGCGCTCAGACGGTAGTCGTCGGGCTCAGCGGGCCTGATCCACGTTGCCGAACAGCCGCTCCAGCGTGTCAGCGAACGTGGGAACCGCCTTCTGAACTGCCGCCCGCAGCTCCTCCCGGTCTGCGCCGGAGCCGACGATCGCTTCGATATCGGCCAGATCTTGCGTGCGGCCAGCGAGGAGTTTCATGATCACGATCGTGTCTATCGGCGCGATGGGCACGCCGTCGCTGACCGGCGCGCGGTTCAGGCCATCCTCGACGACGCGCAGGGCGTCAGTGAGCGGAATCTGATCCACGTCGATCCCGTCGAGTGTCACGATAGGCACGCGCATCATTACGAGTCCGTCGGGATGTTGCTGGAACGCCTCGTCGCCGACCAGGAAGTCGATGTCTGCGGTTGTGCGGGGTCGGCTGCGGTACGCATTCGCTCCGAGCGCCCCGACGAGCGCATGGCGAACGCCCGCTTCCCGGAGCAGCCTGGAGGCTTCTCGCACCGCATGCTCGAACGTAGGCGCCAGCAGCAGCGCCCGCTTGAGGTCGGGCGCCGGGCCCGGATTCATGAAGCGGCTCCGCTGAACGCCGACCTGTGCTCGCACGTCCTTACAGCTATCTTAAGGCGCCAGTCCCTCGGTCAGCTCGATATACGTGCCCCACGGATCCGTCAGGAAGGCGATGGACGTCGTCCCGTTGCCGGCCTTGCGGATCGGCGCCTCCATCTTGACGCCGGGCGCGACGAGCTGGGCACGGGCCGGGTTCGTCCAGACCAGCAGGGCGAGACAGGCGATGAACGGCAAGCGAGTCGTCACGGTTCCTCCTTCGGCGCTGCACCCCGCGCTGCACCCC
>CAZGLC010000371.1:0-3483 GCA_964526235.1 uncultured Bifidobacteriaceae bacterium
CCCATCCAGCTCGGCGCGGGCTCGGCTTCGAGTGCGCGGCCGTCCATGTGGATGAGGCGATAGGTGAGGTCGTCGCTCAGGATGGCGATCGCGGCGGGCGTCTGAATAATCCGCTTCCAGCGGCCAAACTTCTCGGCCTCGGGTCCGCTCGGCAGACATCGGTACGCGGGGCGCATTTTGAAGAACTCCTGCTGCTGCTCCCGGGCGACGTCCTTGACCCACGGCTTCATGTCGGCGGGGTCCGGGCGTGGCGCAGGATCCTCGCCGTCCCAGACCCCCGACAGATCCGGCTTGCCGCCGGGTCCGCGCGGCGCCGGCGCCGTGAGGTTCGGCTTGCCGTCAGCCGTGCGTGGGATGCCCTGCCAGGGGCGATCCAGCCACTGAGCCGCCGCGGGCATCGTGCCCGCGATGAGAACGAGCGTCGCCAGGAAGAGTCTCATACGCCTCTCCGATGTCGTCGGTGCCGTCAACGCTCCCGCGCGTATCGATACGGGCCCGAGATGTGAACCTCGACGAGGGCCGTCGCGTCACCCTTGTCGTCGACGATGAATTGATAGCCCAGTCCCAACCCTTCGAACAGCGTCTGCGACTGCGGCACCAGCGGCCGCATCTCGCCCCCGTCGACGGAGGCGGAGCCGATCACTCGAGCGATCAACTGGCCGCCGGAGAGCGACACTTCGACGGTTCGCGGGCGGACTCCGTAGAAGCCCTTGTAGGTGCCGACGTACCGTGCCAGCACGTCGGGCGTTACAGTCCTTGCCGTGCCTGCGGCATCCGAGAGGCTGCCCGCCCAGTGGTCGCTGCTGCGTTCGCAGATGTTCTCGAGCATGTCCGTGTCGGGCGCCAGCGCCATGTTCGCCGTGAATCCCCACGGCTTCACGTACGCACCCGGGTCGGTGTAGGTGACCTCGATCTGCAGGTGGCCGAAGTCGGTGCGCCGGTAGCGCTCCACCATCCGCAACGCCTCCGTATGCGCCTGCCCGTAGCGGCTCAGCCACGTCTTGTCGCTGAATCCGTTGCTCTCGACGACGAGGGTGTCGCCCTCCCAGCGGCCCACGGAGTACCCCATCCAGCTCGGCGCGGGCTCGGCTTCGAGTGCGCGGCCGTCCATGTGGATGACGCGATAGGTCTGGTCCTCGTTCAGGATCGCGATGGCGGCCGGTGTCTGGATGATGCGCCTCCACCCGCTGAACTCGTCAGCCTCAGGACCGCTCGGGCGGCACTGAAACGAGGGACGCCCCCTGTGGTACTCCTGCTGACGCTGACGGATGAGGTCCTTGACCCACGGGAGCTCGTTGGCGGGGTCGAGAGGGGCCTCGGGATTGGGCGCGTTCCATACCCCCGTCAAGTCAGGCTTACCGTTGGGTCCGCGGGGCGCCGGCGCGGCAAGGTTCGGCTTGCCATCGGCCGTGCGCGGGATCCCGGCCCACGGGCGATCCAGCCATTGGGCCGCGGCGGGCATCGTTCCTGCGAGCAGAGCGAGCGCCGCGATGAATGATCTCATACACGCCTCCCGTCACCGCTGCCGCGCAAACCGCCAGGGGCCTGATATGTGAATCTCCACGACGTCGGTCGCGACGCCTTTGTCGTCGACGATGAATTGATAGCCGAGTCCCAACCCTTCGAACAGCGTCTGGGATTGCGGTACCAGCGGTCGCGACTCGTCCCCAGCGATAGTGCCGCCGACGACGACCTTCGCGATCAATTGGCCGCCAGAGAGCACTACTTCGACGGTGCGTTTGTTAGCCAACCAGAACCCACTGTAGACGCCGACGTACCGCGCCAGCACGTCGGGCTCAACGGTCACCGCCGAGGTGGCCGCATCCGAAAGACTGCCGGCCCAGTGCTCGCTGCTGCGTTCGCAGACCGCCTCGAGCATGTCCGTATCGGCGGCCAGCGTCATGTTCGCCGTGAAGCCCCACGGCTTCACGTACGCGGCCGGGTCGGTGTACGTGACCTCGATCTGCAGGTGGCCGAAGTCCGAGCGCCGGTATCGCTCCGTCACGCGCAGCGCCTCCGTGTGCGCCCGTCCCTCGGCGCCCAGCCACGTCTTGTCGTTGTATCCGTTGCTCTCCACGACCAGCGTGTCGCCGTCCCAGCGGCCCACAGAGTACCCCATCCAGCTCGGCGCGGGGTCGGCCTCCAGCACGCGGCCGTCCATGTGGATCACGCGGTAGGTCAGGTTGTCGTTCAGGATCGCAATTGCGGCCGGCGCCTGGAGGATGCGCTTCCACCCGGCCCACCTGTCGGCCTCAGGCCCACTCGGCCGGCACTGGAAGGACGGGCGCGCCCTGAAGTAGTCCTGATGATGCCGTTGGACAAGGTCGTTGACCCACGGCTTCGCGTTGGCAGGGTCGAGAGGGGCCTTGGGAATTGGTCCGTTCCATAGCCCAGTCACATCGGGCTTGCCATCTGGACCGCGCGGCGCCGGTGCCGTGAGGTTCGGCTTGCCGTCGGCCGTGCGCGGGATGCCGGACCATGGGCGATCGAGCCATTGGGCCGCCGCCGGCATCGAGCCGGCCGCGAACATGAGCGCCGTGAGAAGCAACCGCATCGCCCCTCCGGTGAATTCGTGGTGACGTGTTACCGCCGCCGCTCGAAGCGATAGGGCCCCGTGATGTTGATCTGCACAAGGGCCGCCGCGTGACCCTTCTCGTCCACGATGAACTCGTAGTACAGGCCCGCACCTTCGAAGAGCGTCTCCGACTGCGGCACCAGCGGCCGGATCTCGCCGCCGTCGACCAGCGCGCCGCCGGTCACCTTGGCGATCAACTGGCCGCCTGACAGCGTCACTTCGACGGTGCGCGATCGTGTCAGGTAGTTCCCGCTGTAGACGCCGACGTACCGCGCCAGCACCTCCGGAGGCACCGTCACCGCCCGGCTCGTGGCTTCCGAACGCGTGCCGGTCCAGTGATCGCTGCTGCGCTCGCAGATCGCTTCGAGCATGTCCGTGTCGGGCGCGAGCGTCATGTTCGCCGTGAATCCCCACGGCTTCGCGTATGCCGCCGGATCGGTGTAGGTGACGTCGATCCGCAGGTGGCCGAAGTCGCTGCGCCGATAACGCTCCGTCACGCGCAGCGCTTCCGTGTGCGGCTGTCCATAGCGGCTCAGCCACGTCTTGTCGCTGTAGCCGTTGCTCTCCACGACGAGCGTGTCGCCTTCCCAGCGGCCGACGGAGTACCCCATCCAGCCCGGCGCCGGCTCGGCCTCGAGCGCGCGGCCGTCGGTATGGATCACGCGATGGGTCTGATCGTCGTTCAGGATCGCGATGGCGGCCGGCGTCTGGAGGATGCGCTTCCACCCGGAGAAGCGGTCGGACTCGGGTCCGCTCGGCAGACACTTGTACGAGGGACGGTCCTTGTGGTAGTCGCGCTGGCGCTGAAGGACGAGGTCATGGACCCACGGCAACTCGATGGCGGGGTCGGGAATCGACTCGGGATTCGGCCCGTTCCACACGCCGGTGAGATCCGGCCTGCCGTCGGG
>CAZGLC010000372.1:0-3470 GCA_964526235.1 uncultured Bifidobacteriaceae bacterium
GCTCGTGGATGCCGAGTTTTCGCTGAAGGTGATCGGTGACTACCTCGGTCACCGCGTCCGGCTATCGCGCCTCTGTGCCCAACAACGCCATGGACATCGTTGCCCAGGCATGGTGCAGGGGCAACGATTCGAACTCAGGCGATGCCAACCCCGCCACACATCGCACGATGAAGACCGTCCGCCCGACACTACTGATCGGAGGCGACGTCGTGCACTACCTTTGGCCCCTAGCGGATCCGCTCGCCGACGAGGTTCGCGGCTATGTCGAGGCACTGGCGGATCATGCGGAGCTCCAATGGCGCAAGGTCGGCTTCTGGCCCGGCACCGACCTCGCCGACCGCTATGGAGTGCCGGATCACCTCAAGCGTTTCCCTTGCTTGCACGTCAGGCTTCATTGGCGCGATGCGCAGGGGAGTCCGGTGCAAGTTCCTGGACCCGTGTGTTTCGGCAGTGGCCGCTTCTACGGCCTGGGCCTCTTCGCCGCCTTTTAAGGCCGATGACCGACCGGTTTTCCATCTTGAAGCTCGCGACCGAGCGGCTCGACGCGGCCGGCATCGCCTACATGCTCACCGGCTCCATCGCTGCCGGCTCCTACGCCCGGCCACGCATGACCTGCAACATCGACCTCGTCCTCGGGCTGCGACCTCACAACGATCAACTGGTGGCGATATGTGGGCTCGAGCTGGCTGTGCGGGCAAACTTGGCCTGAGTCCCATGCCCGAAATCAGTCGCTTTGTCGGCATCGTCATTCGCATGTTCTCCAATGAACACGCGCCTCCGCATTTCCACGCAAGTACGGTGAGCACGAAGCCCTGTACGAGATCGAGTCGCCGGCCGTGTGCATGCCGGGAACGTGAGTCTCCGCGTTCGGAACTTTCTCGCCGAGGGTGAATTGAGGCCGGAGGCAACTGTCAAGGAATACTTGACGGTTCGAACCGAGTGCTCCAGGCAGGTCGAGCGGCCAGTCGACCACTACAACCCCGACGTCATCCATCGGGACGAGCCGCGCCAGGACTGGACGTTGGCTCGAACCGGCCACGTGCCCGGCACGGTCGCTCCCCTGGAGTAGAGTTGCTCTATGCGCCTCGTTCGAATCTCCCCCTCCTTTGGGGTGGTCCTCCTCGGGAGGGATCCGCGTCCGATACCTTGGTCGTTGCCAACCCGCTGGTCGGCCAATGGACGGCCAGAAAACATGTGGCGCCGCGTCGGATCCGGGAGAATGGGACATGAACGTTCGCCTTCATCCGCACGCCCGCGATCGGCTGGCGGTGCGCGGTGCCGCCGAAGCGGAAGTCGTGGCAACCGTCGAGGAGGGCGAGCAATTTGGGGCCAAGTTCGGCCGAATCGGCTTCAGACGGAACTTCCCGTTCGAAGGCGTGTGGCGCGGCCGTCAATACGCGACCAAGCAGGTCGAGGCTTACGCTGTTCGAGAAGAACCGGACACTTGGCTGGTGATCACGGTGGTTGTGAAGTATTTCGGTGAGAAGGGGACCTCATTATGAAGCTGACGTACGATCCGCGCCGGAACATCGCCTATCTCAGCCTCCAGGAGAAGGACGCAGAGGTGGAAACGATTCGCGTCAGCGATGAACTCAACGTTGACCTCGCCCCCGACGGCACCGTCTACGGCGTCGAACTGCTCAATGCCAACGAGCAGTTGCGGGCGAGCGACGACGGCGTGCTCGTTGTAGTCAATGAAGCTATCGGCGACCGGCGCGAAATCCGATTGATCGGCTAGGACGGGGAGCGCGTAGCCCTGATCGAGATCGAGTCGCTGGCCGTGTATGCGGGCAGCCTGCCGAACCGCGCGCTCGCGCTGGTGCGCGAGTGGGCGACGATGTATCGGGACGAGTTGCGCCAGGACTGGACGTGGGCTCGAACCGGCCGACGAATGCCCGGCGCGATCGCTCCCCTGGAGTAGAGTTCCTCTATGGGCCTCGTTCGAATTTCCAGCGTGACGACGCTCGACGGTTTCCACCTCCGTCTCCTCCTGACCGATGGGTCGGTCATCGAACGCGATGTCGAGCCGCTCTTGGTCGGGCCGGTGTTCGAAGCCGTTCGGGACCATCCAGACGTCTTTCGGGCCGCGAAGGTGGCTTGGGGCACGGTTGTCTGGCCGAACGGCGCCGATCTCTGTCCGGACGTCCTGATTTGGGGCGGTCCTCCGAGAGAGGGCTCCGTGCCCGACAAGCTGGTCCTTGCCACCCACGCAAGCTGAGCACGCGCTCTTACGGAACCTCCGTTCGCGCGAACCCGAGCTCACCGCGCTCCTCGAAGAATGCTCGAGTCACCGGGGATTCGAGGATCCGATCAGGTGCTGTTTGTCGATCTCGGTCCCGCCGAGGGCCGGGGCGACCGCGTCATCACCGCACTCGGCAAGCCGTACGCTCCCATCGACAGCCCCTGCATCATCGTCGGCGGCCGCGACGAGGAGTCATGACATGAGCACCGATCCAGAGCCCGCGCCCGCCCGGTTCCTGTTTCCGTCGCCCCGGCCGGCGAAGGCCAGCCTGGCCCGACGAGTCGATCTGCCCGAGTACCTGCCCGCGCGCATGCTGAACGAGTTCGTTTACTGCCCGCGCCTGTTCTTCTACGAATGGGTCGAAGGGGTCTTCGCCGAGAGCGGCGACACGGTCGAAGGCGCGCTCCGGCACGAGAAGATTCGCGGAAGGACAGAAGCGCTGCGGCCGGCGGACCAGTGCAGCGCAATCACATCGAGCCGCCTGCGCGCGCGCTGGCACAGTTGAAGGGGCTGGCTGATCAGTCACAACGGGCCGCTGGTCTCGACACGCTGCTCGGCATCGAAGGCCCGGCCGCACGGGTGTACTTCGGTGAGTTCAACGGTATGGTGAAAGTGGGGGACGAGGCGGAGGCGCCAGCGTTCGACTTCACCCAGCGCAACCGCCGGCCGCCGCGCGATCCGGTGAACGCGCTGCTCTCACTCGGGTACAGCATGCTGGCCCGGGATCTGACCATCGCCTGCCACGTCGTCGGGTTCGATCCGTTCCTCGGCTTCTATCATCAGCCGCGCTTCGGGCGCCCCGCGCTGGCGCTCGATTTGATGGAGGGGTTCCGGCCGCTTATCGTGGATTCGGCGGTCGTGACGGCGGTCAACACGCGAATGGTCGGCCGGGAAGACTTCGTGCGCGCGGGAGAATCGGTCGCGCTATCCGCGCGCGGGCGCAAAGGATTCATCCGCGCCTACGAGCAGCGGATGGACACGCTGGTGACACATCCGATCTTCGGCTATCGTGTCGGCTACCGCCGTGTGCTGGAGATTCAGACGCGGCTCCTGGCGCGCGTCGTCAGCGGCGAGCTGACGCGATATCCGGGATTCGAGACTCGATGAATCGGTGCCCCGGGTCGCGAGCGGCGTGATGGCGAGGCGGAAGCCGCAACCGCTCGCAAGCGGCTCCGCTGTTCCTCGTCGGGCGACGCTCGCACCACGGTCAAGCCCCCGGTCAGAAGCC
>CAZGLC010000373.1:0-3468 GCA_964526235.1 uncultured Bifidobacteriaceae bacterium
TGGGGGCAAAGACCGCAAATTTTGTTCCATCCACTCCCTCATGGACCATCGGGTGCGCGCCGAGGGCATTGTGGAGTTCGTAGTGTTCCCCTTTGCCAAAGAGAAAAAGGTCGAGTTCGCCAAGGGTCGGCCCGACGTCCATCAGGATCAAATCCGCCGCATGCTGCTTTGCGCCAAGCTGAGCCACCTGCCAGAACGCCGAGAGAATTCGGAACGGGCGGTAGAGATTTGAGCTCCCCAAGCTCTCAGGCCATTCGCTCGACAGGCGATCTTCAAAGCCCGAGAGCGCCAAATCCCCAGGCAACAGCGCGAGTCTGGCAGCAATGGGCTGAAGCTCAGGTGGCCGAAGGTCGCCAACCTCCGTCAGCGGCTGAATACATCGATAGATAGTGCTCGGCACCTCCGGCTTTCCTTCAATCCACAGCTCCTCCAAACGATCCTCGTCAAGGAAGGCGGCAGTGAGGTTTGCTTGAGGATCAAGATCGCACGCGAGGACACGTTTACCCATTTCGGCGAGCATCCAGGCGAAGTGGTACACAAGTGATGTCTTGCCCACGCCACCTTTGTTGTTGAAGAGCGTCAGGACGGGTCTGCTCACGGACGAACTCCCAGCCGACACACTACTCGACCTGGGCCGATTTCAAATACGGGTTTCGGGTTGCCGTTCCTTTGCAGTTCTCTCCGGGCAGTGGCAATCCCAACCCCGAAGCGTTGCACAAAACCCAGCACGCGAAGCGCCTCGGCGAGGTTGGGGTTGCGGTAATCGACGACACCGGGCTCACCGAATGTTTCTTGTGTGACGGCGCCGTACGGCCCGCCGGGGCTCGTGATTTCGATACGATCGTCGAACCAATACACGTGAATCGGCGCGTTGTTCGCTTCGTACGCGCGGTGCATCACCGCGTTTCGAACGATCTGTTGGAGGGCGACCGTGGGGTAAGGTTGGACGCGATCCTCCGTGGACGCGCTCGTAAAATCTACCGCCACACGATTGTGCGCGGCCATCTTGTCGTCAATACGCCGGAGGAGTTCGCCCACTGTCCCGTCGAGAACCTGCTCGTCGGAAATCGGATCCGCAAGCCCGGTCCCAGCGATACGAAGGAACTGAATGTAGGCTCCCGGCAGGAGGTCCCGAGGGCTGATTCCTAACACGAGCAGACCGAGGACTGTCGGAGTGGGGTCGTCGGCAGCGGCGACAAGTTTCGTGGCTGCGAGCTGTTGCTCATAGCTGCGGTCATTGACGGCCAGTACGTCGGCGGCAAATGCCGAGGGCAAGTACTCCGTCTCAAAGAGCCGCTGGCTCAGATCCGCCAACGTGGACGACGGCACTGGTTGCGCATCGAACGGAATGTCCTTGTAGCGACGCTTCTCGGAAAGAATCCGTTCGTCCTGCGCGGTGGCGATACCGCGGCGAGGACCGATGCGAATATGGACACGGCCTTTGAATCGCACCGGCGTGGAATCGGCTGGCTGAACAGTCACGACGGCCATTTCGGCGCCGCGCAGGATCCGCTTCGAAACGGTCAATGACGGGGGAGGCAGGGTATTGCCGTCGGTTTTCATGTCTGCGAGCTGACGGAGTAGTTCGTCGGTGATCGCCGCACCTGACGGCGAGCCGTCATCCCTGGCACCGACGAACACAACTCCTGGCCGCTGATGGTCGGGGAGATCATTCGCGAATCCGCAGATGGCTTCCCGAGCCTTCGTGGGCGCGTCACCGGAAAGGGATTCCTTGCGTTCAACGAGATCCGACTCGAGGTCCGCTAGCATGCGTTCGAGATCGTCGTCCGTATACGACATCGTGTTCCGCTACCTTGGCGGCTCCGCTCGCTGCAGTAACTCAGAGAGATCATAGTTCACGCTCGTCACGCCGAAATCAGGCTCCCGTCGGAAGGGCTGGCGGACATAGTGAACCCGGTGGCTGTCCTCGCTCGTGAACTCGACGATCCCCAGGATGAAGTCATCGGGCATGTTGAGCGAGTAGAGGATCTCGTTGCGCGTCACGGTGATGGTGTCGGCGGTCGAGACACGCCCCTTGACCTCGATGAAACGGAGCTTTCCGGTGCCTGGAACACGGCTCTCGATGTCGTAGCCCAGCTTCTCGAACTCGCGATCGGTGGGCTCGAAGCCAAGGCGGCGCTCGATCTCCATGATGATGGCTCGGGCCCGCGCAGCACTGGCCTGCGTGTCGACCGGCGCGGCCGGCGTCGTGGGCGCTCGCCCCGTCATCTGCGCAAGCAGGCCCATCGGCACGACCAGCAGACCCCCGAGCACCACCGGCGGCAGGGGTGATATCTGGGCTTCGAGTCTCAACTCCTCCAGGCGCTTTTGCAGCCTCGCTTGAAGGAGGTCGGCGCGCTTGCGAGCCTCCCCTGAGTTCAGCCGGGCATGCGCCCCGCCGGCCTGCTCCTGGAGCTGAAGCTGCGCGGCGCGATGGTCCCAGTAGGCGATCTCCTTCGTCAGCCGATCCTTGACTGCCGCCTCGGTCTTGTCGATCAGCTTGAGCTTCGGCTCTCGCACCTCCGCAAGGTGCGCCGGGACGACGTGCGCCACCGCGTGGCTCTGCGCCTTCTGCTCCAGATCCCTCGTGATCCATGCACACTCAGGCCGATTGAGAATCGCGTCCACGCCTGGCTCGCCCTCGGCCATCGGCCGGTAATCGAGGTACGGCGCGTACTGTACGTGCCGCATTGTGCCGTCCGCGTCGTGCTCCACATAGAGCAAGCGCTTTGAGACAACCCGACGGTCACCCGATCGTGTGAGGCTGGCGTCCTGAATCGCATGCTCAAGGTAGAAGAGCACTCGTGGCCGGGTCCCGGCATCACGCTCGTCCACCAGAACCGTGCCGCGTTTGAGCAGGTCGGCATTGCGCTCCAGCGTGAGGTCAATGATGGAGTCGAGGAGCGGATGCCCTGGACACACGAAGGCAGCGAGCGGCCGCCCAGGCGGCGCGACCAGCGATTTCTCGAACGCGATACGTTCGTAACGTGGAAGGACAGGCCTGCCGATGCCAATCAGACGATCGCGGTTGCGCACCGAGGCCGGGACGTGGGTGATTTCGTAGCGGCGCGGCTCCCGCTGCTTGGCTGAACCGCCCAGCCGCTGAAACGCTTCCTGAAAAAACGATTCCACATAGTGGGGCTGAAGGCGGCGCGCCTCCGCACGCTCCATGTCCTCGCGAATCCGCCGGACACGGCTGATGTCCATCGCATCGTGCGCCAGCGCGTGGTCCTCCAGCAGGTTCTGGAGCTGACTGCGATCGAGCGCCTGATCGAGCACGGTCGTCAGCCGGGCGCGCACCTCCGGCTGATCCCCGTAGCGAATCGCCTCGATGAGCAGGTCGCGCAGGGCGCGACCCTCGAACTGGAGCTTGCCGAGCACGTCGAACACCTGGCCGCCGAGCGCCTGGCGCGCCTCCTCGAGCTTGTCCAGCAGCTTGTGATAGACATCGCCCTCGCGCGTGTCGTC
>CAZGLC010000374.1:0-3467 GCA_964526235.1 uncultured Bifidobacteriaceae bacterium
GAACCAGCGACCCCCTGCGCCCAAGGCAGGTGCGCTACCAGGCTGCGCTACGCCCCGACGAGCGCATTATCCCATACGGCCTGCAGGGGACCTCTGGAAGCCGGGCGGGCCTCAGCGACCCACCAGAATGAGCGCGCCCGCCAACAGCGCGAGCACCGCCATCACGACCGCAGGAATGCCGAGCGCCGTCACACCGCCGAGTCCCACCAGGACCAGGTAGATCCCGAGCAGGAGCATCCCGATATTGCGTGTCACACGTACGGCCATCGATCTCCTCCTTCACCCCTTCGTCGATCGTCACACCCGGCGGCGTTCCGGTACGACGAGCAGCACGATCCCACCGACGAGCGCCAGGATCCCGACCGCGCGGGGCAGCACGATCCCCTCGCGCTCCTCCGTGGTCACTTCGAGCGGGCCCACGTCGATCACGGTGTCCCGATCCGTCCAGAAGAATCCACCCCAGGCGAGTGACACGATCCCGATTACGACGAGCAGCGCGCCGACAAAGCGACGTGTGACCATCAGGCCCTCCTGCCGGGCTTTCACCCGGCAAGAGCGACACCAGGCTCCACGGGATCCATCGCGGATGGCATGGGCTGAGCTATCGTATGGGCCATGCTGCCGCTGATGTGGCGCCCCGTCAAGGGACGCCCTACGTTCGTGATTTGAGGGCGCCGCAGGTTCGTGATGAAAGGACACCCTACCTTCTTTATCGCGCTCGCCGTGATCGCGGCCACGCCGCTCGCCGCACAACAGCGGCCGCGCGGCCTCGAGCCGCTCGACGCGACCGGACGCCTGACGTACTTCATCGCGGAGGGCGAGCCGGGCTCCGACTTCCGCGCCTCCGACCGCGAGCTCGCCCTCTGGGCCCTCCAGGCGTGGGAGCGCAGCACAGGCGGCACGATCCGCTTCACCTCGTCACCAGAAGGCGACGCGCTCGTGCGCGTCTACTGGGTCCCCGCGGATTCGGGATTCTATGGGGAAATGCGGCCGCTGGACGTGGGCGGCCGCCGCGGCGCGGCGGTGTTCATCCGCCCCGACGTGAGCGGCCTCGGCGAGGTCGGACGCCTGGCGCGTCTTGACGGCCTCCTCCGCGACACGATCGTCTATCTCACCTGCGTGCACGAGCTGGGGCACGCGCTCGGCCTCGAGCACACCGCCGACTTCCGCGACATCATGTACTTCTTCGGCTATGGCGGCGACATTCCCGGATTCTTCAACCGCTATCGCACGCAGGTGAAAGAGCGCGCCGACATCGCCAGGGTGCCGGGCCTCTCGGCCGGGGACCTGGAACGTCTGCGCGCCCTCTATCCGAAGCGCTGACACGCGCCGCGTCGCGCTCGAGTGTCTTCGCGAGCCCGCCGGGCCTCAGCGGCCGCCGCTGGCGGCGCTCGCCGTCGGATACACCGGCAGCGTCACGTGCTCGCCGAAGACGGCCTTCAGCCCTTCGATCGCGCAGTTCTCATCGCCGCCGCCGCCCGCACCGCCGCCCACGCCGATCGCCCCGATCATCTGGCCGTCGACCACGATCGGGAGGCCGCCGGAGTTCGTGAAGAACTCGAACTGGGCAATCGTGCGCGTCTGCCCCGCCGGATTGTTCCGTCCCTGCGCCGTATAGACGGAGGTCGGCACGCGGCTCTTGAGGGACGTCTGCGCCTTCATGAGCGCCGTCCGAATGTTGTTGAAGACCTGCCCGTCCATCCGTTCCATGTGCACGATCTCGCCGGCGTTGTCGATGATGTAGAGCGACATGCCACCGCCGCGCGAGGCCGCGAAATCGCGGCAGACCCTGGCAACCCTCCTCGCGGCCGCCAGCGAAATCTGGTTGCCGTCGAACACGTTGGCCGCACCCTTGCCGCCGACGACCCACTCAGGATTCGAGACGTTCGTCCTGGGCGTCGCCGCCGTGGCAAACCGCGGCACGGGCGCCGGATTGGCTGGCGCGGGCGGCTGCGGCCGCGGCAGGTCCTCGATGAGCGGCGCCACGTTCGAGGCGCCCAGCACCTCCTGCAGGGCCTTGTGGCCGCAGATCTCGTCGCTCCAGACGGGCACGCGCGGCGCGGATCCGCCGATGCCGATGGCGCCGATCATCTGCTTGTTGACGACGACCGGCAGGCCGCCGGAGTTCGGGAAGAGGCCCAGCTGAATCCGCTGCAGCTCCGCGTTGGGGTTCTGCGTCACCTGGTTCATCACGAACTTGCTCGGCGCCCGCTGCATCAGCGCCGTCTGCGCCTTCATGTCCGCCGTGATGATGTTCAGGTATCCCTGCCCGTCCATCCGATCGGAATAGACGTGGTTGCCGTCGTTGTCGATCACCATCATCGTGATGGCGACGCCTTCGGCCGCCGCCAGCCGCTGGCACGCCTCGGCGATCCGCTCCGCGGTCGCGAGATTGATGGTGGCGAAGTCCTGGATCTGCTCCGCAGCCTTGCCGCTGACGACGAACTGCGCGGGCACGGTCTGCGCCAGCGCCGCGCTTCCGAGCGCGATGACGCCGGCGACGATTACCCCCGCCACGACGCGTACCTTCATGTCCGCCTCCCTCCTGGTTAACGATTCCGGCACCTTTATACCAGCAGTTCGCCGCGGCCGACGAGCACCGCCCTGCCGTCCACCTTCACGTCGGCGATCTCGCCGCCACGGCAGGCCGCACGACACTTCCTGTACGGGCAGCTCGGTGGCAAGGTCGGAAACGTCCAGGCCCACCGCCGTGGCCGCGAGATCGCGCGCGTCGAGCGACGGGCCGAACGTGGGCGGCAGCTGCGTCATCCAGACAAAGCGCAGCCGATCCTCGTTCCACTCGAGGTCGACCGGAGTGGGGCCGATGCCAAGTCCGAAGACGAAGCGCGCGGCGCCCGGGCGAATCACACCGGCATGGGCGAGCGCACATGTGCTCCCAATTGTCGGATGGCCGGCCATCGGGATCTCGCGCGCCGGCGTGAAGATGCGCAGGCGCACATCGGTCCCGGCCGTCTCCGGCGGCAGGATGAAGGTGCTCTCGGAGAAGTTCATCTCGCGCGCGATCGCCTGCCTCCGCTCCGTCGAGAGTCCGCGGCCGTCGAGGAAGACGGCGAGCTGGTTGCCCGTCAGCGGCTCGTCGGTGAAGACGTCGTAGTGAAGGAAGTCGAGAGGCACGCAGCTCCAGGCTTTGGCTTTGGGCTGTGGGCTGTGGGCTGTGGGCTGTGGGCTTCAGACCTCGCGGCGCAATCTCAACGTGCGTCCCACGGCGACGCCGACATGATACGCGCCCTCCTGCTGCATCCAGACGTGGCGCGCGTGGTTGTCGGCGAGCTCGACGATGAGCGCGCGCTTCTCCTCGGGGATCGCCTGCAGCAGCGCCCCGTACTCGTCCTCGCACTGATCCTCGACGTCGGAGAATGACGGGACCGCTCGGATGGGACCATCGAGCAGCAGCTTCGACGCGCACCGCTCCGCCAGCTCGAGGAGTTCGTCGGAGGTAGGCATGG
>CAZGLC010000375.1:0-3454 GCA_964526235.1 uncultured Bifidobacteriaceae bacterium
GAGTTGTCGATCCACGTCCGCCGATTGTGTGAGTACGGCTCCGGCATCATGTACTCGATCCAGCGCTCGGTCCGCGGATTGAACCGCACGAAGCGGCCCGCGTGCAGCGCGCCGGCCCAGACCTCGCCGTTCTTGTCGGGCATCGCCTCGTAGAACGTCACGTACGGAATCGGCGGGTAGTATTCCGTGATCCGGCGCGTCCGCGGATCCAACTTGATCAGCATGCCGCCGCGGCCGCCGAACCACGCGTTCCCCTCGACGTCGAACCCGCCGCGCGCCGGGCTCGAGACCGGCGTGCGCGTATCGAGCTCCCACATGCTCCCGGTCTTGATGTCGAGGAGCCCGAGCAGGCCGGTGCCGGTCTGGCCGCCCGACCAGTACCGCCCGTCCATGCTGACGATGTTGTCGTACGTGCTGACGAGCCGCTTGAAGGGGAAGTGCTGGACGGTCTTGCCGCTGCGGCTGTCGATGCGGACCACGCCGCGGTTGATCGTCTCGTAGACGAACCCCTCGGCGTCCATGTGGAAGTTGCTGAACCCCGGCGAGTTGAGCGGGTCGCCGGTCTCGAAGTGGAACTGCTGGAACCGCTCCGTCTTCGGGTCGAACCGCGTGAGGTTGTGCGCCCAGTTCTCCGACACCCAGACGATGTCGTCCTTGTCGACCCAGACGCGATGCGTGCCCGGAAGGGCGCCCGGCGTGTCGGGGACGCGATACTCCTTGACGGCGCCGGTGCGTGGGTCGAGTTTGCCGATGTAGGGGCTGCGGTGCGGCGTGTACCAGATGTTCCCTTGCGAGTCGCCGTGCACGTCGTGCGGCGCGAGGAGCTGCCGCGGCAGCTCGTACTCCGTGACGACAACGCGCGTGGACGCGCCGCGCACCGGCGGCAGATGATGGAGCGGCGGATCCACCGACTCCGGACCGCGCACGCGCGCGAGCCACTTGATGACGATTTCTTCTTCCTCGGGCAGATGCCGGCCGGCGCGGCCGCGCGTCTGCGGCCCCGGCTCGCGGATGTTGATGAGCGGCGACCCGGCGCCCCGCAGCATGCGCCGCACGATCAGCCGCCAGCCCGCCTCGTCGTAGCGCGTGCGGAAGATCTGCTGATACGAGTGGCAGCCGAAGCCGCACGTGAGCGAGAACGTCCGCTTCTCCTCGCCCGTGCCCGGCAGGTTGAGCATCCAGTCGGCGCCGGTGAGCTGCGCGAGAATCGCGCGGGTGGGCGGCAGCACCTCCTTGTCGGTGATGCGTTCGAGGACGATGTCGTCGAGGCGGGTGGCGCCGTCGATCCGCACCGCGTCCCTCGCGTACGGCGTGAAGTCGAGCGGCCGCGCGACGCGCAGGGTGTAGGTTCCCGCGTCGAGCACCGGAAACTCGTAGCGTCCCTCGACGTTGGTATAGACGGTCGTCCGGATCGCGCTCGCCGGCGCAATCAGCTGCACCATGATGCCCTCGAGCGGATCGCCGCCGGCCTGGCGGACGACGCCCCGCGCCCCGCCCTGAAGGGTGCGGCGCCCCGTTGACCTCGCGGTGGCGGATGCGGCCGCCCGGCGATAGCGCGGATTGGGCGGCGGCTCCGTGGCGTCGAAGCAGCAGCTCGCGTCCTTGAGGTAGCTCACCAGGTCCGCGAGATCGGCGTCGCCGAGGGCGTGGCGGTAGGCGGGCATCGCCGGACCGCCGGCGCGGATCTTGTCGGCAACCGTCGCGTCGCTTACCGGCGCGCCCGACGCGAGCGTGCGCCGCGAGAACAGCCCCTTGAGCGGCGGACCGCCGTTCTGGGCGTGCTGGTTATGGCACATCCAGCATTTGACGTAGTAGATCTCCTCGCCGCGCTGCGGTCCGTGCGCCGCGGCGGTTTTCATCTCGAAGATCTCGGCCGAACGCTGATACGTGTCCGTCACCGCGCCGGCTTGACCGGCCACCGGCGTATCCGCAACCGAAACGGCGAGCGCAAGCGCCAGCAGGATGGCGGATGCGTGGATGAGTCGTGTCGCCATGCCGCACCCCCGCGCGCATTCTACTCGTGAGCGGGCGTGGTAGTCTCTCCTGCCATGAGAACCTGCCTCACGTGCCTGCTGGGACTCGTGATCGCGGCGTCCGTCGCCGGCGCCCAGGAAGGACGCCTGACGGATCCTGCGCCGGACCTGCCGCGCGGCACGTATCTGCCGCCGAACTGGCTCGCCGACGACCAGTTCCTCCGGTGGCCGTATCCGCCGGGTGACGTCGCCTACCGCGACCTCGACGGCTTCCGCATCAAAGCGCTGGTCAACGAGGTCACCGCGATCTCGCGCAAGAGCCGCGCCGACGGCCATCAGTACTGGGGACGGATTGCGGGGACCGAGTACGAGCGGATGACGAACGACTGGACGGCTGCGCATTTCCGGCGCCTCGGGCTCGAGCAGGTGCGGATTCAGGAGTTCGATCTGCCGCCGCAGTGGTTCCCCACGTCGTGGGACGTGGACGTGAGCGGCCGCGGGGCGACGACCCGGCTCGCCACGGCGTTTCCCCTGTTCAATTCAGTCGGCACAAGCGGCGTCGCCACCCTCGAGCCCGTCTGGGTCGGCATGGGCACCGCGGCCGACTTCGCGGACCGCATCGTCAAGGGCAAGGCGGCCGTGCTGTACGGCTTTCCGAATCCCGGCGGCCGCGGCAACACGGCGCTGACATTCGGCGCGCTGCGGCGCGCCGAAGAGGCCGGCGCCGCCGCCGTGCTGCTCATCGTCGGTTTCCCCGGCAACGTGGTGAATCAGCCGCAGGGCGGCGGCACCACGCCGCCGGCGAAAGTGCCCGTGCTGATGCTGGGCGATCAGGACGGCCGCGCGATCCGCGAGCTCATCGAGAGGCGCGAGTCGCCGGCGGTGCGCATCCGGCTGGCGGTGGAAACGCGCACCGGCCTGAAAACCGCGAACGTCTGGGGCGTGCTGCCGGGCGCCACCGACGAAAACATCGCGCTCATGGCGCACGCCGACGCGTTCTTCGAAGGCGCCATGGACAACGCGTCAGGGATGGCGACGCTCGTGGCGCTCGCGGAACACTACGCGAAGGTGCCGAGGAGTGAGCGCCGCCGGACGATGACGTTCTTCACGACGTTTGCGCATCACTCGCCGTCGGGCGAGCAGGCGGGCATCCGCTGGGTGCACAACCACATGCAGGCGATGTTCGCGAAGACGGCGCTCCTCATCAACCTGGAGCACACCTCGCAGGTCGCGACGTATCTCATCGGCGAGGCGTTCATCACGTCGAACCAGGTGAGTGCCCGGCGGTGGTACGTCGGCGGCAGCGACCGGCTCCGCGACATCGTGTTGAAGACGTTCAACGAGTACGGGATCGCGCTCTACTCGCGCGCCGAGGGCCGGCCCGGCGGCGAGCTGAGCTATGTCTACACCGACGCCCCGAGCTTCCACATCATCGACCACACGGTGTACCACACCGACATGGATACGCTCGCGGCGGTGCC
>CAZGLC010000376.1:0-3454 GCA_964526235.1 uncultured Bifidobacteriaceae bacterium
CCCAGGTCGCTCGCTTCCTTGCAGTGATCGCCCGCGAGCACGCCGAGGCCGCCCGCGTAGATCGGCAGCGACTGGTGCAGCGCGAACTCGGCGGAGAAGTACGCGATGGAGCGGCCGACGAGCTCCGGGCACTCGCGCTCGCACCAGGTGCCTCGCGCCGTGCGGGTCGCGTCGAGCCGCGCGATCGCGCGGTCGTAGAGCGCGAGCCATTCGGGATCGGCCATCGCGCGCTGCAGCGTCTCCGGCGGCGCGAGCTTCAGCATGCGAACCGGGTTGTGCGCCGTCAGGCGCCAGAGCGGGTAGTCGAGCCGGCGGAAGACATTGCGCGCGTCAGAATTCCAGCTCCACCAGAGGTCGCGCGCCAGCTCCTCGAGCCGGTGGATGCGATCGGGCAGCGGAGGCATCAGGGTCTTCAGGGTAGCATGTGCTATCCTGTCAGCGCCGCCCCACGCTGAGCCCGCCACACTGCGCGTGTCAGATTCGAGCCGAACGACTCGCATCTCCTGCGCTCACGAGCCAGAGTTGAGGGTGCAGGGAGACGTCATGGGCCGTAAATTATTTGTCGGCAACCTGCCCTATGAGACGATGGAGCAAGATCTGGAAGCGCTGTTCGCGCAGGCGGGGGAAGTCGAGACGGTCTCGGTCGTTCGGGATCGCATGACCGGACGGGCGCGCGGCTTCGCATTCGTCGAGATGAAGGAGGACGAGGGCGCGCAGAAGGCGATTGCCGACCTGCACGGACATCAGCTTGGCGGACGCGCGCTGACGGTCAACGAGGCGCGGCCTCCGGCCCCGCGGCCCTTCCGCGACAATTTCGGCGGCGGCGGCGACGATCGCGGCCGCGGCGGACGCGGCGGACGGCCCGGACGCCGCAGCGAGCCGCGATGGTAGGAGTGCACCCATGGCACGCAATGCGCGACCAACCGCGGCAAAACGTGAGCGTGAGAAGGCGCTGAGCGAGCGGCGTCAGCAGAAGGCGGCGCGGCGGCAGGACACCAAGCAGCGCAAGGCCGAGCAAACGCGGCCCACCGACGGCGTCGACCCCGACATCGAGGGCATCGTTCCCGGGCCGCAGCCGCTGGCCGACTGGCAGATCGAAGAGTAAAACAATCCCTCAGCAGGGCAAGCGATCGACGCGGAGCTGACGGGCTCGCAGCGCCGGAATCAGCTGTGCCGTCGCTTCCACCGCATACCGCCGGTCGGCGCGCGGGTCGCGGTGATGGCCATCGTGCATGACGATGATGTCGCCGGCGTTGGCGCGGCGGGCGAGCCGCTCGGCCACGCCGGCCGCGTCGCGGCCCCGCCACCAGTTCCAGTCCCACAGCCCCCAGCTCCACCCGGCGAGCCGATAGTCCATGCGATCGAGCGCCTCGTAGAGCGCGCCGCTGCGCCAGCCGGCGTGCGGGCGGAAGTACGGACACGGACGCGCGCCCGCAAGCTGCTCAATCCGATCGGCGGCGCGGCGCAGCGCGTCGGCGATGGCGTCGGGCGTCCTGAGCATCAGCCAGCGCTCGTTGGAGTGCAGGCCGACGGCATGTCCTTCGGCGAACATCCGGCGCACGAGCGGCGCGGTGTCGTCGGTGAGGTGATCGTCGATGAGAAAGAACGTCGCCGCCGTCTGCTCCCGCGCGAGCACGTCGAGGAGCTGCGGCGTCGCGTCCGGATTCGGACCGTCGTCATAGGTGAGATAGACGGTCGGGGCGGCCGCATCGGCCGGCACGTGCCAGACCGACTCGTCACGCTGCAGCGCCTCGATGAGGAAGGCAAACGGCGCCGTATGCGCGAGCGCGACCAGACCGGCGCCGACCGCCGCAAACACGAGGACCATGCCCAAGTGGCAGTCTACAATCGCGCGAGGATGGCCACGCGCTGGATCGTGCCGGATGAGGCGTCAGGCATCCGGCTCGACAAGTTTCTCGCCGACGCCGAGCGCCTCGGCTCCCGCGGACGCGCCGCCGACGCGCTCACGAAAGGAAAGGTGTTCGTCGACGATCGGGAGGCGGGCCCTCGCGATGCCGGGCGCCGGCTGCGCGCAGGCGACGCCGTGCGGGTATGGGCGGACCGGCCCGGCAGCGCTGGCCGGCGTGGTGCGAGATCGGCCGGCAACCTCCAGATCCTCTACGAAGACAGCTCGCTCGTCGTCGTCAACAAGCCGGCGGGGCTGCTCGCCGTCCCGCTGCAGCAGCGGAGCCACGAGCCGTCGGCCTACGGCCACCTCGACGAGCACCTGCGCTCGCGCACGCGCCGGCGTCCGCTCGTCGTGCATCGCATCGACCGCGACACCTCGGGCCTCGTGGTCTTTGCCAAGAATATCCGCGTCCAGGAGCAGCTGAAGGCGCAGTTCAAGCGGCGCGAGCCCGAACGCGTGTACTGGGCGGTGGTCCACGGCCACCCGGGCCCGACGCAGGGGACGTGGCGCGATCAGCTCGTCTGGGACTCGACGCGGCTGCTGCAGACGCGCGCGCACCCGCACGACGCGCGGAAAAAGGAGGCGATCAGCCACTATCGCGTCCTCGAGACTCTGGGCGGGGCGTCCCTCGTGGAAGTCCGGCTCGAGACGGGCAAGCGCAACCAGATCCGCGTGCAGGCGCGGCTGCACGGCCATCCGGTGGTCGGCGAGCGGTTGTATGCCGCGGCCGCGGCACCTGAGACGTCGATCGTGTTTTCGCGCCAGGCGCTGCACGCGTATCGGCTGTCGTTCCGGCATCCGGTCGACGGCCGGCCGCTGACGTTCGAAGCGCCGCTGCCCGCGGATATGAAGAAGCTGCTCGCGACGCTGCGCGCTACCGCAACCCGAGGCGCGCCTTGACCGCCGGCCAGTCGGTTTTGAGCTGCAGGAACGCGTCGACGTTCGCGCACTGCAGGAACGGGTTGGTGGCCAGTTCCAGCGCCATCGTCGAGCTCGGCCGCACGCCGTAGTCGTGCCCCGGCCACACGGTGGCGTCCACCGGGATCGCGGCAACCACGCGCTGCAGGCTGTCCCATTCGGTGCGCGCATCCTCTTCCGAGCGCGTGCCGCCCACCTTCCCGACGAACAGCAGATCGCCGGTGACGAGCAGCCGGTACGCCGGCTCGTAGATCACGATGTGATCCGCGCAGTGCCCCGGCACGTGCAGGACGCGGAGCCGCAGGTGGCCGATGTGCAGCTCCTCGCCGTCGTGGAGCCGCACGGCGGGCGCCGTCGGCGCGCTTTCGTGCGCCGCGAGTGGCGCGCGCGTCCGCTCGAGCGCGACGTCGTTGCCGTTGACGTGGTCGGGATGCGAGTGGGTGTTGAGCACGTGCGTGACCGTGATCCCCTGATCGACGGCGCGCTGCACGAACGCGTCGGGCGAATACGAGGGATCGATCAACACGCCCTGCTTCGCCTCGCGGTCGGCCAGGAGATACCCGAAGTTGCGATCGCCGCCCGCGCGAATCTGCTCGAAGATCAGCTGCACGCGCCCCCTATGTTACT
>CAZGLC010000377.1:0-3453 GCA_964526235.1 uncultured Bifidobacteriaceae bacterium
GGGTAGTGGACCCTGACGCTCGACGATTGGGTATTGTGGAGTGTTGTTCCTGAACGTCCATGTCCACGCGCTCGTGCTCGACGGTGTCTATGTCGAGGACGGCGGGATCCTCCGGTTCCACGAGGCGATGCCGCCGACCGATGATGAGATAGACCGGTTGCTCGCGACGATCGACCGGCGTGTCCACCGTCTGCTGGCCCGGCGTGGCGTGCTGGACGGTCTCGAGGAGGGGAGCGCTGCCGATCGGTGGCGGGACGAGGCGCCCGTGCTGGCCGGCATGGCCACAGCCTCGGTGCAGGGACGGCGGGCACTCGGCAACCCGGCCGGTGCGGCAGTGCGCCGGTGCGGCGCGTCGGCGGACCTGCTCGCGCTGGCGCCGTCTGGGCGCGGACCCTGTCACGCGCGCGGCAACGGGTTCGATCTCCATGCCGCGGTCGTCGTGCCGCCGCGTGATCGGGCGCGGCTCGAACGGCTGTGCCGCTACGCGCTCCCACCCCAGCGCGCTGGGAAACGCGCGCCGGGGGCCCCGGGCTGCGTCCTCCCATCGCGGCCGACCGGCTGCACCTGACCGCGGACGGGCAGGTCGTCCTCGATCTGCGGCACCGGTGGGCGGACGGGACGACGCAGCTTCTCTTCGAGCCGCTGGAGCTGCTCGAACGGCTGGTGGCGCTCACGCCGCGCCCGCGGATCAATCTCCTGCTGTATGACGGCGTGCTTGGCGCGCGATCGGGGTGGCGGTCACGCCTGCAGGCACGCGAGCCCGAAAAGCCAATCACAGGAGGCCCGTGCACGACTGACGTGGAGTCGTCCTCGCGCCCCGCGGCACCCATCCCGCCGCGCGCGAACTGGCTCTGGGCCGAATTGATGCAGCGGAGTTTGGGTTCGACGTGCTGGCGTGTCCGCGCTGCGGCGATCGCCTCGAACTGATCGCGCTCATCGAAGACCCGACGGTGATCCGGCGCGTCCTGAGTCATCTCGGCCTGCCCATCGAGGTGCCCCCTGCCCGTCCCGCGCGCCCCCCACCGCTCCCGCTCGGGCGACCGGAGCCGTGGTACGACGCCGACGACGTGACGGCGCCCTGACGCACGTGCTCAGGAGAGGTGTGCCCACCGAGGTCCGGTCCCACGCGCTCGTTTGACAGCGGCACTCGGCGGCGCGATGATCCGCCCCGTGGGTGTGGCAATCCGCTGCAATCCGCGCCGTCTGTGGGCCAATCCGCGCTGTGCTGGCGGGAGGACTGGGCGCATAAGGGGGCATTCCGTCAACCACACGCGCGCGGAAACACCGTTCATGCTTCTTATCGTCCTGACGATGAGATACTAGGGGCGAATGGCTGGCGAACCACGCTTCGCGGAGGTCGGAAAGCAAACCAGTACGATCGCGGTCCGCCTCAGCTACAAGATCATCGAGCTCTTTTCAGAGAATTTTTACGCCAGTCCGAACAAGGCGATCGAGGAACTTGTCGCCAATGCCTTCGATGCGGGCGCCCAGCGTGTCCACGTTCTGCTCTCACCCAACCTCCATACCCAAACGGCATCCATCGTCGTCATCGACGACGGTCAAGGAATGGATGCGAAGGCCTCAAGCAGCACTGGCTGATCGGGATTAGCAACAAGCGCCGACTGCCGTCCCTGCCTCGTCAACGGCAGCAGATCGGAAAATTCGGAATCGGAAAACTGGCCACGTACGTATTGGCCAATCGTCTTACGCACATCACCAAGCAGGGTCGCAAGTACTACTCGACATCGATGAATTTTTCATCGATCGACAAACGAGTCGACCAGGAGGTAGAGCCGAAGACGCCGATCAAGATTCCTCTGCGAGAGCTGACTGAGTCGCAGGCCAAAGAAGCATTGCGGTCCTGGACGGACACCGCTGCCTTCAAATCAGCCGCCTTTACGCTGTTTGGCAGAGGTGCGCCAGAAGCCTGGACTGTTGCAATTCTCTCCTCTCTCAAGCCCAAGGTTCATGAAGTCAAACCCGGGATGCTCGACTGGGTCTTACGAACCGCACTGCCATTGAGGCCTGACTTCGCGATCTGGCTGAACGGAAAGAGACTCAAGCCCAGCAAGGAAGGAAAAGGCGTACTCAGGACTTGGGTACTTGGGAAGGACCTCGTCGACCTACCAAGACCTGGACCGAAGGGCGTGACCGCCACCGAGGACAAGTCCGTTCCACCGGACAACGAGGCTCGATTCGGCTTAGAAGTCCCAGTCTTGGGGCGGCTCACCGGGTATGCGGAGGCATACAAGGACCTCCTAACGGGGAGCAAGTCCGACGAGCTCAGTCGCAGCCACGGATTCTTTGTCTATGTGTACGGTCGACTCGTCAATGTCGTCGACGGCCATTTCGGGATCTCGCCCGACGAGCTTCGGCACGGAACATTCGGCCGATTCCGCTGCGTTGTTCACATAGACAGTCTAGACGCCGAGCTGCGCTCAAATCGCGAGGCGATCAGTGAGGGGCCCTTCCTGGCGACGGCGCAGGACGTGCTCAGAGCCATCTTCAACGCCGTCCGCGCAACGATTGAGAAGCATGATGCGGAAGAGGAACCCGGAGCGAAGCTTGCGCGCAGGCTCGCGTCAACGCCCGCAAGTTTGTCGCGACGACCCATCGTCGAACTTACCAGAGCCGTCCTCGACCGCAAGGCGGAGTCCCGGTATCTCATTGTTCCGTCATTCAGGAGTGTCGATGACGGCGTGCATTCATCGCTGACCTTGAACGACGCGCCACCGACGGCGAGCAATTCATCACCGATGTCACAATCGACTATTCAGATTCGCCAGAAGCTGGCTTAGCCAAATACGATACGCAGAGTGCCGCGCTCAAGATCAACGCATGGCATCCGTTCGTTGCGACCTTTTTCGATGAGTATTCCAGCCGAGGTGTGGGTCAGCCGCTTGAGCTTCTCGCCATGGCTGAAATTGTCGTCGAGGCGCAATTGCACTCGACCAATGTCAAACCGGCTCAAATCGACGAGTTTCTTTTCCTTCGCGACCAACTTCTCCGCAACCTCGCAACTGAGTCCGGACGAAAGAGCGCGTTCGCAATAGCTCTGGACCTTCTCAACGCTCGAAACAATCCGGATGCGCTTGAGGTTCAACTGTGCGCTGCGTTCAGCAGCCTCGGCTTTGAAGTAACACCGATCGGAGGGCGAGGAAAGCCTGACGGCGTGGCAACGGCTGTACTGTCAGCGGATGCTGCCGGGAAGCCGAGAGAGTACAAAGTCAGCCTCGAAGCCAAGAGCAAAGAGAAGGATCAGGGCAAGATTCGCGAGGAGCAGCGGCGTTCGGCGACAGCGGCGGATCAGCATGCGCGCGGAGCCGGGATCAAGGCCGTCAGCCAGCGCAACGGGTCGAAGCGCAGCGAGAACCTTGAGCCTGGCGAGCACGCGGCTAACGCTGCTCGCGTCGTCGAACGATGTCTAAGTGATGAGCGCGCTCCCGATCGGGA
>CAZGLC010000378.1:0-3448 GCA_964526235.1 uncultured Bifidobacteriaceae bacterium
CGAGGGGGCGTCGTGCACGCTCTCGTCGCCCACGCTGCGGTCGCTGCTCGTCGAAGTCGCGACCCCGGCGTCCGACGCCGTGCGGCGTCTGCTCGAGGAGAAGGCGTTCCGCCTCGAGTCGAAGGTCGACGTCCAGACCGACGCGGGCGAATACGCCGTGTGGTACGGCCTGTTCGTGCGGGACGGCGACTGCCCGCGCGCCACGCGATGAACATGCCGTGGTTCCCGCGCGGCTGGATGCCGCTCTTCCGATCGCATCCGCATCGCGCGGGGGGGGTCGAATCCGCCGCCCGGGGGCGAAGGAGGCGAAGGCGGTTCGCGCGGCGGAGAAGCGGCACGACACGCGGGAAAGCAGACGCGCTGCCTCCGGCCCGTGGTGTTGCTGCGGCGATCGCACCGAAGTCGACCGCCTGGCTCTGATGTTGCCCGAACGGGCAGCGTGGCGTGATCTCACGGTTGTGACCGAGACATCGCGTCGCGATCAGCAGGAGCCGACTTGTATGTGACGCGTCAGCCGGGCATGACCGGGCTGTACTACGACGTCGCGTTCGAAATCCTCGATGTCGCGGACGCGCCTCGGTGATGACCGCGTCAGAGCTCGACAATGCGCGTAAGGAATTAGCTGCATTCTGCCGGGCCGGGACGCGCCATATGCTGCGCCGGCTTTCCGGTAAAAGTGCTGAGACGCTCGCGTCTGGCTTTCGCGATAACCGTCAGGTGGACTAATGATTCCGAAGATCATTCATCAGATATGGCTCGGACCAAACCCGCTGCCCGACGATTTGGAGCGATGTCGCAAGACCTGGAGGGATCGCCATCCGCAATGGGAGTTCCGGTTCTGGACAGAGGAGAATCTGCCCTCCAGGCTGCTCCGGCCGGAGATCCGTGATCGCCTGCGTGCCCCAGCAGAGCGCGCCGACATGCTTCGTCTGGAAGTGGTGTATGAGCGCGGCGGTGTGTACGTTGACACCGACATCGAATGCCTTCGCCCGATCGACCAGCTGATCGAGGGTCTAGACTTTTTCGTCGCGGATACGAAGCTCGGTTCAGCGAACCAAGCGGTGATCGGCGCCGTGCCGCGGCACCCCGTGGTGCTCGAGACCATTCAGGCATGCCGCCCGCGTGAGTTCGACGGGTACGACAAGGAAGCCACAGGGCCGCTGTTGATGAACCGCGTGCTCCTCCGGCACCCGGAGGTCAAGGTCTTCGAACCGTGGGTTTTCTATCCCTCGAGCGTCGAGGAGCGGTCGCGCGCGTACGCGATTCATCACGTCGCACGGTCGTGGAAGGGCGAGGAGGGACTCCGAAACGCGGTGCGCCTAGCCGAAGAGCGGCTCCGCGAAACGCAGCAGGAGGTCTGGAGCGTCGTGCAAGAGGTGAATGCGGCGCTGGCCCTCGCCGATGCGGGGGAGCTGCGCGCACGACTTCAGGCGCTCTCGTCGCGATATGGGGCGCCGGAACTTGCGGACTCCCTGGAGCATGGGCCTCCGCCCGACGACCATCGGGAGCGGGATCTGGGCACCACACAGGCGCTCCTCAGGATTGCAAAGAAGCTGAACATGCTCGAACAGATTCACAGGCGCCTCGGGCGGCTGGACCGCGGCATCGCTCGGGTGACGGAGCGGCTCGAGAGGATGGAACGGCAGAGAAAGCTCGACCGCACGGCGAAAAAGGGGCTGCAGAAATCGGGCGACACGGCATCGGCTGAATGAACCTTCTGTTTTCCCTTCCGCACCCCGGCTACCTGCGGAACTTCGATTCGACTATCCGGCTACTGGCAACTCGCGGCCACACGATCCGCCTCCTGTTCAGCCACCGCAAGAAGGCCAAGCGCGAAGGGAGCGCGCTGCTGAACGAGTACGGTGTGCAATACCGCATCCAGACCGACGTGCGGTCGTTTCCATCAGCGTTCTGGACGCCGTGGGGCAGCTGGATCCGCAGCGTGCACGATTATGTCCGTTACTTCCGGCCGGAGTTCCGCCACGCCGCCAAGCTGCGGAGCCGCGCGGCCGTACGCGTGCCGATGCTGGCGCGGGGCGTTGCAGCGCTGCCGCCGTTCCAGCGGATTGTGTCCGGCTCGCTGTTCACGCGGATGTACCACCAGTTGGAATCGGCCATTCCGCCGGACGCTGCCGTCCTAGAGTATCTCCGCGCCGTTCATCCCGACGTGCTGATCGTCTCGCCGCTGGTCGATTTCGGGTCCCCACAAACCGAGCTGCTCAAGGCGGCGCGGGCGCTCGGCATCCGCACCGCGCTGCTGGTGCATAGCTGGGACAATCTCACAAACAAGGGACAGATTCACGTCCTTCCAGATCTCGTTGCCGTGTGGAACCGTCTTCAGGAGGGCGAGGCCATCCGAATCCATGGCGTGCCCGCTCCGCAGATCGTCGTGACGGGCGCCGAAGCGTACGACCATTGGTTCACCTCGACGCCAAGCGATCGGCGTGAATTCTGCAACCGAATCGGCCTCGAGGCGTCTCGGCCGTACTTCCTGTACGTCGGATCCTCGACGTTTATTTCGTCAGATGAATCGACGTTCGCGCGTGAGTGGATCTCGCGGCTCCGCTCCGCCCCCGACCTGACGTTGCGGAGCGCCGGCGTCCTTATCCGGCCACATCCGCAGAACGTGCACTGCTGGAGGTCCTTCCACGAGGAACATCGAGAGAATGTGGCCGTCTATCCTCGGGACGGCGCGAACCCCATGAACATCGCCGATCGGCAGGATCTTTGCGACTCCATCTATCACGCGTCGGCGGTAGTTGGCGTCAACACAAGCGCGCTGATCGATGCCGCCATTCTTGGGCGGGAAGTCCTGACCCTGCTCGACGATCGGTTCCAAGAGACGCAGGAAGGCACGATTCACTTTCACTACCTGGTGGATCCCGAGTTTGGATTCCTGCGCGCGGCTCGGTCGTTAGATGAACATGTCAAGCATCTCGCCGATACCCTCAGACTGGACCACGACGCCGGTCGGCGCGCGCGGCGATTTGTGGAAACGTTCGTGAGGCCGCACGGACTCGACGTCTCCGCGACCCCGCGTGTGGTCCAGGCGATCGAAGATCTGTACACGAGACCTGCACTGCGGCCTGTGGCGCAGCACGTGGTTCCACGCTATCTCTCACTGCTTCCTGCACTGATCGCGATGACGATCGAGCCGCGCCGGAAATGGTCGACCAAAGACCTGAAGCGGCACCAGCCGGCGCAGGCACCGAAGCCGGCGGCTCACAGGTCATGAGAATTGGTTCTTGATGCGGCACGCCGGGGATATTCGCAACTGTGAGTCGGCGCTTCGGATGCTCCGCAGCCGCGGGCATCATGTGCACGTGGCGTTCCGCGGAACATCGCGAATCGTCCAGCTCGATCCCATCGGATGGTTCCGCCTTCCGCCTCCCAATCACATCAAGCTCGACGTCGACGGTGGTGAGCTGGGGGTGCTCGAGGGGGCGCC
>CAZGLC010000379.1:0-3430 GCA_964526235.1 uncultured Bifidobacteriaceae bacterium
GCTGCCGCTGAGCGTGGTTTCCAGCCCTTCGTCGCGCGTGAAACGAAAGCGCGACGTGATGACGATCTGGTCGGCTTGCTGGCGCATGGCCGAGGTGAAGGTGCCAAACGGCCCCGCTGCCCGCACGATGGCCAGTGCACGCTGGTCGAGCACACGGGACTTCGACGGCCGCACGATGTCGGCCTCGACCACGCGGCCGGTGGCGTCGACCGTGACGTTCATGGTCAGCTCGCCGTACAGCTTGCGGCCCTGGAATTCGGGAAAGTCACGCGTGCCCCGTTCTTCGATGCGCTGCGGTTCCGCGGCGTTCCCGTGGAGGTGCAGAACTACATCGACGACACCGGCGTCCAGGTCGCCGACGTGGTCGTCGGCTTCCGCGTGCTCGAAGGCAAGGGGCTCGACGAGATCCGGCGGCTCGCCGACTCGACGCGGTTCGACTATTACTGCTGGGATCTGTACGCGCGCGTCACCGAGTGGTACGAGGAAGACAAGGCGCGCCTCTCGCACCGCACCCAGACGCTCCACGACATCGAGCACCGCGGCAACGACGCCGCCGAGATCGGCGCCTTCATCGCCGACCGCGTCGTCCGCCGCCACCTCGAAACGATGGCCAGGATGAACGTGGACTACGACCTGCTCACGTGGGAGGGCGACATCCTGCGGCTGCAGTTCTGGGCGCAGGCCTTCGAAGTGCTCAAAGCCAGCGGTGCCGTGTACCTGAAGTCCGAAGGCCGGCTCGCCGGCTGCTGGGTGATGCCGATCGAGGAAGACGCAAATCCCAGAGCCCAAGGCCCACCGCCTGAAGCCGCGAGCGAGCCCGCGTCCGACGTCGACGAGGAGGACGCGGGCGAGCGCGAGAAGGTGATCGTCCGCTCCAACGGCGTCGTGACCTACGTCGGCAAGGACATCGCCTATCAGTTCTGGAAGCTCGGTCTGCTCGGCCGCGATTTCCAGTACCGCGTCTTCGCCGAACGCCCGCACGGGCCGCTGTGGGCGACCTGCTCGTCGAACGGCGAGCGCACGCATCCGCCGTTCGGCGGCGCGGCCTACGCGTACAACGTCATCGACGTCCGGCAGTCGTATCTGCAGAAGCTGCTGAAGCAGGCGCTCATTGCGGTCGGCCATCCCGAAGGGGCCGAGCGGTCCCACCACTTCTCGTACGAGATGGTGGCGCTGTCGCACGCGACCGCACGCGAGCTCGGCTTTGCGCCACCGCCCGACTCCGAGGAGGCGAAGCGGCCGTTCGTGTCGGTCTCGGGACGCAAGGGGCTCGGTGTCAAGGCGGACGACCTGCTCGACACGCTGATACGCAATGCCGCGCGGGAGGTGGCATCGCGGAATCCCGAGTTCAGCGAGGCGGAACGCGACCGCATTGCGCAGATGATCGGGATCGCCGCCGTCCGCTACTTTCTGATCAAGTTCTCGACCAGCAAGATGATCGTGTTCGACCTGGAGGAGGCGCTCAGCTTCGAGGGCGAGAGCGGCCCGTACGTCCAGTACGCCCTCGTCCGGGCGAACAACATCTTCCAGAAGCTGCAGCAGCGAGACGGGCTCGACGAGGGCATGCTGCTCGCGACGCTCGGCGAGGTGCCGCCGGGCGAGCTGACCGGCGAGCACGGCAACCATGAGATCTGGGAGCTCGTCCTCGAGGCAGCGCGGCTCGACGAGGTCGTCGAGCAGGTGGTCCGATCGCTCGAATTCTCGGTCCTGGCGAAGTACGCCTTCTCGCTTGCGCAGGCGTTCAACGCGTTCTACCATCGCTCCCCCATCCTCAACGAGGAGCGCGACGACGTACGCCGGTGGCGGGCGGCGGCGGTGATATACGTGCGGAATCAGCTCACGCGCGCGTTGGATTTGATGGGGATCGCCGTTCCGCCGAGGATGTAGGCCTCGCTATGACCCTGATTGCCGTCGCCCGGTGCAGCAAGCTGCACGATTACGAGGAGTCGGTCCGGCGCGCGGGCGCCGAGCCGTGGGTCCTCGATGTCGCGGCCGATCGGCCGCCGGACGTCGTGGCGCGCGCGGCGGGCATCCTGCTGACGGGCGGCGGCGACGTCGAACCGTCGCTGTACGGCGAGGCGCCGCATCCCGCGTTTTCGGCCGCCGAGGCCGGGCGCGACGCGTACGAGATCGAGCTGGTGCGCCGGGCGCTCGAGGCCGATCTCCCCGTGTTCGCGATCTGCCGGGGCGTCCAGGTGCTGAACGTGGCCCGCGGCGGCACGCTCATTCAGGACATCGCGTCGGAGGTGCCGGGCGCGCTGGCGCACACGCGCGAGGGCGCCGATCAGCCGTGCACGTCGGCGCATGAAGTCTGGCTCGACACCGGATCGCTCGTCGAGACGCTGATGCGCGAGCGCCTCAGCGACCTCGAACGCTGCCAGGTGAACAGCCGGCACCATCAGGCGATCAAGGCGGCCGGCGAGGGGCTCGTGACCGTCGCCACCGCGCCCGACGGCATCATCGAGGCCGTGGAGGATCCGGCGCGCCGCTTCTGTCTCGGCGTGCAGTGGCACCCCGAGAACTTCTACCGCACCGGCGAGTTCCGCGCGCTGTTCGAGGGATTCGTGAAGGCCGCGACGCGCTAACGGTTTACCGCAGCGTCGCGGTTTACCGTCGTACGTAGGGCGGGTCCGCTCGGCGAAGCGGGCGGCGGACCCGCCGGGGCTACCGCAGCGTCGCCGTCCAGTTCGTGATGGCGGTCATCGGCGCCGGCGCCTCCTGTTCATCCGCAACAACATTGACGAGGAACCGCTGGCCGTCGGCGGTGACTTTCATTGAGAACGGGCGGTTTCACGGCGGGAGGATCGTCTCCGTGCTCGCGGCACGACTGAGAAACGATGAGCCACGGGGGTCACGAAGATCGCGAAGGTCACGAAAACTCCCACTTGATCCGATACGCTTCGTGCGTGCGGAACACCTTTCTGGTCTGTTACGACATCTCGAACGACAAGCGGCGGCACCGGGTCCACAAGGCGCTGCGCGGCTTTGGCGACCATCTGCAGTATTCCGTCTTCGAATGCCAGTTGACGCGCGCCGACCTCGCCCGGTGCCGCCACATCCTCGGTGAGGCGATCCACCACCGCGCGGACCCTGCTGCAGCGGAACCACGTGGAGCCGCCCGCGCGCGCCATCGACGCGCTCAGGCGGCTTGCCCGCCAGGTGCTCGATGCCGGGCAGCTCGACACGTTACTCGGGCTCGAGGGAACCGCGGCACACTATTACTTCTCGCACCTCTCCGGGATGCTGAAGGTGGACGATGAGGCGGAGCCGCCGGCATTCGACTTCACCACCCGCAACCGGCGTCCGCCGCGGGATCCGGTGAACGCCTTGCTCTCGTTCGGGTACAGCATGCTCGCGCGTGATCTGACCATCACGTGTCACGCGGTCGGGTTCGATCCGTTCATGGGGTTCTATCATCAGCCGCGCTTCG
>CAZGLC010000380.1:0-3419 GCA_964526235.1 uncultured Bifidobacteriaceae bacterium
GTTGGTAGCGGTACGGGGAATCGAACCCCGATTTGATGGTTGAGAACCATCCGTCCTAACCGTTAGACGATACCGCCGTCGCGAACCGTTTACGCACCGGTCCCGTGGCTGAGAACCACGTGTCCTGACCCCTAGACGAAACCGGCCCTGGGAGATGCTGGTAGCCGACTACCAACTACCTCCTAGCGTACCGGATGGACCCGGACCCGTAAAGCCCGGCAGGACAGCCTTCGGTATGATGAGGTGTGCGCGGGCTGCTGAAAGTCCTCGTCTTTCTGGTCATTCTCGCGCTCGTGGGCGCGGCCGCCTGGGTCTGGACCTCGCGCGCCGAAGGGCCCCGCATCGACCTGCGCCAGCCCGAGCGCGTCATCGGCCAGGCCACTCCGCTCGATCTGCGCGTGGAAGCGCCGGGCGGCCGGTTCGCCCGCGTCGAGGTGACGCTCGAGCAGGGCGGACGCACCTTCCCGGTCTTTACGCTCGAGCAGCCTACCGCCGACGTGCGCCAGGAGAGCGCCGAGCGCCTGTTCATCATGCGGACGGTGGGCAAGCGCGACATCCCGGACCTGCAGCCCGGACCGGCGCGCCTCGTGGTGCGTGCCGCGCGGCCGCTCCTCTTCGGCCTCCGCGAGGCCGAAACGATGACGACTCGCGACCTGGAGGTCCGGCTCGAGCCGCCGCGCGTGGCCGTGCTCTCCACGCTCCATTACGTCAATCACGGCGGCGCTGAACTCGTCGTCTATCGCGCGACGCCCGCCGATGTCGAATCGGGCATTCGCGTCGGCGAGCAGATCTATCCGGGCTTCCCGGCATCGGGGGCGGGCATCGCCGGCGACGACTCCACGCGCGTGGCCTTTTTCGCGCTGCTCCACGATCAGGATCTGAACACCCCCGTGGCGCTCTACGCACGCGACCCCGCGGGGAACGAGACGAGCGTGCCGCTCGATCATCGGGCGTTCCCGAAGCCGTTCGCGCGCAGCCGCATCGAGATCGACGACCGCTTCCTCCAGCAGGTGGTGCCGGCCATCGCCGCGACGACGCCCGATCTCGCGCTCTCGACCGCGCCGGACCAACTGCTCACCTCGTTCCTCCGCATCAACGGCGAGCTGCGGATGCGCAACAACCAGACAATCGCGGAGCTGGCGCGCAAGACGAGCCCGCAGATGCTGTGGAAGGACGCGTTCCAGCCGTTGACGAACGCCGCGGTGGAATCACGCTTCGCGGACAACCGCACGTACGTCTATCAGGGCAACGAGGTCGACCGCCAGGTGCACCTCGGCTTCGACCTCGCGGTGACCCAGCGCGTTCCGGTCCTCGCCGCGCACAACGGCATCGTCGTCCACGCGAACGACCTCGGCATCTACGGCAACGCGGTCGTCGTCGATCACGGGCTTGGCGTGCAGTCGCTCTATGCGCATCTGTCGTCCATCGACGTGAAGGAGGGCGATCGCGTGGAGAAGGGACGCCAGCTCGGACGCAGCGGCATGACGGGGCTCGCGGCCGGCGATCACCTGCACTTCACGATGCTGCTCGATGGCCATGCGGTCAATCCCGTGGAATGGTGGGACCCGAAGTGGATGCAGGACCGGGTCCTCCGGAAGATCGTTGAAGCAGGGGGCATGTGATAATCAGGGGTTGGAGAGAGTTGATGACGCGACGTGTGCTGATGATTGGCCTTGTGCTGGCGAGCGGCGTGCTCGCCGCCGCGTGCGGCGGCGGAACGCAGCAGACGGCTGCTCCGCCTCCGCCCGTTGAGAATCCGGTCGACGCCGCGACCGCGGGCAGCATCGCCGGGCGGGTGACGTTTGCCGGCACGGCGCCTGCACTCCCCGCGCTGCCCATGGACTCGGACCCGAATTGCGTGCAGCAGGGCGGCTCCGCTCGTAACGAATCGGTCGTCGTCGGCGCCGACGGCGCGCTGCAGAACGTCTTCGTCTACGTGAAGGACGGGCTCGGCAGCCTGCGGTTCCCCGTCCCGTCGGCGGCCCTCGTGCTCGATCAGAAGGGATGCCGCTACGTGCCGCACGTGCTCGGCGCGCAGGTCGGGCAGCCGGTCGAGATCCTCAACAGCGACCCGACGCTGCACAACATCCACGCCGTTCCGATGGCCAATCGGGAGTTCAACACCGGCCAGCCGATTCCCGGCATGAAGCACACGCACCGGTTCACCGCGCGCGAGGTGATGGTGCCGTTCAAGTGCGACGTCCATCCCTGGATGCACGCGTACATCGGCGTGCTCGATCATCCGTTCTTTGCCGTCACGACCGCCGACGGCAGCTTCGAGCTGAAGGGCCTGCCGCCCGGGACCTACACGGTCGAGGCATGGCACGAGAGGCTCGGCACCCAGACGCAGATGGTGACGATCGGCGCCACGGAGACGGGCAGCGCCGCGTTCTCGTTCACGTCGACGACGTAGGCTGGCCCTCGAGATGCTGCTTCATCTGTTCGCCGCGTTCGTCGCGGCTGCCACCGCCCTGCTGATCTTCGCCGGCGGTCTCGTCACCAGCACCGGTTCCGGGCTCGCCGTTCCCGACTGGCCGACGACCTACGGCTGGTCGATGTTCACGTTCCCGTTCGACAAGTGGGTCGGCGGGATCTACTACGAGCACAGCCACCGGCTGATTGCGAGCGCCGTGGGCATGCTCATCATCGCGCTGGCCGTCTGGCTCCGGCGCGCGGAGCGGCGGCGCTGGGTGCGCCGGCTCGGCTATCTGGCGCTCGTCGCGGTGGTCACGCAGGGCATCCTGGGCGGGATGACGGTGCTCTGGTTCCTGCCCGCCCCGATCTCGATCGCGCACGCCGGGCTCGCGCAACTCGTTTTCTGTCTCACGGTGACCATCGCGCTCGTGACCTCGCCGCGCTGGACGCGCGGTTCGCCGGTCGCCGACCACATCCTGCAACGGGTTGCTGCCATCACGACGGCCGCCATCTACATGCAGATTCTCGTCGGCGCGACGATGAGGCATACGGATGCGGGGCTGGCGATTCCGGACTTCCCGCTCGCCTTCGGCGCGCTCGTGCCGCCGGTCTGGACCACAGCGATTGCGACGCACTACGCGCACCGCGTGGGCGCGCTGCTCGTCGGTGCGCTCGTGCTCGCCACGGCCGGCCACGTGCTGTATCACCATCGCGCGCGTCCCGAGCTGCGGCGGCCGTCGCTGCTGCTCGTGGCGCTCGTGGCCGTCCAGATCGCCCTTGGCGCGCTCACCGTCCTCAGCGGCAAGCAATACATGATCAATTCCCTCCATGTGGTGACCGGCGCGTTCGTGCTCGGCACGTCGCTCGTGCTGACGCTGCGCGCCTTTGGCCCGGGAGTCGGGATCCGGGATGCGGGATCCGGGGTCCGCACGGCGGAACCGCAGAACCTCCGGATCCCGGATCCCGGATCCCCGATCCCGGATCCCGGATCCCCGATCCCGGAT
>CAZGLC010000381.1:0-3406 GCA_964526235.1 uncultured Bifidobacteriaceae bacterium
GGATTTCGGCGGAGGTTCTGATTCGCCCGTACAGCGTCCGACGTTCCGCCGCGTAGGTGAACGACCGTCGCGTGGCTGTGACGAACGATCGTTCGCGAGCCCGGCCACAGCACAACGAGGACTTTTGTCGCGGCTGTGGGACCAAGACAATCACGTCGTGCCCGTCGTGCTCCGAGCCCATTCGCGGCCACTATCACAACCCGCGAGTCATGTGCACAGAAGGGCTACGTGACTCGGACGACAGCGAGTCGCGATCGGAAGTGCCCAGTTTTGTTAAGGAGATTGGCTCCTCGGGCTGGGCTCGTGCCAAGCGCGGCGAGCGCCCGACTTTGCACTTTCGACTTTGCACTTTTCACTTGGAAGTTGGCTCCTCGGGCTGGACTCGAACCAGCAACCCTCCGGTTAACAGCCGGATGCTCTGCCATTGAGCTACCGAGGAATACAGGCGGGACCGCTGAAGGGCCTCGAACCTCTCGATCTTACCGATCAACCCCGGCGGGCCGCAAGGGCCCGCCCTACTTCTTCCGGCGACGTCCCACCCGGCCCTTCTCGCCGCCGGTGATGCCGAGCTGGACGCCGGTGCCGATCGCCCCGAGCGCCAGCCACGCAATCGGCACCCAGCGCTGCCCCGGCGCGGGGTTCATCGGATAGGCGACCCAGACGTTGCCGCTCACCGCCGCCGCGAGCGCCGCGCGGTCGCCGAGCGCCGCCATCGCGCCGACGATCATCGTCCAGGCGCCGCCAAAGCCGGTGCCGACGATGATGAAGTAGCGCTGCAGGTACATCGCCGCGGTCGCGCCCGCGATCGACAGGAACACGACGGCCAGGAACTGGGGATCGCGATCGCTCGTGGCGAAGAACAGATTCGCCGCCGCGGCGCCGAGCCCCGCGCCAATCAGCGCCACGCCGACGAAGTACGCCGCAATCAGAATCCCGGCGCCGACAAGGCCGCCGACGATCGCCGCGACGATCATCGGTCCGGTGTCGCTCACGCCGAAGATCGAGCTCGCGGCGAGCGCGCCGAGAATGAAGCCGAAAATCGCCAGCACGATGCGGAACAGCCGGTAGCCGAAGAAGCAGGCGACGATGCCGCCGACGAGCAGCACGATGGCTGCGGGCAGCTGATAGGTGGCGGGGAGCATCGACAAGCGGCCGATTCTGCGTGCTAGAGTTCGCGCCGCCCTTCCATGGCGCGCGTCATCGTCACTTCGTCCGCATACTCTAAATCAGAGCCGACCGGAATGCCCATCGCAATCCGCGTGACGCGCACGCCGAGCGGCTTGAGCAGCCGCGCCAGGTAGAGCGCCGTCGCCTCGCCCTCGACCGTGGGGCTGGTCGCGAGAATGACTTCCTCGACGCCGCCGGCGCCGACGCGGTCGAGCAGTCCCTTGATCTTCAGATCGTCGGGACCCACGCCGTGCAGCGGCGAAAGCGTCCCCATCAGCACGTGATAGAGGCCCCGGAACTCGCGCGTCTTCTCCACCACCATCACGTTCTGCGGCTCCTCGACGACGCAGATGATGCGGCGGTCGCGCGACGCGCCGGCGCAGAACACGCACGGGTCGGACGCCGTGATGTTGTTGCAGACCGAGCAGTAGGTGACCTGCTCCTTGACGTCGCGGATCGCGCCGCACAGCTGCTCGGCGTCGTCGCGCGGAGTCTTCAGGATGTGAAACGCGAGCCGCTGCGCGCCCTTCGCGCCGATGCCGGGGAGCTTCTGCAGCTGCTCGACGAGTCGTGCCAGCGGCTCTGGGAGCGACAAGGGCTAGAGGCCGGGAATCTTGAGGCCGCCCATCAGCCCGCTCATCGTCTGGCCGAGCTGTTCATCCACCTTGCGGCCGGCATCGTTCACCGCCGCCACGATGAGATCCTGCAGCATGTCGACGTCGTCTCGCGAGACGACGTCGGGGTCGATGGTGATCGAGTGAATCTGCTTGGCGCCGCTCATGACGACGGTGACCATGCCGCCGCCGGCGGTCGCCTCGACGCGCATGTCGGCCATCTGTTTCTTCAGGCGCTCCTGCATCTCCTGCGCCTGCCGCATCATCGCCTCGATGTTCACATTTCCTCGACGTCGCGGATTTCCGCCGGGAAGACGTCGAGCATCGCCTGCACGGCGGACGAGGCGAGCGCCTCGGCCTTCAAATCCCGCTTGGCCGCCGCCGGCGCGTCCGCGTCCGCTGTCGGCGCCGCAGGCGCGTCGGGCGCCGCAGGCGCCTGGACGGCCGTGACCGTGATCTTCCTGCCGCCGACGCGCTCGGCCGCCGCCTCGAGCCACGGCCGCGTCTGCTCGAACTGCTCGCGCAGCGCCCGGTGCGTCGGCAGAAACGTGAACGTGATCCCCTCGTCCGTCACGTCGATGCGCTGCGCCTGGGCGACGATGGTGTTGTAGAAGAAGCCCTTGCCGGCGCGAACCTCGCTCAAGAAACGATCTTTCAAGGATCCTGCCTGCGCGACAGGCTGCGACGGAACGGCTGCAGCCGCGGGCGCACTTTGAGGCTTGGGAGTTGGGAGTTGGAGTTTGGCAGTTGGGCTCTTCCCCAGCTGCTCGAGCAGATCAGTAAGCGGCACGAGCTTGCGCAGGTGCATCCACCGCAGCAGCACCATCTCGAAGTGATACCGCGGCTGCGAGGCGACGCGAATCTCCTGCTCGGCCGTCGCCAGCAGGTCGAATGCGCGCAGGAGATCCTCGCGCGAGAACTGCCGGCCGAGCGCCTTCAGGCGATCGAGCTCGCCTTCCGGCAGCTCGCCGTCGCCGGCGCGGGCGGGATCGACCGCCAGCAGCATCATGTCGCGGACCAGGCGCCCCAGTTCGCGGACGACGAGCTTGAGATCGTGGCCCGATTCGACGGCTCTGTCGGCGAGGGCGAAGGCGCGCGGAGCGTCCTCGGCCGCCACCGCCTCGACGAGCTCGAACAGCAGGTCGCGGCCGACCAGCCCGAGCACGGCGGAGACCTCATCCACGGTGATGCGGTCGCCGGCGAACGCGATCACCTGATCGAGCGCGCTCTGCGCGTCGCGCATGCTCCCTTCCGCCGCGCGCGCGATGAGCGCCAGCGCGGCGTCGGACACCTCAATCTTTTCCGCGCCCGCAATCGTCCGCAGCTGCGTGGCAATCGCCTTCGCGGAAATCGTCCGGAACTCGAACACCTGCGACCGCGACAGAATCGTGTCCGGAATCTTGTGCAGCTCTGTGGTCGCCATCATGAAGACGACATGCGCGGGAGGCTCTTCGATGGACTTGAGCAGGGCGTTGAACGAGGGGGTGGAGAGCTGATGGACCTCGTCGATGATGAAGATCTTGGAGCGGTCGCGCACGGGCGTGATCGCCAGGCCCGCGATCACCACCTCACGGATGTTGTCGATGCCGGTGTGGCTCGCCGCGTCGATCTCCAGGACGTCGATG
>CAZGLC010000382.1:0-3392 GCA_964526235.1 uncultured Bifidobacteriaceae bacterium
AAAACAACCAGTACGGCGTGTACTCGATTCCAGGGTGGGCCGACAAGTTCGCGAAACCGAACTAACCCCGGGGGCTCCGGGGTTCTCGAGATCGTGGTAAGGCCGACCGCTCAATTGCTGCCGGGTCGGTCGCGGCCTTCCAGCTGGCGGATCCAGTTCTGCACCACGGTAATCTGCGTCTGCGCCTGTTCGCCTTCCTTGACCATCAGAAAGCGCTGGCCGTCGCGCGTCACGTCGTAGCGCGGGAACGTCTGGGGAAACAGCGTCGCGAAGTACTGCCGCTCGAAGAGCGTCCGGGGCTTGCCGGCCGAAAAAGTGGGCTGCGTCGTCACATCGACCGCCATCATCCGGGCGCCGCTGCGGTAGAAGAGCTCCCGGCCGTTGCGATTCCACAGCGGTTCGGTGCCGCCGTCTGTCGAGATCTGCCATTTTCCGCCGGGACCGGGATACGGCTGCACGTAGATCTCCGGCCGGCCGGACTCGTCCGAGACGTAGGTCAGCCACCGTCCATCGGGCGAAAAGTCCGGAGCGCCTTCGCTAAACCGCGTCACGAGGAACGGCTCGGTCTTACGGTCTTTCAATCGAAGCACCCAGATGTCGCGCCCGGTGGTCGGATTGATTTGGTTGATGCCCAGCACTTGCCCGTCTGAGGACCACGATCTCGTTGTCTGCTGGTGATCGCTCGTGGTGAGCAGCTCCAGCCCGCCGCTGCCGTCCGCCATCTGCGAGAAAATGCTCCATGCGGCTGGTTGCCCCGCCGCTGGCTGCCTGAACGAGTCGAAGAGAATCCGCTTCCCATCGGGGGCCCAGATCGGATTCTCGCTCGTTCCTCTCTCTTCGAACGTCAAACGCGTCAACGTATCCCGGGCGAGGTCGTAGAGCCAGATCTGCGAGAGGATTTCCATCGCGATGCGTCCACCGTCCGGTGACACGCGTGGGTAGTCATAGACCCTCGCCGGCGCGGCCACCGGCTGTTCTGTTCCATTTCGGCCGACCCAGACCAGCGAGCGTGGCGTCAGTTCTGAGCCCGTACGGTAGGCCAGCACGCCGTTCTGCGACGCTGCAAACGCCGCCTTGCCATTCACTGGACTGAACTGCAGCCCCTCCCCAACGGGTACTGCCTCGCCGATCAGCTGAAGACGCTCCGCGTCGAACGGGTGCGCAATGAGCGTGCCGTCCCGGTGATAGAGGAGGTATCCCGGCTCGACGTAAGCGGCGTTTGAGCTGGCGTTGACCAGCAGCGTTCTCTCCTGCGAATCCAGGGAGCCGATGTAGATGCCGCTGTTCTCCGGCCGCGCGCTCCGCGCGAAATACAGAAAGCGGCGGCCATCGGGCAGGAAGTGCGGCCATCCGTGAGCGTCTTCTCCTCGAGCGGCATCGAGTGCGGTGACGGGTGTCGGCGTCCCACCCGCCGCGGGAACGCGCCGGATGCCGGCGAGTGCACCTATCTGTCCGAAAAGGACTACTCCATCCGAGTTCCAGGTGCCTCCGGCGACGCCGGTGACCGTCGTGAGTGTCTGTGCGGGACCTCCCGACGCGTCGACCTTTTTCAGGGCGCCGTCGCTGAAGAACGCCAGGGATCGGCTGTCGGCAGACCAGAAGGGTTGGATGGCTCTTTCGGTCCCTGGTATAGGCTGAGCCGAGAGAGTGTCGAGAGCACGAAGCCATAGCTGATTCGTGCCGGAGGCTCCGCTGGCCACAAACGCAAGCCTGCTTCCGTCAGGAGACAGCGTGAGGAAGCTCGAGCTCGCATCAAAAGATCCTGTTTCGGGCGGACCGACCGTGAAGCGGGCGGCAGGCACCGTTGCGGTCTCGCTGCCGAGGTACGCCGCCGAGATGGCCAGAGCGGCGACGATGATTGCCGCCGCCGCGATCAACCATGCGGGACGGTCCTTGAGCGTGCGTCGCGACACCGTGGCGCCCGCGGCCGGAATCGCCGGTTGCGAGCCGCTCTCGGCGATCCATTTCAGCTCGTCGGCGATGTCGCCCGCGCCCTGCCACCGCTCGTCGGGATCCTTGCGGAGGCATTTCCGGACCACGCGATCGAACCCCGGCGGGGTCATCGGCTGGAGCGACGAGAGCGGCGGTGGATCGGTCTCCAGGATCTTGCCGATGACGCTGGCCTGACTCTTTCCCTCGAAGGCTTTCCGGCCGGTGGCCATTTCGTATAGGAGCGCGCCGAGCGCAAAGATGTCGGTGCGCGCGTCGGCCTCCCTCCCCTCGAGCTGTTCGGGAGCCATGTATTGCAGCGTGCCCAGGATCGTGCCTTCCGCCGTGATCGGCTCCAGCGTCGTTGGAAATGCGGACACGGCGGCCGCGGCCGGGGCGGTTCCCTGTGTCAGCTTCGCGAGACCGAAATCCAGCAGCTTGGTTCCCGTCTTGCCCAGCATGACGTTCGCGGGCTTCAGGTCGCGATGGGTGATGCCTTTACGGTGCGCCTTGTCGAGAGCGTCGGCGATCTCGATCGCGTGGAGCAGGACTTGCGCAAGCGGCAGCGGCCCCCGCACGAGCCGCTGGGCGAGCGTCTCTCCGTCCACGTACTCCATCACAAGATAGCCGGTGCCGTCGTGATTCCCGATATCGTGCAGGACGCAGATGTGGGGATGGTTCAAGCTGGCAATCGTCTTCGCCTCGCGCTCGAATCGGTCGCGCAAGTCCGCTCGGCCGGCCAGGCCGTCGGGCAGGATCTTGATCGCGACGGTCCGCTCGAGCCGCGTGTCGCGCGCCCGGTAGACTTCACCCATACCGCCTTTCCCGATGGCGGCGAGAATCTCGTAGGGTCCCAACCGGTCGCCGGATACAAGTGCCATGGACCGCCTCTCTGGTGTCGGCGAGTATAGGACATTAGCGCTTCTGTGACGGGGGCATTGCTGCCCAAGGGCTGCGGCTTGTTTGACAAGAGGTTGAGTCGCCCGGTATAAGCGCGGATCAGCACCGTACGGAAGGTCGTGTTCGGTGCCTCGGTGTCTCGGTGTTCCGTAGACGGGAAGCAACGGAGGTTGTGATGCGCTTTCGCACTGCGTGCGGGATGAGCCTCGTCATTCTTCTCATAACGGCTGCTGCCGGCTTCGCGCAGGCCACCGCGGAGCTCAACGGCCGCGTCGCCGACCAGAGCGGCGGCGTGCTGCCCGGCGTCACCGTGACGGTCACGCAGACCGAGACGGGATTCACCCGGTCGGTCGTCACCGAGGGCAGCGGCATCTATGTGATCTCGAACCTGCCGACCGGTCCGTACCGGCTGGAGGTGTCGCTCCAGGGCTTCCGCACCTACGCGCAGACCGGCATCGTGCTGCAGGTCGCGGCCACGCCGACGGTCAACGTCGTGCTGTCGGTGGGCAGCCTCGAGGAGACGGTATCGGTCGAAGCGGCCGCGCCGCTCGTCGACGTCCGGA
>CAZGLC010000383.1:0-3389 GCA_964526235.1 uncultured Bifidobacteriaceae bacterium
AGATCGACGTGCTCGTCCTCGAGTCGCACCTCATCGTAAAGCCCACGGTGGCGCTCACGGACCTCACGAGCCAGGCCGCCGTTCGCCTCGCCTGACCCCAAGTACGGCGCAAACCACAAGGCAGGCTGGGGCGTGACAGGCTGGATATCATTTGGATCTATACTGGATGTTCATGACAATCCATTCGAAGTCCGCGGTGGATCTGCTCGCGGATGACGGAGTCGGGCAAGCCGCCGCGGAGCTCGTGCGCAAGGCGCACGCGGTGGGCCTCGTGGACGAGAGTCCCGACTTCACCGCGCTGACGTATCCGGCCGTGAAGCGGGCCGTGCTGCGCGTCCGCGAGGCGGGCATCGGCGAATCGGCGGCGGCCGACGTGATGCGGGCCTGGCCCCACGCTCCGGCCCTCGTCATCGAACGGCTGCGTGAGATCGGCGCGTTGCTCGAGGAGTCGCCGCTGCCGGCCACTGAGTGGGGCCGTGCTCTGGAGGTTTTCGAGCGCGACCAGCTGGCATCGCTCCTCGGCATCTCGCCGGCGAGCGTCGTGCGGTACGCGAGGGGCGACCGCCGGACGCCCGACGCGGTTGCGGCGCGGCTGCATTGCCTGGCGCTGACTGTCGGGGATCTGGCCGGTGCCTACAACGAGATTGGCATTCGGCGTTGGTTCGCGCGGGTGCGCACACGGCTCGACGGGCGATCGCCTGCGCAGATCCTCCGTGGAGACTGGCAGCCTCAAGACGCCGGGCCGCGTGCCGTTCGCGAGCTGGCTCGCGCGCTCGTCTCCTCGCCGGCGACGTGATCGTCTTTCGCCACGCCGATCCCCGTCTCCCGTTCCTGTGGGAAGATGCCGCGCAGCCGGCGGCACGCTGGCACGCCGAAGGGGAGGGCCCTGCGCAATACTTCGCCGACACGCCCGACGGCGCGTGGGCCGAGCTCCTCCGCCACGAGGAAATCCGCGATCCTACCGACGTCGTGACGCTGCGCCGCGCGCTCTGGGCGGTCGAGATCCCCGACGCGGAGCCGGCCGCCGCGCCGGATCTGCCGCTGAAGACCGTTACCGGGGGGCTGTCCAGCCATGCTGCGTGCCGTGAAGCCGCACGGGCGCTGCGGGCGCGCGGGCTCATGCGTCTGGAGGCGCCGTCGGCGGCGTTGAGGCCCGGCGCCGCGCATGGATCCCGCGTCGATGCCGGGCTCAAAGCGGGGCCGCCGCGGGATGCCCGCACGATTGTCCTGTACGGCCGCCGTCCGTCGCTGGTCGGGTGGCGTGCAGTGTACGAGGGACGCCCTGCAGAAGAGCTCCTCCGGCGTGTGCGGCATTTGAGGTGATTGGAATCCAACGCGAGATCCGACCTTCGGCGGCGTCGTCGACACCGGCGGCGCGCTCGGCGTCGCGTACGCGTTGTGGCACCGCTACCTCTGGAAGCCGCGCGTCAGCGCCGAGGCACGGGGCGCGTGGGTGCCGCGTCATGCTGTGGGGCGAGCCTTTACCGGGGCCCCCGCCGCGCACGCCTGCGCGGCGGGGTGGGAGTCCCGCCCGGCGAACCCGAAGGGTCCAACCGACATGGCAGTGCCTCGATACGGCGACGAGATGCAGGGCGCGTTGCTCGGGCCGCACTACTCGGACGAGGAGATTGCGGCCTGCCTGGGGGCACAGGGAATTGCCGGCGCGCGGCTGTCGCGCGCCGAGGGCGCGTGCCCGTGCCGCCGGGCTACGAGCGGCTGTTCGGGATCGAGAAGCTGAAGGCGTACCGCTGCTTCATGAAGACGCAGATCGACGTACTCGTGCTCGAGTCATACTCGATCGCGAAGCCGGCGGCGGCGTTCGCTGACGTCACACGCCAGGCCGCCGTTCAGTCCACCCATAACCGCGCCAGCGCCAGAGCAGTCGCCTCGAATGGCTCGGCGCGGACCTCTTCCTCGCCCGCGTGGACCGCCACGATCGTCCACCGCGTCGCTTCCAGTCGCAGCACTTCGAGCGTTCGCTCGATCGGGTCGAGCAGCCAGGCGTGCGTGACCCCCTCGCGAGCGTAGATGGCGAGCTTCTTCTGCCGATCGAGCCGCGCCGTCTGAGGCGAGAGCACTTCACAGATCCAGTCGGGAGCAAGCGTGAAGTACGCCGTCTCGGGTACGCTCGGCATTTGGCTTCGGCGCCAGCCAGCCAGGTCGGGTACTAGGACATCCTCTCCCAGGTGAAGCTCGGGTTCGTCGAGGATCCACCAGCCCCCTGGTCCTCCACGCCCCCCATGGTAGGGCGGCCCCAGTTCGCCGCCCAGGACGGAGGTCGCGACCGCATGGCGAGGGGCAGGGCGGGGCGAGACGATGAGCTCGCCGTCGATGATTTCGCCGACGACGTGCTCGGGCAAGGCGAGCAGGTCGTCGTAGGTGGCGGGCCGCGCGCCGGATCGAGGCTGGCTCATCGCCGCAGGATAGCCCAGTTCTCGACCGACGCGCACAGCGCGCGGCGCTCCGAGTTCCGCCGGCTGGGACGCACCTCCTGGTTTCTGACGTGCTTTCGCTTCGGCCAGGCTGAGCAGGATTCCAGCGCTGCCAGCCCGAGCGAGGCATCGACGCCGGCGCCCGGCCGGTCACCGCGCACACGCCGAGCGCGACCGTGGCGACGAGCCTCCCGAAGAGCGGGTCGTGCGGGGCGCTCTGCTCGTGGCGCTGGGACCGATCGCGCGTCGGCGCGGCGCGTGCCGAACCGGTACTGGTGGCGGTTTGCGCAGGCGCTCGGCTGGGTGAACGCCCGCGTGCTGCTGACGCTGTTCTTCGCGCTGATGCTGACGCCGGTCGGTGTCATAATGCGCCTGTTCGGCCGCCGCCCGCTGCGCCCTCCGCGCGCAGACGAGCTGGGGCCCGTACTCCGTCCGGCGGGACGATCCGAAGCATTACGAGCAGATGTTTTGAGGTGAACCGGGTCCCGCGGCGGCGAATCGGGCGCCGCGCACCCGGCGAACAGTGGAGGCACATGGCAAAGGATTGACGTGCTGCGCGAATTATGGGAGTTCTTGAAGCACGAGAAGAAGTACTGGCTCGCGCCCATCGTCCTCGTGCTGTTCGGGCTGCTGCTGGTGTTTGCCCAGACGAGCGCGGTGGCGCCATTCAGCTACACGCTGTTCTGAGAGTGAGCTCACACCATACGGGAGTGCCGGCCGCGAGAGCAGGTATCTCGACTCCGCCAGCCGCGCGGCACGCCCACCCGGAGGCGCTGCGTCTTGGGTTGAATTCGAGGCAGCGGTTCTCCGGCGACCGCGTCGGCTGGCTTCGCGAGACACCTGCTCTCACATCCGGCAGTACCGGCGAGATGGCCTCTCCAGCGCGGCCTTGAATGGCAACCAGCGTCCTCGGGATTTCGGCGTACTACCACGACTCGGCGGCCTGTCTGCTGGTCG
>CAZGLC010000384.1:0-3374 GCA_964526235.1 uncultured Bifidobacteriaceae bacterium
GCCCGCACGGGGCGGCCGTCCTGCGCGCACCGGCGGCGAGGGGGCCGAGTAACCCTGTCCAACGGAGAGATGCCAATGGGTCGGACTCGCAGTGCGTTGCTCGTTGTCCTGGGAATCGTCGTGTGCCTGCCATCGGCCGCCTGGGCACAGAGCAGCATCACCGGTACCGTCCGCGACACGTCGGGCGCGGTACTCCCGGGCGTGACCATCGAGGCGGCGAGTCCGGCGCTCATCGAGAAGCTCCGGACGGCGATCACCGACGGTCAGGGCGTCTACCGCATCGTGGATTTGCGCCCGGGGCCGTATACGGTCACGTTCACGCTGCAGGGCTTCAACACGTTCCGTCGCACCGGCATCGAGCTGCGCGCCGAGTTCACGGCGACGGTTGACGCAGACCTGATGCTCGGGACCGTCGAGGAGACGATTACGGTGACGGGCGAGGCGCCGCTCGTGGATACCCGCAGCGCGCGGGCGCAGACGCAGTACGCCGCCGAGACGCTCCAGGCGCTCCCGGGCACCGGCCGCCTCTCGACCCTCATCTCGATCCTGCCGGGCGCCGTGATGAACAACGAAGGCGATCGGGCGCTCGGCAATCTGAGCGACCGGTCGCAGACGCGCTTCGCGATTCACGGCGCGCCCAACGCGCAGCCGGTCATCGACGGCATGAACACGGAGATGGCCGCGTCGAATACCGGCGTGTTCGTGTGGAACCAGATCAACTTTCAGGAAGTGGTCGCCGAGACGAGCGGCATGGGCGCCGACCGCGACACCGGCGGCATGCAGCTGAACATGATCCCGCGCGACGGCGGCAACATCTTCTCGGGCCTCCTGCAGCTCGCCTACTCAGGGCCCGATCTCCAGAGCAACAACATCAACGACGAGCTGATCGCGCGCGGGCTGGACAGCTCGACGCGCGGCCTCGCGTCGATCAAGAAGTTCTACGACATGAGCGGCGGCGTCGGCGGTCCGATCCGGCAGAACCGGCTCTGGTTCTTCGGCGCGGCGCGCAAGAGCGTCACGCAGCAGTACGCGGCCGGCATCTTCTGGAACCGGCACACGCAGCCGCAAAGCCTCCTCTACGAGCCGGATCTGAGCCGGCCGGCGCACAGCAACGATTTCTACCGGGACTACAGTCTGCGCCTGACGTGGCAGGCCGCGGAGAAGCACAAGATCGTCGTCGGCGGGTCGTTCCAGGCGAACTGCAACTGCGTGTACGCGCTCTTCCGCCCGCAGGGTGGGCCGCTGGTCACGCCCGAGGCGGCGACCGAGCACGCCTACGACCCGGCATACAACATCACGACGACGTGGACGTATCCGGCAACCAACCGGCTGATGTTCATGATCGCTGGCGGCGCGAACCACATCACGCAGACGAACCGCCGCGGCCTGGGCGTCGACGAGAACAGCATCCAGGTCACGGAGCAGTCGCTCGATTTGAAATACGGTGCGGCGTACGGCGCCACAGTGGGCGGCTCGTCGTACTCGACGCTCCCGCGCACGCAGTACCACGAGCAGTTCTCGCTGACCTACGTGCCCGGCTCGCATAGCGTCAAGGCGGGCGTGAACCTCCGCGTCGTCAAGACCGGCAACAACGACAAGTACGGGCGCGACCTCTTCATGGCGAACCGTGCCATCCTCTACACGTTCAACAACCAGCGGCCGGTGTCGCTGCAGCTGCTGGCCACGCCGCACCACTTCGAGGAGGTGGCGTACGACCTGGCGGTCTATGCGCAGGATCAGTGGACGATCCGGCAGCTCACGCTGAACCTCGGCCTCCGGTACAACGACGTCGACATGTCGAGCCCGGAGCTGTTGCTGGCGCCCGGCTTCTTCGTCGGCGAGCGGCTCGTGCCGGCGGCGGAGCACATTCCGCACTGGCGGAATCTGAGCCCGCGCGTCGGCGCGGCGTACGACCTGTTCGGCGACGGCCGCACGGCCATCAAGGGATCGTTCGGGCGCTACCCCGACGTCATTCGCGTGTCGCCCGCGAACCCCGCGAATCAGTTCTCGCTGACGACGAATCGCACGTGGAACGACACGCTGCTCGGCGCGGCCGACCCGCGGAGCGGCAATTTCCGGCCCGACTGCGAGCTGCTGAACCCGGTTGCGAACGGCGAATGCGGCGCATGGTCGGATCAGGGCTTCGGGCGCGCGCGCCGCACGACGCGCAGCGCGCCCGACGCGCTCGAGGGGTTCAACCAGCAGTTCCACAACTGGCAGGCGTCGGTGAGCCTCCAGCACGAGCTGGCGCAGGGCTTCGCGCTCAACGTCGGCTATTTCCGCACTTGGTATGGCGCCTTCCAGGTGACCCACAACCAGGCGGTGCCCGCGAGCGGCTATGATACGTTCTGCATCACCGCGCCGAGCGATCGCCGCCTGCCCGGCGGCGGCGGCAATCAGATCTGCGGGCTCTACGACATCAATCCCGCGTACTTCGGCCGCGTCGACACGCTCGTCACCCAGGCGTCCAACTACGGGAAGCAGTCGCAGGTCTACAACGGCGTCGATATCACGTTGAACGGACGGTTCCTGCAGAACGGTCAGTTCTCGGGCGGCCTCAGCCTGGGACGGACGGTGACCGACAACTGCTTCCTCAACAGCAACCCATCGCTGAACAACCCGGCGCCGACCGGAGCGGGGCTGGCGTTTCTCAACGTGCCGGCGCTGCCGGCCGGGTCGCTCATCCCGCGGAGCTCGCAGTTCTGCCACGTGGCGCCGCCGTGGTCGTCCGGGACGCAGGTGAAGTTTCTCGCGGTCTACCCGCTGCCGTGGGATCTCGAGACGAGCGCGATCTTCCAGAACAGCCCGGGGATCCCGATGACCGCCAGCTACGTGGTGACGAACGCGCAGGTGCGGCAGGCGCTCGGACGGAACCTGGCGGCGTGCCCGAGCCAGATTGTGGCGGCGTGCAACGCGACGCTCCGAACCGAGCTGGTCCCGGCGAATACGATGTTCGAGCCGCGCCTGACGCAGGTCGACGTCCGGGTGTCGCGGCTGTTCCGCCTGGGCGGCACCTCCCGGCTGCGGGGTACGCTCGATATCTATAACGTCTTCAACGCCAGCAACGTGCTCAGCATGACCCCCACGTATGGCCCCGCCTGGCTGAACGCGGCGCAGGTTCTGAGCGCGCGGCTCTTGAGAATCGGTGCGCAGCTCGACTTCTAGCGGGGTCCCCGACGCGCGGATTGTGCGCGTTGGGGTGCCAGGTGATATGGTTTGGCCCACAGATCGCGCCCGGAGGCTCGTTCCGGACGGGCGGGGAAGGTAGAGGGAGCAATGAACATCCGGTCGCAAGGGATACTACTCGTCGCGGTACTCATCGTCGTGGGGGCGCTCTGGGTCGGACTGCCCGGTCAGGGCGCGGCGTCTGAAGT
>CAZGLC010000385.1:0-3356 GCA_964526235.1 uncultured Bifidobacteriaceae bacterium
GGAAGCCCGGCTCGCCCGAGGCCGCATAGAAGTAGCCCGTCTCCGGCGACCACCAGCCCTTGTGCGCGCGGACGATGAACCTGCCGCCGCAGCCGCGGCCGCACGAGTCGGGCGGCGTGCCGGTGATTTCGCCCACGAGCGAGATCTTCGACGGATCGGTGCCCCGGTCCGTGACGTCGAAGATCTGGTACTTCAGATCCATCCCGGTCTCGCCTTCGGTGAGCAGCTCCGAGTTCCGGATCAGATAGTCGCGGCCCGATCCGTCGTGCGTGTAGTCGTAGACGACCGACGTACTGCGCGAATTCCGGTCGGCCTCGTTCGGGATGTGCCACACGTAGCGCGGATTCGCCGGGTCGTCGACGTTGACGACCGACGTGCCGTTCCACTCCTCTTTCCCGGTGATCGGGTTCATCTTGGGCTTCCCGTCCCAGTAGCTCTCGTGGTGGCCGACGTAGACCCAGCTCCCGTTGGCCGGATCGGACAGCGTGGTCACGACGAGCGACTCGCGCCCCTGGAGATCGGAATAGCCGACGAGGCGCACGTTCTCGGCGCTCTCGGCGCGCGGATCGGCGCTCCCTTCCTCAACGCCGGCGGCCGGCGCCGCGCGGCACCCGACCGCGAGCCACGCGCCCATCACGACCGCGCCGCCAAGCGCCAGCGCTCGAATCATTCTTCTCATGGCTCCCTCACCCATCAAAACCTGACCACGGCCTCGAGCTGCAGCGCGCGCGGCGTCTGCGGGTTCGTGTAGGTCAGGAAATTCTGCGGGTTGTATATGCGATTGGCTCCGGTGCGCGCGTACTCCGTATAGTCGCCGCCGTTCAGCACGTTGAAGACGTTGGCGGCGATCTCCACGTCGCGGCCGACGCCGGCGCTGAACGTCCGCCCGATCTTCAGGTTCAGCGTGTACACGTTGGGCGCCTTGACCTGCCCTTCGCCGCGGTCCTTGTTATAGAAGCGGATGCGCGTGGCGAGCGGGTTCGGCTGGCGCGCACCGGTCGACGACACGACCGTCGCGGGGCCGAACGGCGCGAGCAGCGGGCTGTTCGCCGGGATCTGGTCGATGATCACCCCGCTGTACGGGCCCGCCATGATCGTGTAGTTCGCCGACACGACGAAATCGGCGGGGGCATTCCACACACCCGACAGCCGCACGGAGTAGGGATTCCACATCGGGTTGTTCACCAGCGTGTTGCCGGTGGCGAGGCTGTTATGGTCCTGCAGGCCGTCGGTACGCCAGATGTTCGGTTGTTCGGGAACGCGTCGGGCTGGATGAACCGCGCCGGGTCGGTCGGGTTCCACGTGCCGGTCAGCTTTTGCCACTGCCGGTGCACCGTGCCGAGGAACTGGAACCCCTGCGTCAGGTTCTTCGCGACCGTGATCTGGATAGCGCGGTAGTCGGTCTGGCTCCACGTGTTGTTGGTGACGCGATACAGCAGACCGCGGTTCGGGTCGACGCGCCCGAAGCCGCCGAACGGCTGGAAGGGACCGTCCGGGTAGATGCCGTTGATGTCGACCTGCGCGTACTGATCCTTGTTGATCTTCACGATCCCGGCCACGTCGACGCTCGTCTGCCCGGGGAACTGGCGCCGGAAGCCGAGCGTGAACTCGTCGAACAGCGGCTGGTGCAGGTCCGGGTCGAACTGCAGGTTCGAGATCGTGGCCGTCCGCGGCGGCGTCAGGACCACCGACTCGAAGAGGCCGTCCCCATTCAGGTCGTACTCGTCCCGCAGCCCGGCCGCGTCGTCGCCGCCGAAGGCCGCCACCGGATGGCGCGTGCCCATCAGCTGCTGATGGATGCGGACGTAGGAACCGCGCAGCACGTTGCGGGCGTCCTCGGTGAGCAGATACGAGAAGCCGAGGCGCGGCGCGATCTCGGTGCTGTGCTGCCGCACGAGGTCGCGCAGGGCGTCGTAGCGCCGGACGAAGTCGACGCGGAGCCCGAACGTCGCGGTCAGCCGTGAGCCCGGCTTCCAGGTGTCCTGCACGTAGGCGCCGATGTCGCGGTCGCGGCCCGACGCGGTGTGCTGGTCGAGGGTGCCGATCACGTACTGGCGGTGGAACGGCACGGCGCCGGCCGACGCATCGCGCGGGTTGATCTGCCGCCGCTCCTCGAAGATGAACCCGTCGTTGAGATACCGGACGTTCTTGTCGTAGCGGTTGCGGGGCATCGCCAGGAAACCGGTCTGCACGTCGTGCGTGCCGGCCCAGCCGCGCGCATACCACGTGAGGTCGCCGCGCAGCATCAGGATCGACGAGGTATCGAGGTCGTAGCAGCCGTCGCAGGCGGTCGACGCCCACTGGCCGCCGCGGACGAACAGGCCCGATCCCTGCACGATCCCCTGATTGAGAAACGCCTCGCGGTGGTATTCGAGCAGGGGGCCGGTCAGCGTGCGTCCCTCATAGCTGTCGAGCGAGTTGCCTCCCTTGGTGTTGTAGCTGGCCGTGAAGGTCGACGTCACGTTCTGTCCCCAGACGGACGTCAGCTTCGTGCCGTACATCGGCCCGCCGGTCGAGAGCACCTCGATCGGCTCGTAGTCCTCGGCACCGACGACCTTCAGCAGCAGCCGGTCGCCCTGATAGACGCCGGACAGGTCGTGATTGACGCCGACCTTCGTGGTCACCTTCGCCCACGGCTGGAAGCCGCGGATCGAGTTGTCGCCGAGCGTACCGTTCGGGACGATCGCGCGGTGGATGGAAACCTGCTCGGGGTTGCGTCCCGTCCCGCTCTTGTTGTCGGTGAACCGGAAGGCGCCGAAGAACCAGGTGCGGTCGCGCCGGACCGGCCCGCCGAACGAGAAGTCGTACTGACGGACCTGGCGCGTGGCCGGCGTGCCGTCGCCGACATTGTTGGTGTTCCAGTCGATCGGCTGGTACTGCCCGGCGGCGGTGCCCCGGAACTGGTTGCCGCCGCTCTTGCTGATCATGTTGAGGACGAGGCCGTATCCCATCGGGGACGCCGCGTCGACGCCGCCGGTCTTGATTTCGGTATCCTGAATCGCCTCGGTGCTGAGGCCGGTGCGATTGATATTGAAGTCGTTGTAGTTGCCGGCGTACATCCCCTCCATCAGCGTCACCGCGTCACGGTGCTCGACGGCGTTGCCGAAGTAGTTCTGCCGGCCGCTGCCGTCGTTGTGCGGGCGCGACATCACGCCCGGCGTCATGTGCAGGAAGTCGCTCCAGTACTTGCCTTCGACGAGAGGCAGGGTCTTCTGGAAGTCGGCGTCGATGTTCAGCACGTTGCTGGGACTGGACACTTCGATCATCGGCGAATCGGCGGTGACGGTGATCGTTTCCTCCAGCGTGCCGAGTGCCATCGTGATGTCCACCTGGAAGTTCGCGCCGGCGCGCAGCAG
>CAZGLC010000386.1:0-2046 GCA_964526235.1 uncultured Bifidobacteriaceae bacterium
ATGGCGCCCGTGGTTAGCATGTTCAGCTCGAGTTTGGTGGCGGTGCCCGCCTTGAGGCGCGTGGCTCCGGCGATGACCTCGGCGCCCACGGCCGGCGCGATCGTCAGGTCGACGAACGTCTGCAGCTCGCTGGCCGGATCGCACGTGATGAAGATGATGCGGGCGCCCGTCTTGCGCGCCCGCGTCAGCGCGCCGCGCACGAACTGCGTCATGCCGCTCGCCGAGACGCCGACGACGATGTCCTTCTTCGTGGAGCGGAGGCGGGTGACCGCGCGCGCGCCCTCCTCGTAGTCGTCCTCGACGCCTTCCTTGGCGGCAAACGTCGCGCGCTGGCCGCCGGCCATGATCGCCTGCACCAGATCGGGATCGGTGCTGAAGGTCGGCGGCATCTCGGCCGACTCGAGCACGCCCAGGCGCCCGCTCGTCCCGGCGCCGACGAAGACGATCCGGCCGCCCTTGCGGAGCGCGGCCGCCAGCATCTCGATGCCGACCGCGATCCGCTCGCGCTCGCGCTGCACCGCGGCGAGCATCTTGCGGTCCTCGTTCATCATCAGGTCGACGATGTCACCCTCGGCGAGCTTGTCGATGCCGAGGGAGGAGGCGTTGATCGCCTCGGTCGGGAGCGACTGCCACTTCGAACGCATCGCGTACAATTCTACCGATTGTGCGCGCCTCGCAGGTGAGTGCCTACCTGACACATCTGACGGTCGAGCGGCGGCTGGCGGCGAACTCGGTGGCCGGCTACGAGCGCGACCTGCGCCTGCTGGGCGCCTTCGCGGCCGGACGCGGGCGCCGGCTCGACGCGCTCACACGGCAGGACCTCGAAGGCTTCGTGCGCGACCTGATGTCCGACGGCCGGTCGCCGCGGTCGGTCGCGCGCGCCGTGGCCTGCTGCCGCGGGTTCTACCGCTTCCTGGCGATCGAGGGACGCGTCAAGACGAGCCCGGCCGACGACCTGCACCCGCCCCGCGCGTGGAAGGCGCTGCCGCGATACCTTTCGACCGAGGACGTCGATCGCCTGCTGAGGCAGCCCGACGTGAAGACGCCGCGCGGACTCCGCGACCGCGCGCTGCTGGAGCTGCTGTACGCCACCGGCATGCGCGTCTCGGAGCTCGTGGGGCTCCGCCAGGGCGACCTCGACCTCGACGCGTCGTATCTGACCTGCACCGGCAAGGGCGACAAACAGCGCATCGTGCCGATCGGCGACGAGGCGGCGGCCTGGGTACGGCGCTACCTGCGCGACGGCCGCGGGGCGATCCTCGGCACGCGGCGCAGTCCCCGGCTGTTCGTCAACGCCCGCGGCGGCGGACCGGGGCTCACGCGCGTCGGCTTCTGGAAGATCCTGAAGGGGTACGCGCGGCAGGCGGGGCTCAACGCGTCCGTCAGCCCGCACACGCTCCGGCATTCGTTCGCGACGCATCTGCTCGAGCGCGGCGCCGATCTGCGTGCGATCCAGATGATGCTCGGCCATGCGGATCTCTCGACGACGCAAATCTACACGCACGTCCTCGAGCGCCGCATGCGGACGATCTACGACAGGTTTCATCCGAGAACGTAAGCGCGGATGAGACGTGTCGTCCTTCTTCTGCTCGTCGCCTCTCTTGGCGGTGCCTGGTTCCTCGCCCTCCCGCCACGTGCGCCCGCGGAGGGCGTGGCGGCAACTGAACCCCGGCCGGAGCTGCGCGGCGCCATCCACGTGCACACCAACCGGTCCGACGGCACCGGCACCGTCGCGGAAGTGGCCGCGGCCGCCGCCCGCGCCGGGCTTCACTTCGTCGTCTTCACGGACCACGGCGACGGGACGCGTGAGCCGGACCCGCCGCAGTATCGCGACGGCGTCCTCTGCATCGACGCGTCCGAGATCAGCACGAGCCACGGCCACGTCCTGGCGCTCGGCATTCCGCAGGCGCCGTACCCCCTCGGCGGCGAGGCACGCGACGTCGTGGACGACGTGGCGCGGCTCGGCGGCTTCACGATTGCCGCGCATCCGGCGTCGAACAAGCCCGACCTCGACTGGCGCGACTGGAACGTCCCAGTCGACGGGCT
>CAZGLC010000386.1:2056-3327 GCA_964526235.1 uncultured Bifidobacteriaceae bacterium
GATCCGGCGATCGTGGATCCCATGGTGATTCTCTCCGCGCTCACGGGCGCGATAGCCTGGAACCTGATCACCTGGTACTACGGCATCCCATCGAGCTCCTCCCACGCGCCGATCGGCGGCCTCGAGTGGCTGAACGGCGACAGCGAGTGGCGCGACGAGTCGGCCTGGACGCTCGCGCGCGCACTCTTCACGTACCCCGCGCGCCGGGTCGAGACGCTCGCGTCGCTCCTCGACCGCCCGGCCGCGGCGCTCCGTCAGTGGGACGCTCTCGCCCGCCAGCGGAAGGTCGTCGCCATCGCCGGTGCCGATGCGCACGCGCGCATCGGGCTGCGGAGCCAGGGCGAGCCGTACGACAACGGCCTCTTCCTGCCGCTGCCGGCATACGAGCGGATGTTCCAGCTGTTCTCGAATGTTCTTCCTGACATGACGCTCGCCGGCGACCCGGCAGCCGACGCCCGTGCCGTCCTCGCGGCCATCCGCGCGGGACGCGCCTACTCGCGAGTCGACGCGCTCGGCCGCGACGCGGGATTTACGTTCACGGCCGCGGGGAAGACGCCTGTCGTGCTGCGCGTCGAAGTGCCGGGCGCATCCGATGCGCGGGTGGATCTGTGGAAGGACGGTGCGGTCGTCGCATCGGGGGCCGGCAGCGGATTCGAACATGCCGCCGAGGGTCCCGGGGTGTATCGCGCCGAGGTGTCACGGCCGGGCGCGCCAGGCGAGCCGCCCGTGCCGTGGATCGTCTCCAATCCACTCTATGTCGGCCCGGAGCCGCCTGCGGCGCCGCCGGCGCCCGCGCGGCGCCCCCCGTCGGCTGTGATGCCGCGCGACACCAACGGGCCGGCCGAGGGATGGACGATCGAGACGAGTCCGGCGTCGAGCGCCGCACTCGACGTCGTCTCGGGCGTCCGCGGCACCGAGCTGGCGCTGCGCTATGCGGTTGGCGGCGCCGCGTCGTCGGGACCGTTTGCGGCGTTCGCGTTCACGCCCGGGCCGAACCTGGCGCGCGCCGACCGGCTGCTGTTCACCGCGCGAGCCGACCGGCCGATGCGTCTGTCGGTCCAGCTGCGCGAGCCGGCGGGGGAGGCGGGCTACCGCTGGCAGCGTTCCGTCCGGGTGGGCACCGAGCCGCGCGAGATCACCGTCTACTTCGACGACCTGCGGCCCGCCGGCACCACGCCGCGCGAGCTGCCGGCGCTCGCCAGCGTGGATGCCGTCCTGCTTGTCATCGACACGGTGAACACGCCGCTCGGCGGCAGCGGACGAATCTGGAT
>CAZGLC010000387.1:0-3324 GCA_964526235.1 uncultured Bifidobacteriaceae bacterium
GTGGTGGCCGGTTTTCAGGTGTCCATCAATGGCCGGTTTTGGGTGTCCACCGAGGTAAGTAAATGCCTCCCGGCCAGCCTCTGCGTCAACGGAGAGCTCTGTGACCGGGTCTTCAGTCGTTGGTGCCGGCGCCGCCTTCGAGAACGGGAACACGAGCGTCTTCGTCGAGGTGCCGACCTCGAAGACCTTCTTCCGATTGTTGTGCCTGACCGAGCGAATCTTCACAGCAGGCCCTCAGCTTCCAGCTCGCGGATCAGCTCCAGAATGCGCCGTGTCGCCGCGCCCTTCATCGCCTTCTGGTTGTCCAAATCCCACTTCACGATCAGCGTGCCGTCGCGATAGACGTGGACATGCCGCGGCGGGTGATCGCCTTTCCACGTGATGAAGACGTACCCGCCCCGCCGGTACTTGCCCACCGATCTAAGATGTTACCATAGGAGGTAACAGTTGGCGTCTGGGGACTTCCTGAATGAATCAGAGCGGCTTAAAGATCGTTTGGGGATTCTCTGACCGGATCCGCCCGTAGAACTCCACGGCGTAACGGTCCGTCATCCCAGCGATGAAGTCGCAGATCACACGCGCCTTCTCACCATCTCCAACGCGCGCATACAGACGTCTTGCGTCGTCCGGAAGCAGTCGTTGGTCCTCGCTCAGCGCATCGAAGATGGCATGCAGGATCTCCTTCGCCCTGAACTGCGAGACCGTGACACGATTCGACTGTATCGTTGCCTCGTATGTAAAGTGTTTGAGAACTTCCACGCGACGCTTCGCGTCGTCATTGAGCCTCACCTTCGACAGGACTGGTCGTTTCTCATCGAAATCCAGTTCGACGCCTTCGATAGCCAGCCGAATCAAGCGCGACGTGAAGAACGACCTGAGATACCCATCGCGCGCCAGCCGCGCCGCAGCCTGATACACCGTGGTTGCGCTCGCAAGTTGAGCGTTCTTTCGAGAGAAGTCGAACCCGGAGTCCACCCCGTCGACCAGTTCGCCGAAAAGATCCAGCAGTACGTGTGCGACATCCTCGGCACTGACCTCCGTCTTGGTCGCACGAGATACCTTGGCAGCGACTGCGTCATACAGCTCGTTCGCGGCAAGCAGGTCGAGAGGGCCCAGAAAGCCCGCCTTGAACGTGTCCTCCAGGTCGTACGTGGAGTAGGCGATATCGTCGGCCAAATCCATGATCTGGCACTCGATTGTCTTCAGTGTGCCGCGGCACCCCGGAGCAACTTTCCGTTTGATCCAGCGCACCGTTTCGCGATCCGTATGGTAGTAGCCCTTCGCGACATGTTCTGGATCTTCTCGGTCTGACGACTGCAGCGGAATTTCCTCGTCGTATTTCAGAATCGCAGCCAATGAGCGCGCGGAGAGATTGAGTCCGAGGCGGCGGTCGATGCCTCCCTCGTCGATCCCCGAGCCGTCGCCCGCTGAATGTTGTCTTTTCTCCAGTCGGGAAATGATTCGCAGGGTCTGAGCGTTTCCTTCGAAACCGCCCAAGTCCCTCATCTTGATGTCGAGGGCTTCTTCGCCTTGATGACCGAAGGGAGGATGTCCAAGGTCGTGGCACCACCCCGCGAACTCGACCAGGTCAACGTCCAGACTGTCGGCCGTCTTGCCCTTGAGCTTCTCATCGTTGAGGCGAATGGCGATCGACTTTGCGATCTGGCCGACTTCCAGCGAATGGGTTAAGCGATTCCGGAAGTAGTCCGATTCGACACCAGGAAAGAGCTGCGTTTTTCCCTGCAAGCGACGAAACGCAGGAGAATGTGTCAGACGGGCGGAATCGCGCCGAGTTGCAGAGCGGTATTTTTCGACGGGGAGTTCGATCGCGATTGCAACGTCCGCTCGCCGAGCCCAATCATCAGGCTGGTACAGGCGCGGTCGTCGTGGAGCGGCCACCGCCTAAGTCGTTACTTCTTCTTCGCAGACTTGGCAGTCGAGACGGACTGCTTTGGCACTTCCTGCGACGGAACTTGGACTCTCTCGACGCTGCGGAGCAGCACTGTCAACGAAGCGCGCGCCTGCGCACCGGCTTCCTTGAGTGGATTGACGACGACGGCGTTGGTCTTCGCCATGCCCAATCTTACCACGAAGCGACGGTGCTCGAACCGCTTCACGCTCTCTGGCAAAACTGGGAAACACTGCTCGCTGCCTCGCGCACGCTAGGCAACCAGCGGCCACTCGGCGTACTGCGCCTCGGCCTGTTGTATGAAGCGTGCGATGAACGGCTCGAAGTCGGCTTCGCGAACCCCTCGCTTGCGCAGCACGCGCTTCACCGCCGCGCGAATCTCGGCGCGGACCTGGTCACGATGCGGCTCGGTCCAGTCCACCTTGAGATTGCGTTTGATCGTCTGTACGACGTCGTGGACCAAGTCGCGAAGGAAGGCCTCGTCGTACACCCGCTCGGCATTCTCCGCAATGGCGTCGTAGAAGGCGACCTCCTCCTCCGCGAGACCGAGCTCCTGCGCGCGGGCGTCGCTCGCGTCCATCTCCTGCTTCATCCGCAGCATCTCGGCGACGACCGTGGCCGCGTCGATGAGGCGATTGTGGTAACGCTGCAGTGTCTTCTCGAGGAGCTCCCGGAACGACTTCGCCTGCGCGACATTTCGAGGCTGCCGTCGTCGGATCTCGTCCGCCAGCAGCTGCTCGAGCAGCATCAACCGCAGGTTCTGCTGCGGCTTGTCCTTGAAGGTCCGAAGGAACTGCTCGTCCAGCACTGAGATGTCGGCGCGCGGGAGTCCCGCGGACGTGAAGATGTCCACGACGCCTTCAGACTCCACCGCATCGTCCACCAAGTCGCGGACCGCCTGTTCGATCGCGCCTTTCTTCTTGCGGCCGGGAAGCGCCTTTCGGAGCTGATTCCTGACCCGCTGGCAGAGGATGATTTCGTCGGCGTGCTGCCGGCAGTCGTCGAGGTGCTTGACGAGCAGGAAGGCGGCCGTGAGCCGCGCCTCTGCGTCGAGGAAGTCGTCACGGCGCATCTCGTCCTCGGCCATGACACCATAGACCAATGAATACAGATCCTCGATCTGCGGGCCGCTCATGGCCCTCCAAGCACCGTAGTCGTGGCCGGCGGGCAGAAGCACCTTAATTTCTTCGAGCGTCTTCAGGAATACGGGCCGCGCGGCGTCGCCGATGTCAGGCGCTGGCTCGCCGCGCCCGCCGTCGCGGGTGTACGTATTCGTGGCTTCGCGCAGTTCGTCGCCGATCCCGATGTAGTCCACGACCAGTCCGTGCGGCTTGTCGCGGAACACCCGGTTCACGCGCGAGATGGCCTGGATGATCGTGTGGCCGCGCATCGGCTTGTCGATGTAGAGCGTGTGC
>CAZGLC010000388.1:0-3315 GCA_964526235.1 uncultured Bifidobacteriaceae bacterium
CTAGACGCTCGTCATGGCGGCAAGCATCCGCTGGACGACGTCCTGGCGGATCGCGATCTCCATCCGCTCCTTGGCGCGCGCCATGTAGGCGGCGAAGAAGCGGCCGCGGCGCTCCGCCAGCAGCTGCTCGCGGAACGCCTCCTTGCCCTGCGCCAGCTCCTCCGGCGTCACCGCGTCCCGTTCGGCGACGCGGACGATGACCGTGGCGTCGTTCGTCGTCACGGGATCGCTCACGCCGCCCGCCGGCAGGCTGAAGGCCACTGTGTCGACGTCGGCGTTCACGCCGATATCGGGCAGCGGCGAGCCGCGCGGAACGAGCTGCGTATCCTTGGCCGCAAAGCCCTGCGCCTTGGCGGTAGCCGCGAAATCCGGCGCGCTCCGGAGCGCGCCGGCGATCTGGCCGGCCCGCTGCCGGCTGAGGTCGGTCGCCCGCTCGCGAATCAGGTCGTCGCGCACGCGGTCGCGCACCTGATCGAGGGTCGGCACGTACGGATCGCGCCGGCCGGCCAGCGTGATGAACACGGGTCCGCGCGGCGACTGGAGCCCGGCGCTCACCTGGCCGTCCTGCAGCTCGAAGGCCGCGGCCGCGACCTGCGGCGCGACACCCAGTCCGGGAATCGGATCCTCGCGGCTGAAGAAGTCGCTCTCGGTGACGGTGAGGCCCGATTCGCGCGCGGACGTGTCGAGATCGCCCGGGTCCTCGATGCGATTGGCGAGCTCCGCGGCGCGCGCGGCGAGCTGCTCGGTCGCGCGCTGCGCCCGCAGCTGCTCGTCGATTTGCGGGCGCACGTCCTCGAATGTCCGCGTCACGGCGGGCCGCTTGTCGACCAGCTTGATGATGTGGAAGCCGAACTGCGACCGGACGATGTCACTCACCTGTCCGGGCTCCAGCGCGAACGCCGCCGTCTCGAACTCCGGCACCATGCGCCCGCGGTTGAAGTAATCGAGGTCGCCTCCCTTGTCGCGCGTGCCGGGATCTTCCGAGAACTTCTTGGCGAGCTCGGCGAAGTCGCCGCCGGCTTTCACCTGCTGCAGGACCGTCTCGGCCTGCGTGCGGACGGCGGCCTCGTCCTTGCCGGCCACGTTCAGCAGAATGTGGCTGGCGCGAATCTGCTCCGGCGTCTGGTACAGATTGATGTTGTTGTTGTAGAACCGCTGCGCCTCGGTGACGGGGATCACCACGCGCTTCTCCGCCTGCTCACGATCGAGCAGGAGCGTGCGGACCTTGCGCTGCTCGCCGACGCGGTAGGTCTCCTTGCGCGAGTCGAAGTGCGCGGAGACATCGGCGTCGCTGACGGTCACCTGGTTCCGAAACGCCTCGGCCGTCAGCGCCACCACCTGCAGGCGGACGCGCTCGTTGCGCAGCCGGAACTCCATCTCCACGTCGGCGTCCGCGACCGCCATCCAGTCGGTCAACGCCGCGCGCAGCTTGTCGATCATCATGCTGCGGCGCAGGTTGTCCTCGAACATCGCCTTCGTCATCGGCGGGATCTGGCTGCGCAGGACGAGCTCGTAGCGCTGCTCCCCGACGAACCGGCCGTTTTCCTGCAGCCCCGGCATGGCGAAGATCTGCTGCGCGAGCTCCTCGTCGCTCACCTCGATCCCGTGGCGCTCGGCCTCGATGAGCGACGCCTGCTCGTCGATCATCTGCTGCAGGATCTGCTGCTCGATGCCGAGCTGCCGGAGCAGCTGATTGTTGATTTGTCCCCCGTACGCGGTCCGGTACGCCTGAATCTGCGCGTTATAGCGCTGCTGAAACTGCCCGGCCGTCACCGTGCGCCCCTCGACCTCGGCGATCACCTCGCCCGGGGCGGCGCCGATGCCCACGCCGACCGCCGTCGGGTCGTCAAGGAAGCTGGGGATATAGAAGACGATGAAGGCCAGGACCACGAGCGCCAGACTCCATTTGAGCCAGCCCTTGTGGCGACGCATCCGATCGAGCATGGTCATGGACGGATCCTCTGGGCGTTAGGCTTCGGGCTTCGGGCTTCGGGCTTCAGGCGGTTCCTGACCGCTCCTGAATCACCCATCTTACAGGGCCTCGCAATGTCAGTCCAAAGCCCAGAGCCCAACGCCTGAAGCCCGGCTACCGTGATAATATCAGGCCAGTTTAGAAGAACTTAGCGGCGTTTCAGCGGTCCTGACGCATGCCTGATTTCGTTCCCACCATTACGAGCGGTGACATCGATCTCCACCCAGTTTGACGTCGCGCACCCCATGGCTCGCGGTGCCCGCCGTCCAGACTTCTCCGGCCACATCAAGGCCCAGCTTCGTGCGCTCAAGACGCGTCTCGATCGGCGAAATATCGTCATCGACACGGTTCGCGACGTGAACGCCACGCTCGATCCGCAGAAAGTCGCCGCCTGGCTCGTCCGCCAGGCCGACGAGTGGATCCCGGCGCCGTGCTGGGCGGTCGTGGCGCCCGATGTTAATGGCCAGCCCTTGGTGCTCGCCGACAAGGGGCTCAGTCCGGCGCTCGGGCCGTCCATCTCCGGCGTGGCTCAGTGGGTGTCCGATCAGAGCGTCGAGCTGATGGCCGCCGATCTCGCGAAGGACCGCCGGCTCGACGGCACGGTGATCGGCACGGCGCTCGCCTTTCCGCTGAACGCGCGGAACAAGACCGTCGGCGTGCTGGTGGCCATCGACCCGCTGCCGTCCGCCACGCCGCCGTCGCTCGGCTCCACGGTGCTGGCCGCGCTGCGGACCCTCCTCGAGCCGGCGGCGATCGCGCTCGACAACGCCCTGGCGCTCCAGCGGGCGGAAGCGCTCTCGGTCACCGACGACCTGACGGGACTGTCGAACTCGCGCTACCTCAATCTGGTGCTGCGCCGGGAAGAGAAGCGGTCGGTGCGCAGCGGCCGGCCGCTGTCGGTGCTGTTCGTCGACATGGACGGCTTCAAGAGCGTGAACACCCAGCACGGGCACATGGCCGGCAGCCGGGCGCTCGTCGAGGTGGCGGCCGTCATTCGCAACTGCGCGCGCGAAACCGACGTCGTCGCGAGATTCGGCGGCGATGAATTTGCCGTCATCCTGCCGGACACCGGCCGCGAAGGGGCCGTGTTCGTCGCCGAGCGCATCTGCGACCGGATCCGGGCATTTCGCTTTCTCGAGCCCGACGGCCTCGCGGTCCGTCTCACCGCCTCGACTGGCGTGGCGACGCTGCCGGATGTGACCGGATCGGCCGACGAACTGCTGCGGGTGGCCGATCGCGCGATGTACCGCGTGAAGGACGCCGGCAAAGACGGCATCTTCGTTGCGGAGAAGGGAACGTAATTGGCAATTGGCTCGTTTTTCTCGCTATTTTCCAACGACTTG
>CAZGLC010000389.1:0-3286 GCA_964526235.1 uncultured Bifidobacteriaceae bacterium
GGCGTGCCGTCGAACTTGAGCAGGTTCTCCTTGACCATCCGGCGCATCAGGTCCGACACATCGGTCACATGAACACCGTCGCGGAACCGGCCCTCGAACCGGTCGCCGTCGAGGAGTGCCATGAAGAGCTGAAAGTCCGCTTCCTTACCGTTGTGCGGCGTGGCCGTCATCAGGAGGAAATGGCGTGTGAGCGTTGACAGGAGCTGCCCGAGCCGATACCGCTTCGTGTATTTGGTCTCGGTGCCGAAGACCGTGGCGGACATCTTGTGCGCCTCGTCGCAGACGACAAGATCCCAGCGGCAATCGGGCGCCTGGAGTTTCAGTTGGACGTCCTCGTTGCGCGACAACTTGTCGAGCCTGGCGATGATCAGGTTCGTCTCCAAGAACCAGTTACCGGTGCGGGCGGCTTCAAGGTGGTCGTTCGTCAGAATCTCGAACGGGAGCTGAAAGCGGTCGAAGAGCTCATCCTGCCATTGCTCCGCCAGGCTGCCAGGGCAGACGATGAGACACCGCTGGAGGTCGCCACGAGCGATCAATTCCTTAATCAACAGCCCCGCCATGATGGTCTTGCCGGCGCCTGGATCGTCGGCCAGCAGAAAACGCAGCGGCTGTCGGGGCAGCATCGACTCATAGACCGCCGTGATCTGATGGGGCAACGGGTCCACAACGGAGAGGTGAACGGCCAGCACCGGATCGAAGAGGTGCGCCAGCCGAATGCGATGGGCCTCGGAGACGAGACGAAAGAGGCCGCCGTCGGCGTCAAAACTCCACGGTCTTCCGTGCTCCACGAGCTCCAGCCTGGGCTCGTCGTGGCGGTATAGCAGCTCGTTGGCAACCTTGCCAGCTGGCGTCTTGTACGTGAGTTCCAAAGCATTCGACCCATGCCACTGAACGTTCACGACAGTGATCGACTGGCCCGGCAGGATGCCGCGTACAACGGCGTTCGGCTTGATGTCTTCGAGCGTCATCGTCGAATAGCTACTCGGAGGGTGCGATGGAACACCGTGCCCGCCGTCAGCGAGACCTGATACCGACGGAGGCTGGTTGGGAACGCCGGACGGGGCACGGACGTACACTACTAATCGCGGTCTCCTGACTCAAGCGGAGAAGCAGGAGCCGACAAACCGCTGTTCTGAACTGTGCGCCTCGTTCTTGCCCTCGGTGTCGCCGCCGCGCTGATCCCTCGCGCCCTTTTCGGTCAGGACACCGCGCCGCCGGTGCTTCGCGCCGGCACCGGAGCGGACACGATCGACGTCGACGGCCTGCTGAACGAGCCCGCCTGGGCCGCCGCCGACATGGTGGACGGCTTCGCGCAAACCGAGCCGGGCGACGGCGCCGCGCCGACGTATCGCACCGAAGTGCGCGTCCTGGCCGGACGGGATGCCGTCGTGATCGGCATCATCTGCCACGACGACGGGCCTGGCGGCATCGTCGGCTTCACGGTGGCGCGCGACGCCGGGCTGCAGGCGGAGGATCACGTCCGGATTGTGATGGGGCCCTTTCGCGACGGTCGAACCGGCTACGTGTTTGCCGTCAACCCCCGCGGAGCCCGCTATGACAGCCTGATCACGTCAGGTGGCGACAGCGAGAGCGTCGAATGGGATGGCATCTGGGAAGCCGAGACCTCAACAGGCCGCTACGGCTGGAGCGCGGAGATTCGGATCCCCATTCGCACGTTGACCTTCAAGCCGGACTTGCGCGAGTGGCACTTCAACGTGGAGCGCCGTGTGCAGCGTCTGCTCGAAACAGACCGGTGGGCGGCCGCGTCGCGGCAGTACCGTCTCAGGCAAACGAGCCGTGCCGGGCTGCTGACCGAGCTGCCCGATTTCGCGCTCGGGCGAGGGCTGGACATCCGGCCGAGCGTCACGACCGGCGGCGGGCTCCCGGCGCCGGCCGCCGCCCTGGACGGCACATTCCGCCCGAGTCTCGACGTCACGCAGCGCCTCGGGTCCAACGTGACCGCCTCGGTCACCATGAACACCGATTTCGCCGAGACGGAAGTCGACACGCGGCAGACGAATCTCACGCGCTTTCCGCTGTTCTTTCCCGAGAAGCGGACGTTCTTCCTCGAAGGCTCCGACCTGTTTCAATTCGGACCCACGGTGAACCGGGATGTGATCCCGTACTTCAGCCGCCGTATCGGTCTGGTCCACGGCCGCGAGGTCCCGCTCGTCGCGGGCGCCAAGATCGACGGCCGCGTCGGCGGCACGAACTTCAGCGGCCTGGTGATCGGCGCCAACGACTCTCCAGGCATCGTCGACGACCACACGACCATGGCGGTGGCGCGCGTCCGGCAGAACGTCTGGCAGGAATCGTACGTCGGTGCGCTGGTGACGGCCGGGGATCCGCTGGGCCGCTCCGGGAGCTGGCTCACCGGCATCGACTTCACGTACCAGACGACGACGTTTCGGGGCGATAAGAACCTCACGGCCAGCGTGTGGGGGCTCGCCACCGGTCGGGACGATCTGCGGGGGGACACAGCCGCCTACGCCTTCAAGGTCGACTATCCCAACGACGAGTGGGACTGGAGGGTCTGGTACAAGCGGGTCGGGCGCGACTTCGATCCGTCCCTGGGCTTCGTGCCGCGGCGCGCGGTCCAGATCTGGAATCCATCGTTCATGTACCGGCCGCGGCCCGCCCGCGGCCCCATCCAGCAGATGAGTTATGGACTGAACCCGTATCTCTGGACCGACCTGTCCGGCCAGTGGGAAACCTACGATCTCCAGATCCACGCGCTCGACTGGCAGTTTCGCAGCGGCGATCGGGTCCGGCTGCTGGTGAGCCCGTCGGGCGACCGGCCGCGGGGGCTCTTCGAGATCTCGCCGGGCGTCGTCATTGCGCCAGGACCGTACGAGTGGGTCCGCCGCTCGCTCGGCGTCACCACCGCGCAGAAGCGCCGCTACGCCATGTCCCTGAACTGGATCTCCGGGAGCTTCTACAACGGCGAGCTCAATCAGTACGTGTGGAGCTGGGTGTGGAACCCGGCGCCGCTCGTCACGGTGGAATTCGACAGCGAACGGAACATCGGACGCATGCCGGGCGGCTCGTTCAGGCAGCATCTGGTCGGCACGCGCGTCCGAATGAACTTTTCACCGGATCTCTCCGTCTCGAGCTACGCGCAGTACGACACCGACACCGACTCGGTCGGCGTCAACACCAGGATCCGCTGGACGTTGCTGCCGGTCGCCGATCTGTTCGTCGTCTACAATCACAACGTGCGGTCGCTCCTCGACCGCTGGCAGCTCGAGTCGAATCAGCTGCTCGTGAAGCTGCAGTACACGTGGCG
>CAZGLC010000390.1:0-3279 GCA_964526235.1 uncultured Bifidobacteriaceae bacterium
CAACGCCGGTCGGGCCGAGGGAGGATTCGACGCGGGCATCGAACAGGCGCTCGAACGAATCCTCGTCAGTCCGCAGTTCCTGTTCCGTATCGAACGCGAGCCGGCGGTCCGCGGGGGCGTCCATCGCATCAGCGATATCGAGCTGGCCTCGCGTCTTTCGTTCTTCCTCTGGAGCAGCATCCCCGACGATGAGCTGTTGAACGTGGCGGTCGCCGGGAGACTCAGGGATCCGGCCGTGCTGGAACGGCAGGTGCGGCGGATGCTGGCGGACGCCCGCTCGCGGACGCTCGCCACCAATTTCGCCGCGCAGTGGCTGTATCTGCGCGACGTCGAGGCCAAGACCCCGAGTCCGCGATTCTTCCCGGATTTCGACCTGAGCCTGGCGCAGGACTTCCAGCATGAAACCGAGCTCTTTCTCGAGATCGTGTTCACCGAGGACCGCAGCGTGCTCGATCTCCTGCGGGCGGACTACACATTCGTCAACGAGCGTCTGGCGCGGCACTACGGGATGCGGAACGTGTTCGGGACCCGCTTCCGGCGCGTCACCTACGGCGGCGACAGTCCGCGCCGCGGCCTGCTGGGCCACGGCAGCGTTCTGATGCTGACGTCGTATGCCAACCGGACCTCGCCGGTGCTGCGGGGCAAGTACGTGCTCTCGAACATTCTCGGCGCGCCCCCGCCGCCGCCGCCGCCGAACATCCCGGCGCTCGTTACCGAGGCCGGCGACTCCGGCAAGCGGCTGTCGATGCGGGAATCGATGGCCCAGCATCGCACCAATTCCGTCTGCGCCAACTGCCACGCGCGGATGGATCCGATCGGCTTTGCGCTCGACAACTTCGATGCGGTGGGAAAGTGGCGGACCGTCGATGAATCCGATACGCCGATCGATGCGTCCGGCGTGTTTCCCGATGGCACCAAGTTCGACGGCATCACCGGACTCCGCCAACTGCTGCTGCGGCGTCCTGAGCAGTTCGTTCGCACGCTGACCGAAAACCTCCTCACCTATTCGCTGGGTCGAAGCCTTGCGTATTACGATGCTCCAACGGTTCGCGCCATCGTGCGCGACGCCGCGCCGCGCGACTACCGGTTCTCGTCGCTCGTCTTGGGCATCGTCAGGAGCACGCCGTTTCAGATGAGGAGAGCGGGAGACAACTGACACGGAGGAAGCCATGATCGTCACGAAGAAATCGCTTCCCAGGCGGACGTTCCTGCGCGGCATGGGCGTGACACTCGCGCTGCCGTTGCTGGACGCCATGGTCCCTGCGCTCTCCGCTCAGGCCAGAACGCCGGCCAGGCCGGTGCGCCGGTTGGGGTTCATCTACATTCCGAACGGGACGATCCAGCCCATGTGGGTGCCCGCCACGGTGGGCGCCGGCGTCGAGCTGTCGCCGATCCTGAGCCCGCTGGCTCCAGTGCGCGACCACATCGTGGTGCTGAGCGGGCTGGCCCACATGGAGGCCGACTCGCGCGGCGACGGCAATGGCGACCATGCGCGTGCCACGGCCGTGTGGCTGACCGGCGTGCACGCGTACGATCGGGATCGAACCGGAGTCGCCGGTGTGCAGCTGGCGACAACCGTCGATCAGATCATCGCCAGAGAGCTTGGTCGGGACACTCGGCTCCCGTCCCTCGAGCTGAGTCTGGAGAAGCCGACGCAAATTGGCTGCGACAGTGAGGACTGCTTCTTCGCCAATACGATTTCATGGCGGTCACCGACGACGCCGCTCCCCATGGAGGCCCATCCGCGGGTCGTCTTCGAACGGCTGTTTGGCGATGGCGGCACGGCCGCCCAGCGGTCGGCGCAGGTGCGTCGGACCGGCACCATTCTCGATTCCGTGACGGACGAAGTGGCGTCGCTCGAGCGGAGGCTGGGTTCGACCGATCGCACGAAGCTTGACGAATATCTCGAGGCGGTGCGCGAGCTCGAGCAGCGCATTCAGAACACCGAACGCCGTGCCGAGTCGGAGATGACCCTGCCAGACCGTCCGATCGACATCCCGGACACGTTCGAAGAGCACGCCAAACTGATGTTCGACCTGCAGGTCGTGGCCTACCAGGCCGACATCACGCGCGTCATCACGATGTTGCTGGCTCGCGAAACGAGCACGATCACGTACGAGAACATCGGCGTGCCCGAGCAACATCATTCCTGCTCGCACCATCTGAACAATCCACAGCTGATCGCCAGGAAGGCGAAAATCGATCAGTATCATGTCCAGCTGCTCGGGTACTACCTGAAGAGGCTGCGCGACACCGCCGACGGCGACGGCTCGCTCCTCGACCACTCATTGATTCTCTATGGCGGCGGGCTGGGCAACGGCAACCTCCACGATCATCTCAACCTGCCGTGCCTGCTCGCGGGAGGCGCCGCGGGCCAGCTCAAAGGCGGCCGTCACCTTGCGTACCCGGAGAAGACCCCGATGACGAACCTGCTCCTCACGATGATGGACAAGGTCGGAGTCCCGACGCCCGAACGAATCGGCGACAGCACGACGCACCTGTCCGGCGTTTAGTCACGAGAACGGGGTCGCGCGCCTCGGTTCGCCCAGCGGCGACAGAGGCTGGCGACCCCTTATTGTTTTTATTTCCTATTTCGGCCCCGTCCTCTTTTCGTACCCGTACTGGACCTTTCGGTGGCGGCACAACGTACACGAGGAGGGCACATGTTCTCACGTCGCTGTCTCGGAACGCTTGCGATTCTCTTTGTGTCGGTGGTGCCCGCACTGGCGGGCCAGGCGGGCAATCCTGCCAGCATCACCGGCGTGATCACCGACACCAGCGGCGCCGTCCTGCCAGGCGTGACCGTGACGGCGACGAGTCCGGCGCTGCAGGTGCCCTCCGTCACGAGCGTTTCGGACGAGCGCGGCGAGTATCGTCTGTCGCCGCTGCCAATTGGCGTCTACAGCGTCGTCTTCGAGCTGCCCGGATTTCAAAACGTCCGGCGCGAGGGCGTGCGCCTGACGGTCGGGTTCACCGCGCGGGTGGACGTGCAGCTGAATGTCGGCGCCCTGGCCGAGACGGTCACAGTGACCGGGGCCTCGCCGTTGGTGGACACGACGTCAACGGCCACGTCGACCGAGCTCACCCGCGAGCAGTTGGAGGTGCTCCCCACTTCGCGAGATGGGTTCCACGCCTTCATGAACCAGGCGCCCGGCGTCCGCACGAACCTCGACGTGGGCTCGTCAGGGTTGGGCGACACGGTGGTGTTCAGGTTCTACGGCCAGGTGGGCTCGCCGTGGCAAATGGTCGAGGGGGTGGCGTCGACTGCTCCCACGCTGC
>CAZGLC010000391.1:0-3278 GCA_964526235.1 uncultured Bifidobacteriaceae bacterium
CTGCGTCAGCTGGTCGACGGTGGCGCCGTTGTCCGAGAAGCACTGCCGGGTCACGTTCCACACCCACGCGCCCATCTGCAGCGAGAAGAACTTGTCGCCCCTGATCCCCTGGTATTCGATCTTGCTCGTCGTGGCCTGCGTGGGGCTGTACACGCGCGACTCCCACGCCACCCGCTGGTTCCCTGGGGCCACGCCGCCCTGGCGGACGTACTGGACCGCGGCGATGAACTTGTTGTTGGGCGTCATCTGGTACGACACTTTCCCCGTGTGGAAGTACTGGAACTGGTCGTTCTCGCCAGGGGTGCCGTCGGGCTTGAAGACGTTCAGGATGCCCACCTGCTCCTCGCGTCGCCGTGTCGCGTAGTAGAACCACAGTTTGTCCGGCACGATCCGGCCGCCGAGCTCGCCGCTGGCATCGGTGCGGTTGTTGACCGGATTCCCGCGGGTGATGCCCCGCTGCCTCAGCGCGGGCGTCAGGTTGTTGCTCTCGAAGCGGTGACCCGTCTTGGCGTAGAAGCCGCTGCCATGAAAGTCATTGCCGCCCGACTTCAGGAGGACGTTGATCTGCAGGCCCTTGGTCGGGGACTCGGCCGTGTTCCCCACCGTCGTAACGATCGACTCCTCCATGGCGGCGTAGTCGTAATGGTTGCCGCCCTGCGTGCCCGTCTTGGGCCCGCTCGTCACCACGCCTTCGAGCGCCACCCACTGTTCGCCGAGCTGGCCGAACACCTTGAATTGCGGGTTCCCCGTGACAAAGCTCCAGTCGAGCTGCGGCCGCGCGCCAGGCGCCTGGATCATCACGGCGACGATGCTGTTCCGGCCCGTCGGGATCAGCTCCAGGGTTTCTCTCGTGAGCTGGGTGCGGGCGGTCGTGGACGTCACGTCCACCACGGGCGCGGCGCCGGAGACCGTCACCGTTTCGCTGAGCGTGGCGACTTTCAGCGACACGTCCACTCGGGCCTGAAACCCGATCGTGAGCCGCAATTGCTCCTGTCGCGCGGTCTGGAACCCTGGAAGCTCGTATTCCACGACATAGGTCCCAATCGGCAGCGGGGACAGGCGGTATTCGCCGCGCTCGTTGGTGACGTCGATGACCTGCGGCACCTGTAACGCCGGACTCGTGGCCGTGACGGTCACGCCGGGCAGGACCCCGCCGCTGTCGTCGGTGACCTGTCCGAGGATGGCGGCCTCCTGCTGCGCCCAGCCGGGGGATGGCAGCAGCAGCACCACCACCATGAGGAGGAGAACGGCAACGGTGCCTCGCCGGGGGGACGTCTCGCGCGTGATGTTCATAAACGCTCTCCTCGAGAAGCGAAGGGACCTACGACTCGCTACCGACTACCGCCTACCGGCCAGCTACGGCATCCGTTCCGGGAAACGCGGGATGAGGCCGTCGCGGTTCGGCATCCGCACCTTCGGCAGCGTCTGCGCGTTCATCGTGTCGGTCGGCCCGATGATCTTGTTGAGCGACAGGATGTAGGCCGTCAGCGCGTAGACCTCTTCATTCGTCAGCGTCCGGGGCGCCTGCCACGGCATCGCCCGCCGCGTGAAGTCGAAGAGCGTCGTCGCGTACGGCCAGAAGTTGGCGATCGTCTTCGGCGTGTCGATGCCGTCGGTCAGTGGCCGGCCGCCCACGAGCGCGGCGTTCGTGCCGCCCTTCGCCTCCGGTCCGTGGCAGAGCGCGCACTTCGCCGCGAACACCTTCGCGCCCTGCTCGGGCGTGCCGCTCCCCGGCGGCAGTCCCGTGCCGTCGGGCAGGATCGTCAGGTCCCACGCGGCGATCTCCGCTTCGGAGATCGCTTTGCCCAGGCTCGGCGTGTTCTGAGCGCCGACCTGTCCCTGTGCCAGCGCGGGCTGCGACACGAGCCACAGAGACACGGAGACACAGAGACAAACAAAAAAAGTCCGCGCCGAAAACGCCCTACGCGTAGACATTTCGCACCTCGCCCGCCTTGTCGACCGCCCAGCTGCTCGGCCCGTTGTAATGCTGGCTCGGGAATCCAAGTGGGTTCGTCACCGGCTTGGCGGTCTGGCCGCGCCGCGAAATGATGTCGGCGCGCGTCGGCTGCACGTTGCCGCCCTCGTCCCACGCGCGGCTCTGGAGCACGACCGGCCCGCCGTCCCACCGCCACGGCACGCGGAAGCGCGTGAACGCCTTCGCCAGCACCGGCGCCTGGAGGGCCGCCTGCGCCCAGGTGCGGCCCGCGTCAGCCGAGACCATCACCTTGGCGATGCGCCCGTTGCCCGAGTAGGCGATGCCGGAGATCTCGTAGAGCCCCGGTCCGCCGAGCCGCAGCCCCGGCGACGGGTGCGTGATGAACGACTTCACTTCCTGCAGGAAGTAGAACTGATAGGCCTTGCCGCCGGGCAGAATCGGCGCGTAGGTGCGCGCCTCGTAGTAGCTCATGTTCGGCTGGTCGGCGAGCTTCAGCCGCCGCAGCCACTTGACGTTCATGTTGCCCTCCCAGCCCGGGAGGAGCAGGCGCAGCGGGTAGCCGTTGCCCGGCATGATCCGCTCGCCGTTCTGATAGAGCACCACCATCGCATCGTCGAGCGCCTTGGTCAGCGGGACGCTGCGGCTGAGCGCCAGCGAGTCGGCGCCTTCGGCGATCACCCACGTCGCCCGCGGATCGATGCCGGCTTCGTCGAGGAGCGTCGAGAGCATCACGCCGGTCCACTCCGAGCACGACACGAGGCCGTGGATGGCCTGAATGCCCGCCTGGATCGGCTCGTTCGAGAAGAGGGGGGCGCTGTTGCCGCCGCATTCGACGAACGTCATCCGCGACACCATCGGGTAGCGCGCGAGCGTGTCGAGGGTGAAGACGAGCGGCCGCCGCACGAGGCCGTGGATCACCAGCTTGTGCTGCGCGGGATCGATGTCGGGGTCGCCGCTGTGCGAGATGACGAAGTGCAGGCCGTTCGGTGTGAACGTGCCGTTGATCAGATGGTGCGGCGTGCGGGCGTGCGACGTCCGCGGCTCGCCCTTCGGATTGCTCAGCGTCCGGACGACGTGCTTCTCGTAGGCCGAGGGAGTCGCGTATTCCTTGACGAGATTGCCGGCCTTGCGCGACCACGGGTCGTCGGTGAGCGCCTGCGCGGCCGCGTCCTCGCTCAGCTGGTAGCCGGTGAACGCAGCGGCCAGCGTGCCGCCGGCGGTGAGAAACGCGCGGCGGTGGAGCAGCCCGTTGCCCGCAACCAGTTCGAGGTGATTCATACCTCCTCCTCCTCCGGATCCCGGATCCCGGATCCCGGATCCCGGATCCCGGATCCCGGATCCC
>CAZGLC010000392.1:0-3274 GCA_964526235.1 uncultured Bifidobacteriaceae bacterium
TGCTCGAAGGGATTCGCACCTTCGATGGCGCGCCGGTCCGGCCCTGGACGCTCACATTTTCGGTAGGCGGGAACTGAAATAAATCCCAAATCCCAAATCCCAAATCCCAACCCAAGTCTCAAACCTCAAGAACACGACTCGGAACCCCGCGCATCGACGCGCTGCTCGCAAGTTGTTGCGTAAGCTCCCCGATCGATTGACACTCGAGGGTAGACTGCTCCGGGTCAGGAGCGGTCATGCGGAAGTCGAAATTCAGCGAGACCCAGATCATCGCGATGCTCAAGGATGCCGAGAGCGACGATTTGGATTTGCGTTTCAGTAAACGTCATACGGGCCCGGCCTCCTACTTCGGCGGCCTAATGCCCGTATAGACCCGGTAGCCAACATCACGAAGATTGGAGATCGTCGACGTGCTCGAAATGCCCTCGTAGCACGCCTCTTCCCAAATCTCGCTGTAATCCAAATTCCGCCTGAGAGGCAGGACGATCGTCCACGGTCGCGTGTACAGTGTCGGGTCGTCAATCGTTGCCTGGTAGTGAATCGTGTTCGGCTCGATGAGTGTCAGCCGCTCAACGACGTGGAGCGCATCGCTCTGGAAATGTCCGCGCAGATCGTACCAGACCCGGCCGCTGAGGTTTCTCACATCGATGACGAGTGTGTTGCCTTCCCAACGGCCGCGTGAGTCTCCCATCAGCAGCTTGATACCAGGGTCAGGATGCGGACTGCCATCCATATGGACCGTGCGAGAGACGTGGACTCTTTCGCTGAGGATCAGGACCAAGTCCGGCCGCTGGATGATTTGGCGGTACCCGGCGTTGTACATCTGGCGCGGAACGCCCGGCGGCACACAAAAGGCATATGGGTCGATATAACCGGTCTCGTTCTCCCGACTCTGCGCCGCCGCCCAGGACTGGTACGGAATCTTGCCGTCAGACGGATCGATGATCTTGCTGCTCGTCTTTGTAAATCCGTACGCGCCGGGATGTTCCTCGAGGGTCTGTCCGCCCGGCACCGTCGGCGCGTCCCACAATCCCTGTAGATCTGGACGCCCGTCGGGGGTGCGGGGGGGACTGAACGTTCGCGCCTTGGCCAGGGCGCACGGATGAAAACGCGCGGAATCGCCGGGACAGCCGCCGATTTGAGGTAGTTGCGTTCGGGCGGACACCGGCGCCGAGCTGCGCACGGCCACCGCCACCAGAACCGTCACCAGCAGTGCGATGAATGGCACCGTCTTCTTCACGGCTGCGCCGCGGAAAAGTCCGGATTACGGTACGCCACCTGTCCACCAACCATCGTCAGTAGTGCATGAATAGTGTCGAACTGATCGGCCGGCAGCGTCATGTAATCCTTGTCCAGCACGACGAGGTCGGCAAGCTTTCCCGGTTCGAGTGAGCCCAGCCTGTCGGGTCGCGCCACGTACTCGGCGGCCCAGATCGTGTACATGCGAAGCAGATCCCGCCGATCGATTGCCTCCTGCTTGCCCCAGACCCGACCCTTGAGGTCGGTTCGGGTCAACAGCATCTCGAGATTCGCGAAGTAACTGTCCCCGCGGACACCTTCCCCCTGTCCTGTCACACGGCCGCCGGCCTTCAGAATGGAGGCGGTTGGCAGCATCCGCTCGTTCGCGAACTGCTCGCCATACCACGCCGCCCCGTCGGCGGCGTCCGTCTCGAGAAAGTTCGCGCCGCAGTTCCAGAGGATGTTCAGCTTCTTGCCGCGTTCGATCTGGTCCGGCCGAGGGTAGGAGTTGCAATGATCGATCGTGTGGGACTTGGCGCGGATCTCCTCGAGCGTCATACCCGCCGCGGCGCTCGCTTCCTCGATCACGTCCATGATGTGGTCTGCCGCCAGATCGCCCGACGTATGGGTTCCGGTGACGCGATTGCCGGCTTTGACCGCTTCGAACAGCGCACGCCTGCGCAGCGTGCCGGGGGCGACGAAGCACGGCCGATCGCCTTGCGGCGCGTTCGGCGCGCCAGGCCGGACCTTGAGCGTCATGCACGCGAGCTCGAACGAGCCGTCGGAGGTCGTGACGCCGACGCCGACGAGCCAGAACCGGTCGGTTCCCATGTCCGTCACGTCGCCGAGGCGCCGGTAGAAATCGCCGCCATAGGGGAAGACGGCAATGCCGACGGATTGTGTCAACGCGGTGCGAATCACGAGGTCGCCTCGCCGGTCCATCTCGCGAAAGACCGAGAGAAACGAGAGCGGCGAGATCGCACTCGACCAGGTGGTGACGCCGTACGACGCGTATTTCTCCAGGCCCTTCTTGAACGCGCCCGGCAGACTCGTCATCGGGCGATCGACGAGCAGGTCGCCAACGATCGAGCGGACGAGCACCGTGTCAACGCGGCCGGTCATCTGGCCGTTGGCATCCCGCTCGAAGTCTTCCGGCAGGAAGCCGTAAAACGCCCGGATCGCGTCGATCACCCGGCTGTTGATGATCGAGATGATGCTGTACGGCTGGACGACGAGCGGATTGTCGGGCGCCACCGCGTCGAGCTCGCGGCGACGAACGCGGTCGTAGAAGAGCGGCCCTATCTTCGCCCCATCCGCGAGCTGCACGCGGATCCAGGAACCTGGCGGGCGACCGGCCACGACTTTCCGGATGTTCTGGAGGATCTCGTCGACGGTCGCCCCCTCGACCCGGGCGACGTTGCGGTAGTCGCGAAACTTCGGTTCGCTGGCGGCCACGTCTGCGCCGAATTCGTTGAGCGCCGAATCCTGCAGGTGCAGATGCGGGTCGATGATCCCTGGGATGATCGTCTTCCCGGCCAGGTCCACGCGGCGCGTCTCCGGACCCGCCAGCTCCTCGATCGCGGCCGTCGTGCCCACGGCCAGTACGCGGTCGCCTCTGACGGCGAGCGCCTCGGCGATCGAGAAGTTCTCATCGACGGTCAGCACTTGGCCGTTGGTGAAGATCCAATCGGGATACGACACGATCGCCGGCGGGACGCGGGAGCACGACGCGAAGGCGCTGCCCATCAGGGCGGTTGCAACGGCTGCGACGGTTAGTCGGCGCATCATCAGAACACCAGTCGGAAGCCTAGCTGCAGCATGCGCGGCTGATAGGCCACAGCCTGGTTTGAAAAGGGCTTTCCATAGTCCACGCTGACTTCCTGCGTCGTGTAGCTTCCGTAATTCGCGCGATTGAACAAGTTGAACACTTCGAGAATGCCGTCGATCGACGCCCGGCTGCCCCGGCGGAACTGCCGCTGCATGCGCAAATCGACGCGGTGGATCGGGTCGCCGACGAGCGCGTTCCGCTGCGCGA
>CAZGLC010000393.1:0-3269 GCA_964526235.1 uncultured Bifidobacteriaceae bacterium
TCTTGCGCAGGTACGCCAGGCTGATGGCGACGATGAGGAAGGCCTCGAGCCCTTCGCGCAGCGTGATGACGAATGCCTGGAGCATGTGAACCCTCGAAAATGAGAATGAGTCGCAAATTCTAGCACGGACGGTGCTCGCGATCGATGCGGCGCCGCCTACAGGATCTCGATGCTGGCTGGGGAATTCGAACGCGGGCGGAGTGAACCGCGAACTCTCGCAGGGGTCAGGTGTCAGGGGGCAGGTGTCAGGACAGCGCTGACCCCTGCCCCCTGTGCCCTGTGCCCTGTGCCCTGACCCCTTCAGAGTTACTTGATCGGCACCGCCCAGAGATAGATCGTCCGGCCATTGACGTTCTGCGTCTCCTGCGGCTTGATGTCGCCCATGTCGAAGGCGTGCGACACGACGCGCGTGCCCGGCTTCAGCTCGGCGTTGAGCTTCGGCAGCACCTTCAGGTTGAGCGACGGCAGCAGGTAGAGCGTCACGACGGTCGCCTCGCTGATGTTCGACGTAAACAGGTCCTGATTCAGGAACCGGACCCTGTCGCCGACGCCCGCAGCCTTCAGGTTTTCCATCGCCTCCTTGATGCGCTGGGGGTCGATATCGATCCCGACGCCGCGCGCCCCGTAGGTCCGGGCAGCGGTGATCGGCGTACGCCCGTCGCCGGAGCCCAGGTCGTAGACCACGTCGTTCTTGGTGACCTTCGCGAGCTTCAGCATCGCGTCGACCACCTCCTGAGGCGTCGGAACGAAGATGACGTCAGGCGACCGGAGCGGCGCCGGCGCGGTCTGCGTCCACGCGGGAGCGACGAGAGCCGCCACGATCGCCAGTGACAGGACACAAGTGCGTAGTTTCATGAGCCTCCCTCAAAGTAGGTGGGTTCGCGGATTATACCAATCAAGGCCCGGAATTTGCTGGGGCCTGAAGCTTGGGGCCCTGGGCCTTCCTATGTCCATTGTCGTACAGAAATACGGCGGCACGAGCGTGGCCGACGTCCAGAAGCTGCGGCGGGTGGCCGAGCGCGTCATGCACACCCACCGCGCCGGGCACCAGGTCGTCGTCGTCGTGTCGGCCATGGGCGACACGACGGACGAGCTGCTGGCCATGGCCAAGCAGGTGTCGCCGAATCCCGAACGCCGGGAGCTCGACATGCTCCTGTCGGCGGGCGAGCGCATCTCGATGGCGCTCCTCTCGATGGCCATCCGTGAGCTTGGCGGCGACGCCATCAGCTTCACCGGCAGCCAGTCGGGCATCATCACCAACGACCGCCACATCGACGCGCGCATCATCGAGGTCCGTCCCTTCCGCGTGCAGGACGCGCTCGCGCAGGGCAAGATCGTCGTCATCGCCGGCTTCCAGGGCGTCTCGTACAAGAAGGAGGTCACGACACTCGGACGCGGCGGCAGCGACACTTCCGCGGTGGCGATGGCGGCCGCGCTCGACGCCGACTACTGCGAGATCTGTTCCGACGTCGACGGCGTCTATTCCGCGGATCCGCGCGTGGTGACGGGCGCGCGCCGGATTGGTGTCCTGTCCTACGAAGAGACGCAGGAGATGGCCGAGGCGGGGGCGAAGGTGCTCAACGCGCAGGCGGTCGAGTTCGCCAAGGACAAAGGGATCGCGATCTACGCGCGCGCGACCCGCGGGCCGCTCCCCGGCCCCGATCCCGCAGTCGACGGCACGGTCGTGCGGCGCAACCCGCCGCGCATGCCGGGCACCGTCGTCGGCGTCGCGAGCGAGCGCGACGTGCTGCTGCTCGAATCGGAGGCGCCGGCGGAGGACCTGCTGGCCGCGCTCGACGCCTGCGGCGTGGCGGGCAAACAGCTCCATGTCGCGCCGGGCCGAACCACGCTTGTCGTGTCGCGCGAAAACCTGCACGACGAGCCGCGCATGCGCGAGACGCTCGACCGCCAGCTTGGCGGGCGCGCCCGGCTCGTCGACGGCCTCGCCGCCGTCAGCGTCATCGGGGCGGGCATCAACGCGACGTACGCGAACGTCCGGAGCGGCTCGAACGCCCTCGTCTCGGCCGGTATTCTGCCCACCGGCGTCGCCACCTCCTCGTTCCGGGTCACGTGGATGATTCCCCGGCCGGGGACGGACGAGGCGGTGCGTCTGCTGCACCGCCACTTCATCGAACGCGAAAAGCCTCTGCTTCCCTGACGCCCGCGGCGGGCCTATGATCCCGCCATGAGCATTTCTCGACTCCTTCTGGCGCTGGTCGCAGCAGCGGCTGCTGCCGGATGCCGAAGCGCCACACCCGCGCCGTCGCCGGACGAGGCGCGCGCGTTTCTGCGCGACGCGAACGACACGATGCTGCGGCTCAGCAACGAAGGCAATCAGGCCGGCTGGGTGCAGAACACCTACATCACGGCCGACACCGAGGCGATGGCGGCGCGCGCGAGCGCGGCGTACATGACCGCCGTCACGCGCTTTGCGAAAGAGGCCACCCGCTTCGACGGTGTGGAGCTCCCGAACTCCGACCGGCGCCAGCTCACGCTGTTCAAGAACGCGCTGACGATGGCAGCGCCCGCCGACCCGAAGGAAGCGGAGGAGCTGGCGCAGCTGGTCGCGTCGATGGAAGGGATCTACGGGCGCGGCAAATACTGCCAGGACGGCGAATCGGGTGAGGCGTGCCTCGACATCGAGGAGATCACCGGGATTCTCGCGAAGGACCGCGATTCCGCGCGCCTGCGCGACGTGTGGGAGGGGTGGCACACGGTCGCGCCGCCCATGAAGCAGCGCTACGCGCGCTTCGTCGAGCTGTCGAACAAGGGCGCGCGGGAGCTCGGGTTCGCCGATACGGGCGCGATGTGGCGCTCGAAGTACGACATGCCGCCGGAGGCGTTCTCCGCGGAGCTCGATCGCCTGTGGGATCAGCTGCGGCCGCTGTACCTGTCGCTGCACGCCTACGTTCGGACGAAGCTCCGCGAGCGTTATGGCGACGAGGTGCCGGCCGACGGTCCGATTCCCGCGCACCTGCTCGGCAACATCTGGGCGCAGGACTGGTCCAACCTGTACGACCTGGTCGGCCCGGCGGGCGGCGCGCGCACGGTCTCGCTGACCGATGTCCTGCGGGCGCGCAACAGCAGCCCGACCGACATGACCCGCTACGGCGAGCGGTTCTTCACCGCGCTCGGCTTCGACCCGCTGCCGCCGACCTTCTGGGAGCGGTCGCTCTTCGTCAAGCCCCGCGACCGCGAGGTCGTCTGCCACGCGAGCGCGTGGAACATCAACAACGTCGACGACCTCCGCTTCAAGATGTGCATCGATC
>CAZGLC010000394.1:0-3268 GCA_964526235.1 uncultured Bifidobacteriaceae bacterium
CGCAGCGTTAGGCCGAACCGAGAATCAGGCCTGAAGTAGGCGCTCCATCAAGATGTCTTCCAGGGATCGTCGGCCGTCGAACACGCCGTGAATCTCGACCGTCTTCTTGTTGGCAATCCGGTAGATGATTCTCCACGGTGGCTCCTGAATCTCCCGCCATGTCTGATCGCCGATAGCGCGCAACTCCGGCGGCGTGCGGCCGCGATGAGGGAAGACTTCGAGAGATTCGCCACGGGCAATGATACGGAGAAGGATCTGCTCGGCACGGAGAGGGGCGTCGTCCAGAAGGTAAGACGCCAGGCGCTCGACGTCTTTAGCGGCGACCTCCGTCCAGACGACGGAGTACCGTCGCACAGTCACTTGTTCGCAGCCTTCTCGAGCGCGGCCTTGGCCCGCCGCCGAACCTCAGCGGTGGAGTAGACACGGCGGGTCTGGGCCAGCGACACTTGGCTCTGCGCCAAGAGCTTCAGCATGGCGAGAGTGTCTTGAAGGCGATCATGCTGCTCCACGTCCATGAGGACGACCCTGGGTTTGCCATTCTGTGTGATCACAACCGGCTGACCGCCGTCGGCGACTTCGCGCACAAGCTCTTTCGTCCGGTTCTTCAAATCCGTGATTGGTCGAACGTTCGCAGCTTTCATAGGTCAGAATATAGCACTGAATACTGGCCTGTAGCACAATCCGTGGGAGTGTGCCTAACAGGCGTTGCACCCGTCGGCCGTTGGCGCGATCATGAACGGCCGCGGGTGAACGCCAATCCGGCCGCTGGCGAGCAACGGAAATCGTTCGAGGTGTCAGGAGATCGGGCTTGAATTGTTGCGGCGTGGGTACATGCGGCGTGGGTACAATTGAGCTGAGAGACGTCGAGGAAATCAGGTCGTCTGGCGTCGAGTCCACGTCGGGGCAGTGTCGTGACGAACGACCGAACCCACAAGAATTTCGTCCCACGCGCAGTGTGCGAGTGTAGAATGCTGCCCGGTTTGGCCGTCAAAACGGGAAATTCCGGCTATACCTCTGTGGCGCGGGTGCGCACGCGGGCTGATTTATTGACGAATGTCGTTTTGTCGCGCGTCCCGAGTGGATACCACTGGCAATTGGGAGGCTTGATGAGAATGGCGTTGCCCTGCCTGATGGCGCTGGCTGTCTCCGTCAGCCCCGCGTTGGCGGCTGATCAACTAACCTTCGGCGTGGAAGCGGGCGCCAACATCAACGAAATCACCTTTAGCGGGTCCGATGCTACGGGCCTCGATTCCAGCGTCAAAGCAGGGCTCGTGGTAGGCGGCTTTATCTCACTTCCCGTGGCGCCGATGGTAGCCATCCAACCTGAAGTGGTGTACACGCAAAAACATTCCAGGTTAACGGGACGCCAGAATGTCTTCACCGCCACCGCGAAAATCGATTTCGTCGAAATCCCGGTGCTGGCGAGGTTCGCCTTTTCAGCCACAAAGACACCTCGGTTCTACATCGTTATCGGCCCTGGCTTCAGCTTCACGACGAAAGCAACGCAAACCAACCAGAAGTTCGGCATTCAGACCTTTCCGGATGAGGATCTCAAGGCCGAGAACAAAGTCAGAAACAACGACGTCAGTATCATTGCCGGTGCAGGCGTCATGTTCGGACAATTGGGCATTGAGGGTCGGTATGACGGTGGCCTGCGCAACCTCAACATCGCCAATAACACCGCCACTCTCGACATGAAGGAGCGCACCGCGACGATTCTCTTCCGCTGGAGCTTCAGGAAGGGGTAAGAGACATGCGCCAGTTTCTCCGTAAGATTGGACTTCGAGTGAGCGCGTCCGTGTCTGTCCGAATACTTGTTGCGACCGGCGTGTTGCTGTCCAACGGCGCGTGCGGCGGGTCGCCTACAGGCCCCACCACTCTAGCAGCACCAAGCGACATCATCGCCAGCGGCAAGCTCCGCGTCGCGATCGATATGCGATTCGCCTCGCCGGACGCGACGACGACCGAGCCCGGTGGCATCGCGAACATCGCCCGTGAACTCGCGAAGCGCATGAATGTCCAGCTCGAGATGAAGTTTTACCCAAACGTCAACGGTATCGATACAGATCTCACGGCCGGCATCGTGGACGTCGCGGCGATGCTCACGGTCGAACCGGATCGCTTCCTGGGGATAGAGTTCACCAAGCCGATCGTCACGCTTGATACGACCTTTCTCGTGCCTGCTGGTTCGCCAATCCGCGTTCCCGCCGACGCGAATAAGTCGGGCGTCCGTATCGTCGTGAACGGGGCAACAAACGAGGCACTCGTCAGAGCCACCATGCGGCAAGCCTCGATCATCGTTGCAAACAGCCCCGCGATGGCCCTTGACCTGCTTCGCACAAGTCAGGCTGATGCCTGGGCCCAGTATCGGTTTACGCTCGTCGCGTCCGCAGCACAACTACCTGGGTCGCAGGTCCTCAATGACACCTTGTCCAGCAGCCCTAACTCAATGGCCGTCGCTACAGGCCGGCCCGAGCTGGCCGCCTACGTCCGAGATTTCGCCGAGCAGGTGCGAACAGGCGGCCTTCTCGCACAGTGGATGAATCGCGCAGGAATCCCTGGCCTATACGTGGTGAGAACGTGGTGAAATGAGACTGAAGGGAACCTTGAACCTTGCCGCTTGGACGAGGAGGGGACAGTCTTGCTGTGCATCCACCTTTGGGGTCCCTCCGGCCTCCGAGGCGACCACCACCATCCTTTTCTCTCGATCTCGATTTTAATCATTGAGTGGTGCCCAGCCGGGTTCTGGCGAAGATTCGCGCGTTGGTCCGCTCCCGGCAGTACGTGATGACGCTCCACGCCGAGGAAGAGATGGACGCGGACGGCCTCTCGATCTTTGATGTCGAGAACGCCTTGCTTGCTGGCGGCATCGTCGGGCGTCAAACGGACCGTGAGTCGAGAGTATCTGGTCCAAGGACCAAGTGCTGACAAAGCAACAGACCTCGTCGTCGTGGTGAAGTTCGGCCGCGGCGGCAAGCTCGTCATCGTGACCCTCTATGCCAACGAATCCTAGAATCGAAACGAAGCGTTGCGCCGTCTGTGGAGAAACGAGCATTCGGATTCGCCGCATGACGCGCAGCTATGGACGCGGAGCCGCGCTTCTCGTTATCGAGAACGTGCCTGTTGTAGTCTGCCCGGATTGCGGCGAGAGCTATGTGACCGCGGACACGCTCCACCTCCTGGAACGCATCAAGCTTCATCGCCGTCGGCTCGCGGCACCGAAGCGAGTTGCTGTGGCCAGCTTCACACGCAGTCGCGCTTCCGAGGT
>CAZGLC010000395.1:0-3239 GCA_964526235.1 uncultured Bifidobacteriaceae bacterium
GCCCCGGTTTCGTGGACAGGTTAGCGCTTTCGGTCCTTCTCTTCAGTCATAAACAAGAATGATGGCCTGTGGAAGCTTGTGGAAAACGCGCAGCGTTTTCCAAGGCCCTGCGGGAAACGCGTTTTGTGCGTTTTCCATAGGGCCGGCAGCTTCCATAGGCCGTTCGTCACGCCGCCGTCTCCGTGCCGCCCGGCTCGGCGGTTGGCGGCCGGGGCCCATGCCGTTCGAACGCGACCGGCGAGACGTAGTCGAGCGATGAATGCCGGCGCGTCGGGTTGTACCAGCCTTCGATGAAATCGAAGACCGCGATCCGGGCCTCGGCCGGGGTCCGGAGCGTGACGCGATCGAGCCGCTCGCACTCGAGCGTCGCGAAGAAGCTCTCGCACATGGCATTGTCGTAGCAATCGCCGACCGAGCCCATCGACGGCCGGACGTGCGCTTCGCGACACCGCCGGCCGAACTCGATCGCCGTGTACTGGCAGCCCTGGTCCGAATGATGAATCACCGCGGTGGGCCGGCGTTGGACGATGGCCATGTCGAGGGCCGCGAGGACGAGGCTCGTGCGCAGGTGCGTCGCCATCGCCCAGCCGATGATTCGCCGACTCCAGACATCGAGGACGACGGCCAGATACAGGGTGCCGGCCCACGTCGGAATGTAGGTGATGTCGGCCACCCAGAGTTGATTGGGCCCCGTCGCGGTGAAGGCCCGCTGCACCAGGTCGGGGGCCGGTCGGGCGTGCTCGGCGCGCACGGTGGTCACCGGCCACTTGCGGCGACTCACGCCGCGCAGGCCGGCCTGCTTGAGTAATCGCGCCACCCGCTTGCGGCTGACCGGCACCCCGGCCTCACGCAGATCCCGGTGAATCCGTGGCGCGCCATACGTGCCACGCGAGGCCCGATGGAACGCGCGGATCTGGTCCAGCAGCTCCTGGTCTCTGAGCCGCCGCGCGCTCACGGCGCGGCGGTCCCACGCATAGTACCCGCTGGCGGAGACGCCCAGGACCCGGCACATGGTGGTGATGGAATGCGCGGCCTGATTCGCCTTCATGAACTGGAACCCTTCGACGGGATCGAGTTCGTCTCCCGCGCGAACCAAGCCGCGGCTTTTTTCAAGATCTCCCGCTCCTCGCGGAGCGTCGCGTTCTCGCGTCGCAGGCGCTGCAGTTCGGTGCGTTCCTCGGTCGTCAGGCCATCACGCCGCCGCCCGGCGTCGCGATCGGCCTGCCGTACCCAGTTCCGAATGCACTGCGCCGACGGCTCGAACTCCTTCGCGAGCGATTCCGGGCTGCGTCCCTTCTGGACGAGCTCGATGATCCGCTCTCGATACTCCAGCGGATACGGTCGGTGTGATTTCGGCATCGTGTCCTCCTATGATCGCCCAACAGGGCGGGAGTCCACGAAACCGGGGCAACTTCATCGGCACGAAGATGCTCTCGCACACCTCTGTCTCGAATTTGTTGAAGCGGCCTTCGCACGCTTGGCAGAGCAGGTAGCGCCATTCCAAGTCTTCGACGAGCCTGTTGGGGACTTTGTTGGTCCGGAGTCGTCCCGTCACGTTCGTCCGACGAAGCCAGTCCCCGACGAACTTGGGGATAATGTGGCTGCGACACAGGGGTCCACCGGCTCCACAAAGGTAGCAGGGACCATTCGATGGCCACAGTTTTTCCTTGTTCACAGACTGATTCACCTTCGTAGGATCTTACCAAGCAGGGCGATCGAGAGTTCTGGCGCCATGCGCAATTGCGCTCGCCTTAGTATTCGCGTGAATCTGTGCGGCCCTCGTGATCTTTGGTGCGCTCGGGCAGAATAGCGATCGGGTCCCGAGGTGAGTCGGACCCGCCGCAGAGTTGAGGGAAGATTGGCCGACGCCTCGCCGCCATCGAAGTCCAAGACCGCTTCGCAGCTTGTGTGGCCCCGTCTGACGGATTGGCCGACCCACGCGGTGCCGCTCGTCTATCTGGACCTCAATCACTGGATCTATCTGGCGCAGGCGCGAGCTGGTTTGAGTAGCGGAGTGCGGTTCGTGTCCGCCCTTGAGGCATGCAGAAATGCCCGCAGCTCGGGAACGGCCCGTTTCGTCCTGTCTGGCTCGCATTATATGGAAATGGTCAAGATCCGGGATCCCGCACAACGACGGACGATCGCAGATGTGATGGAGGAGTTGACTGATTTTTCGGTGCTCGTCAGTCGAGTCGTCATCATGGAGCTGGAACTTGAGGCGGCATTGAACCGATTCGTGGTCGCGGCGCCTGCTCTGTCACCAGTCGCACTCGTCGGGCACGGTGCAAGGCATGCGTTCGGCATCCAGAGCGGCCTAAGAGTTATGGGACCAGAGGGAGATGCGACCGAGGAGGTCCGCCAACGCATGGGCGCCGAGCACTTTGACGCATTTGTCGCCAATGCGAATCTGTTGCTCGAGCGAGCAGTGCTGCGCGGTCCGACAGATGACGAAGTTCCGACGCTCCAACAGTACGGCTGGAACCCAGCGGGAGCAGCAGCTGTCGCGATCAAACGCGCAGAGGAAGAACAGGTCCAAAGCGGCAGGCTAAACGAAGAGGGCGGTCGATGGCGTCGTGGTCGGCTACGTGACGTGGTCGCAGCGCGTGAGCTCTTGATTGAGTTTCAGAACATGTTGCCACGCGCTCTCGCGCTCAGAGCACTCACGCTTGAACATCTGGGTTCAAACCCTGAAACCGCCATGGCGTTCGTTCGCAGCATGCCGAGTACTGAGGTCTCGATCGAGATCAAGACTGCGTGGCATCGCAACGGTGGTAAGCGGTGGACGCCCAATGACATCTACGACATCGACGCGTTGTCCTTGGCCGTGCCGTACTGCGACATCGTTGTCACGGAGAAAGCCTGTCATCATCTGTTGAACGCAGCGCGACTCGGTGAGCGAATGCGGACGGTTATTCTGCGCCGCCTCGACGATCTTCCGGCTGCGATCGATCGATGGATCGCTCCGGCAGGGGATTCGAGGCAGTAATCGAGCGACCTCGACCACACCAGGGAGCGGATTCCGGCGATGGCCGTTGCTCGCTCCGCTGAAGGTTGAAGACCCCGTTCTCCTGGGACATTACGAGCACCTTGTCGAAATCGAAATCGAACCGCCAGTCATCGATCTCGCGAGGTACGTAGAAACTGCTCGCAAACTGCCAGAACGATGAGGCGATGAGCAGCCAAATGTCGCCGCTCACGTAAAACCGCGTAAATCTGGACCGACGCTGGGCGGCCTGTCA
>CAZGLC010000396.1:0-3233 GCA_964526235.1 uncultured Bifidobacteriaceae bacterium
GCGCGCTGCCGAACCGGTTCAACGAGCCGGGGCCGTTTCAGCTCAACGGCGTCTACGGCGATCGCACGGTGAAGATCACCGTCTTCAACCGGCCGCCGGACGGGGGGACGTCGAACAGCGTGTCGCTCCGAGTGCAGGCGAAGTGGCTGCGGGACCAGTAGCGACCCGACTGAAGCCCGCGCTTCCGCTGGCTCGCGTGGTATTACCAGTCAGACCTCGTGGTATTATCGCTTCATGCGGACCATCTCGCTGAAGTTGCCGGACGAAATCGACACGAAGCTGGAAGCTCGTGCGAGGGACCGTGGACTGACAAAATCCGCGATCACGCGCGAGGCGCTGGCCCGCTATCTCGACGGCGAGCCTGCACCAGGGGTGTCCTGTCTGGACCTTGTTCGCGATCTCGTCGGAACCGCGCGCGGTTCCGGCGATCTTGCCTCGAACAAGAAGCACCTGCGCGGCTACGGGCGGTGAAACAGCAGATCATCCTCGACACCGGTCCGCTCGTGGCGCTGATCGACGCACGGGATCGGCACCACGACTGGGCGGTCGCTCAATGGGCCGACATCGAGCCGCCGCTCCTGACCTGCGAATCCGTCATCTCGGAAGCGTGTTTCCTGCTCGATCAGACCAGGGCCGGATCGGCGGCGGTCTTCCAGATGCTGCTGCGCAGGGCGGTCGCGCTCGGCTTCCGCCTGGACGAGCAGCTGAAGGAGGTTCAGGCGCTGCGTACGAGATACTCCGACGTGCCGATGTCGGTCGCCGATGCGTCGCTGGTGCGCATGGCGGAGCAGTACAGCCGCAGCGCGGTCCTCACGTTGGACGGCGACTTCAAGGTGTACCGGAAGCACGGCAAGCACGTCATCCCGCTGATCCTGCCGGTGGCGTAACGCGCGGTCTCCACCGCCTGGGAACCGGTAGCGAGCGGCCGGACCGTCCACGCGGTAGAATCCGCACGAACCTGAGAATATGGCGCTGGCGTCCGGCACGCGGCTCGGCCCGTACACGATTACCGGCCCGATTGGCGCGGGCGGGATGGGGGAGGTCTACAAGGCCCGCGATCCTCGACTGGGGCGGGACGTGGCGCTCAAAGTGTTGCCCCCGGCCTTTTCCACCGATCCGGAGCGCCTGACCCGCTTCGAGCAGGAAGCGCGCGCGGCAGCCGCCCTGAACCACCCGAACATCCTGGCGGTGCACGACGTCGGCCAGCATGACGACTCGCCGTACATCGTGTCGGAGCTGCTCGAAGGGGAGACGCTCCGCGAACGGCTGCACGGCGGCGCGCTTCCGGTGCGCAAGGCGGTCGAGTACGCCGTACAGATCGCGCACGGGCTCGCGGCGGCGCACGAGAAGGGCATCACCCATCGCGATCTGAAGCCGGAGAACGTCTTCATCACGGCCGACAGCCGCGTGAAGATTCTCGACTTTGGTCTGGCGAAGCTGACGCAGGCCGAGTCTCCGTCGGCCGGCGTGAGCAATCTTCCGACGACTCCGCCCAACACCGTGCCCGGCATGGTGCTGGGGACGATGGGGTACATGGCGCCCGAGCAGGTGCGGGGCCGGCAGGCCGACCATCGCTCGGACATCTTCGCGTTCGGCGCAATCCTGTACGAGATGCTGTCTGGCCAGCGCGCCTTCCGCGGGGAGACGGCGGCCGACACGATGAGCGCGATTCTGGCGAAGGATCCCCCGGATCTGCCGGTGGCCGATCGGCAGATCCCTCCCGCGCTGGCGCGCATCGTCGACCGCTGCCTCGAAAAGAGTCCTGCGGCGCGCTTCAAGTCGGCGGACGACCTCGCGTTCGCCCTGGAGTCGCTGTCGGGCCACTCGGGTGCGACTGATGCAGTCGCTGGCGTCATAGCTGCGCCGCGAGTGCGCGGGCAGATCGCCGGGACGTCGACGGCGATCGTGGCCGTCGCATGTCTCGCCGCGGGAGCATCGGCGGCGTGGTTGGTGTTCCCGCGTGCCCCTTCGGACACCGCGGTCTACCGCACCGTGATTCTGCAGCCGGACGGCGTGAACTGGTCGAGCGCCGCTCCAGCGATCCGATTCGCGCTCTCGCCGGACGGCCGGCGTCTGGCGTTCGTCGCGACCGGTGCGGATGGGCGCACGCAGTTGTGGGTCCGTGCGATGGATACGCTCGTGGCGCAGCCACTCGCAGGGACCGAAGGCGCCGCCATGCCGTTCTGGTCGCCTGACAGCCGCTTCATCGGCTTCAATGCCGGGGGCTCCCTGAAGAAGATTGACGGCTCCGGAGGGCCGCCGCTCACCGTGGCGGAAGCGGCCGGGAACAACCAGGGGAGCTGGAGTCGGGACGACGTGATTGTGTTTGCCCCGAGAGGAGGGCCCCTCTATCGTGTGCCGGCGTCGGGTGGCGGCACGCCGTCGCCGGTCACGACACTCGACACGGCAAGCGGTGACACAGCACATTGGAATTCGTTCTTCCTGCCCGACGGCCGGCACTTTCTGTATCACGTCGTTGGGAGCAAGACGCGCGGCCCTCTTGATGCGCGCGGGGTCTATGTCGGCTCGCTCGACCCCGCGGAAGGAAGCCGGCTGCTCCTGGAGGGAGGCTCCAACGCGCAATATGCCCTCGGGCATCTGCTGTTCATGCGCGATGACACACTCATGGCGCAGCCGTTCGATGCCGGCCGCCTGGAGCTGACCGCCGAGGCGGTCCCGGTCGCCGAGGATGTGCAGATCGGCGGGGCGACCGGCCGAACCGGCGCGTTTTCTGTGTCCCAGACCGGGGTGCTCGCTTACCAGAGTGGTTCAGGAGACATCCGCTCGCAGCTCGTCTGGTTCGACCGGGCGGGCAAGCAGATCGCGACGCTCGGGGATCCGGCGGACCACGGCGCGATCGAGCTGTCGCCCGACGGCACGCGTGCGGCTGTCAGCATTCTCGACTCGACGAGAAGGACCCGCGATCTGTGGCTCTACGACATCGCGCGTGGTCTGCGCACACGCTTCACATTCGACCCGGCGGAAGAGCCTACAGCGGTCTGGTCGCCCGATGGCAGCCGCATCGCATTTAGTTCCGCGCGCAAGGGAAGGCTCGCTCTGTACGTGAAGCCTTCGAGTGGCGCCGGAAACGAGGAGCCGTTGCTGGACGACGACGCGGTGAATCTGATTCCTACGAGCTGGTCCTCGGACGGCCGGTCGGTCCTGTTTTTCAACATTGGAGGGGGTTCCTGGGATATGCGGGTTCTCCCGATGTCTGCGGATAAGAACGGGTC
>CAZGLC010000397.1:0-3199 GCA_964526235.1 uncultured Bifidobacteriaceae bacterium
CTAGTTCGCGTAATGGCTCGACGGGAGCTGGAGGACTGCTTGTATCGGCAATCCTCATGCTGGTCGCGCCTGTCGATATGTGTGCCATTCTGTTGGCGACACTGACGCGGCGGTCATCTTTCGGTAGGTAGTCTTTGACAGCCAATGCTGGCTGGCCGGTCCATTTTCGTGGACCGGCGATCCGGTTTTCTGGATGCCTGGGCGACCGGAGCGCTCATTCTTGACGATTCCGTGACTAAAAGGTACGGTACGCGAATGGCTCTCGGCGCTGATCCGCCTCATTGCGAGGCGATGACGACCGCACACATAAGGAGGCCTTTGATGGTGCGTCGGGTTCGTTCGGCATTTTTGGTGGCAGTAGTCCTGTTGCTGCCGTTTGCAGGGTATGCCCAGGAGCAAGCCGTCCTGACGGGGACGGTCACTGATTCGACGGGCGCGGTCCTGCCCGGCGTGACGGTCACCGCGACCCATGAAGCCACGGGCAACGTCTTCGTCGGGGTGACCGACGGGACGGGTACCTACCGTATGCCCGTGCGCGTCGGCGCGTACCGTATGACGGCGGAGCTGCAGGGCTTCACCACGGTGCAGCGCACCGGCGTGGAGCTGCTGGTGGGGCAGACGGCCAGCATCAACGTGCAGATGAAACCGTCGTCGGTTCAGGAAACGGTGACGGTGACGGCGGAGGCGCCGCTCATCGAAACCACCACGTCGAGCCTCGGCGGCAACATCGATCCGCGGCAGGTGCAGGGGATTCCGGTGCCGGGGCGCAACTGGATGGCGCTGGCGCTGCTGGCGCCCGGGAGCCGCACGTCGCCCACCAACGCCGGCGCGCCGCTGCCGGACCGGAACGACGGCGAGGTCCGCGAGTTCCAGCTGAACATCGACGGCCAGCAGGTCACGCAGGATCTGGGCACCGGCGTCCAGCCACGCTACAGCCAGGACTCGATCGCGGAGTTCCAGTTCATCTCCAACCGGTTCGACGCCACGATGGGCCGATCGTCGGGCGTGCAGGTGCAGGCGATCACGCGGTCGGGCACCAACCAGCTCGCCGGGCTCTTCCGGGGCAACTTCCGTGACAGCAAGTTCAACGCGGAAGATCCCGTGTCCGGTGTCCTGCTGCCGACGCAGAACCAGCAGCTCAGCACGGCGGTCGGCGGCCCGATCATGCAGGATCGACTGCACTTCTTCGGGAACTTCGAGTACGAGCGCGCGCCGCAGACCAGCATCTTTACGACGCCGTACCCGGTATTCAACGTCACGCTGCAGGGGAAGGAAACCGTCAAGATGGGAGGCGGGCGCCTGGACTATCAGGCCTCACCGAACATGCGCCTCATGGGGAAGTGGCACGAGGCACGCCGGTACGATCCGTTTGGCGACGGCAACGCCAACCACCCTGCAGCGACCGGCCTCACCGATGAAAAGAGCCGGGAGGTGCTCGGCCAGGTGACGACGGTGCTCGGCAATCGGGCCGTCAACGAGGTCAAGGCCGGTTATTCCGAGTTCGGCTTCTTCCAGTCCGGCCTGGCCCGCTGGTCGAATCACTGGCTGGCGCGGGATGGCATCACCACGGGGTCGCCGCGCATCCGCTTCAATGGCTTCAACATGCTGCCCAATACGAACTTCCCCCGAAATCGCGGCCAGAACGTCTGGAGCGTGCGGGAAGACTTCACCTACTCGTACGAAGCGCGGGGCCGCCACGACCTGAGGACTGGCGCGGAGTACCTGCGGCGAGTGGAGGACAGCGCCAACCGGCGGCTGGCCGCCGGCGAGATCGACGCGCGCGGCGGTCCGCGCCCGGCCAACATCGAAGCGCTGTTCCCGAGTGCCTTCAACGTCGACACCTGGAACCTGGCGGCGATCTCCTCGATCACGCGGCAGTACAGCGTCGGCGTGGGGAACTTCAACCTGATTTACACGCAGCCCAAGTTCGGCGCGTGGGTGCAGGACGACTGGCGGCTCACCAACAGACTGACCCTCAACCTCGGGCTCCGCTACGACCTGAGCATCAACGTGAGCGCCAACGACATTGCCGTTCCGCCATTTCTCGAGGCCGGCCGTCCCAACGACACCAACAACATTCAGCCACGGGTCGGGTTCGCGTACCAGCTCAACGATCGCACGGTGGTGCGGGGCGGCTCCGGGCTGTATTACTACGAGCCGATTACCTCCGACACGCTCTGGACGGTGGGCAACAGCCTCGTGGCCGTGATCCAGGTCCCCAACGATGGCCGTCCCAACTTCGCCGCCGACCCGTTCAACGGCCGGCCGCTGCCGACGTTCGCGGAGGCACAAGCGCAGTTCTGCCACGTCAACAGGCGCCCGGGATGTCTGTTCTCGGCGTTGAACGAGTTGATCTCCCCGGTGGAGTACTCGCGGCACCTGGGGCGCACCTGGCAGAACTCGATCGGCGTGCAGCGGCAGATCGGGACCACGATGGCCGTGCAGGCGGATTACGTCTACGCGCAGGGGCGGAACGAGAAGGACATCATCGACAACGTGAACCTCACGTACAACCCGGCCACCGGTGTCAACTACTCGTTCACCGACGTCGCACGCCGGGCGTTCCCCGACTGGGGCACGATCTCGCTGCTCGTCCGCACCGGCCGGTCCTCCTATCACGGCCTCCAGACCAGCTTCACCAAGCGGATGAGCGACCGCTGGCAGGCGTCGGCCACCTACACCCTCTCGGGATTCTGGGACGCCGACTCGCAGCCGTTCAGCGGGCTGGCGCCGGTGCCGTTCGCGACGGCGCCGGACATGGGCGGGGAGTGGGCGCAGTCGGTGAGCGACCAGCGCCACCGCGTCGTCTTCAACGGCATCTGGGAAGTCGCCCGCGGGTTCCAGGTGAGCGGCCTCTACTACCACGGTTCCGGCAATCGTGACGAGGGCTTCTGGGGCGGGGACGTTCGCAACACCGGTTCCGACTTCAGCCAGCGCCTGCGTCCGAACGGCACGCTCGTGCCGCGCAACGCCTACGTCCAGCCTGCCGAGAACCGCGTGGACGTGCGGCTGCAGCAGCGGATTCCGCTGGGCGGCCGCGTCGCGCTCGATCTGCTGGCCGACGCGATCAACCTCTTCAACACCGAGAACTTCACGCTGATTACCGAGGAGGGCCGCAGCGACTACAACCGGCCGGTCTCGGGTCAGTACCGGACGATGCAGTTCGGGTTCAGGCTGACGTTCTAGGAGAAGACGGACC
>CAZGLC010000398.1:0-3142 GCA_964526235.1 uncultured Bifidobacteriaceae bacterium
ATAGGCTTTGGGCTGCGGGCTTTAGGCTACCAGCTACCGCCTACCGGCTACCAGCTAGTGGGTGTAGACTCAACGCGAGTTTTTTCAGGGCGGTTCAGCCTATGTCGCTGTCACGACGCAACTTCATCAAAGGGGTGATCGCCGGCGGAGCGGTGGCCTCCTCCGGCGCGTACCTGTTCCGCAGCACCGGCCCGCTGCTCGGCCAGTCGTCCGCGCCGGGCTCGGTTGAGCGGCTCATCACGCTCACCGTGAACGGCCAGACACGCCGGGTCGACGCGCTGAAGCAGGAAACGCTCGCGATGACGCTCCGCTACAAGCTGGGGCTCGCCGGCACCAAGCTCGGATGCGACCGGGCCGAATGCGGCGCCTGCACGGTGCTCATCGACGACGTGCCGCATTACTCCTGCTCGGTGCTGACGCACATGGTGCGCGGGCGGCGCATCGTGACCATCGAGGGGCTCGAAGCCCCCGGCGGCGTCCTGCACCCGGTGCAGCAGGCGGTGGTCGACGAGCAGGGCTTCCAGTGCGCGTTCTGCCTGCCCGGCTTCGTCATGGCGGCCGTCGGCTTCCTCAAGACGAACCCGAATCCGACGCGCGAGGAGCTGGCGCACGGCATCTCGGGCAATCTGTGCCGCTGCCAGGACTACGACAAGATTCTGACCTCGCTCATGCGCGGGGCGGAATACATGCGGAGGACGACATGAAAACTCCCAACGCCCAACTCCACAACTCCCAAGTTGGGAGTTGGCATTTTGGGAGTTGGAAGTTTTGTATCGGAAGCGAGACGTAACATGGCCGGCAAGCTCATTGGCCGCAATTACACGCCTCCCGATCACGTCGCGAAGGTCACCGGCCGCGCCCGCTACGCCGAGGACTTCCGCGCCGAGGGGATGCTGTTCACGAAGCTCCTGCTCAGCCCGATGCCGCACGCGCGCGTGCGGAGCATCGACACCAGCGCCGCGCTCGCGATGCCGGGCGTCCGCGCGATTCTCACCGCCGACGATCTGCCCGACCTCGGGGGCCAGGAGCGCGCGCTCACCAACGAGCCGCGCTATGCGGGCGAGCCGATTCTCGCCGTCGCGGCGGTCGACGAGCTGACGGCCGCCGAAGCGGTCGAGCGGATCCAGGTCGACCTCGAGCCGCTCCCGTTCGTCACCAACGCGCTCGACACGCTGCGGCCCGACGGCCCGAACCCGAGGCTCGAGGGCAACGTCTGGGGTCCGCCGCCGCCGCCGAAAGAAGGCGCACCCGCGCAGCAGCCGCCGTTCCAGACGCTGAAGTGGACGGCCGAGGACTTCGCCGAGGCGGCCGAGGGCCGGCTGCCGATGGGCACGCCAAGCGAGGAGTGGTCGTACGGCGATCTCGAGGCCGGCTTCAAGGCGGCCGCGCTGGTGCTCGACGAGACGTTCATCACGCAGTCCACCGGGCACCACCCGATGGAAACGCGCAGCGCGATGGCGTACTGGCAGAACGGCAAGCTCTACATCCACGCCTCGACGCAGAGCGTCTCCATCACGCGTGGGAACATCGCGCGCTGGGTCGGCATCCCGCCCGAGGACGTCATCCTGATCTCCGAGTACACGGGCGGCGGCTTCGGCAGCAAGGGCGGCGGCGCGGTCTCCTCGTCCATTCCCGCGCTCCTGTCGCGCAAGGCCAACGCGCCGGTGATGATGCGGATCACGCGCGAGGAGGAAAGCTACATCGGCCGCGCGCGCACCAACCTGAGCGGCCGCGCGAAGATCGGCTTCGCCAAAGACGGCCGTATCACCGCGCTCGACCTCTACATCGTCCAGGACACGGGCGCGTACGGGCCGCTCGGCGATCACCGGTCGGCCGGCAACGCCGCGTCGCTCATCTACCAGCCGCCGGCGATGCGCTGGCGCGCGGTCAACGTGGCCACCAACACCCCGCCGCGGTCGCAGCAGCGGTCGCCGGGGCCGATGCAGGCCAACGGCATCATCGAGCCGGTGATCGCCAAGGCCGCCAAGCGGCTTGGGATCGACCAGGTGGCGATCCGGCGCCTGAATTCGCCGGAGGGCAAAGCGCCGTTCGGGCCGGTGCTGCCGAACGGCCAGCGCAATCACGTCACGAGCGCGTTCGTAAAGGAAGCGCTCGATCGCGGCGCGAAGCTCTTCAACTGGGAGGAGCGGAAAGCGCGCGCCGGCAAGCGGCAGGGCTCGAAGATCCGCGGCGTCGGCGTCACCGTCGGTCCGCACGGCGCAGGATCGATCGGCTTCGACAGCATCATGACGCTCAGGCCGGATGGCCGGCTCTACGTGCAGTCGGGCGTCGGCAACCTCGGCACGCACTCGATGGTCGATCTCGCCCGCGTGGCGGCCGAGATCCTCGACATGCCGTGGGAGAAGGTCGAGGTGACCTGGGGCGACACGGGCAAGCACCTGCCGTGGACCTGCCCGTCGGTCGGCAGCCAGACGACGCACGCGATGACGCGCGCGAATCATGCCGGGGCGATGGACGCGCGGCGGAAGCTGCAGGAGATCGCGGCGCGCGACCTCGGCGGCTCGCCAGACGACTACACGGTCGGCGGCGAGCGGGTGTTCCATCGCGCCAGCCCGTCGCGCGGGATGAGCTACGCGCAGGCGGCGCGGCAGGCCATCGCGCTGGGCGGCCGATACGACGGCCACGAGCTGCCGAAGGACATCAACCCCATGACGCGTGCGTCGGCCACGGCGCTGGCGGGGCAGGGGCTGATGGGCGTGGCCAAGGACAACTACGGCCGCGACGGCGTCACCTACTCCTTCGTGATCGGCTTCGCGGAGGTCGAGGTCGACATCGAGACCGGCAGCGTGCGCGTCGTCGACGTTCTCGGCGTCGGCGACGTCGGCACGGTGGTGAACCCGAGGAGCCTGCTTGCGCAGATCAAGGGCGGCGTCTGCCTCGGCATCGCGCACGCGCTCTTCCAGAAGTCGGTCGTCGATCCGCGCTACGGCGTGTCGCTCACCGACCGGTTCCATTACAGCAAGCCGCTGTCGATTCTCGACATCCCGGCCGTCATGCAGGCGGATGCGGTCGATCTCGCCGACCCGGATACGCCGGTCGGCGCGCGGGGCGTCGGCGAGCCGCCGGTGGGTGCCGCCTACGGAGCGGTGATGACCGCGATTGCGGATGCGGTCGGCGAAGA
>CAZGLC010000399.1:0-3139 GCA_964526235.1 uncultured Bifidobacteriaceae bacterium
GGGACGGTGATGCCCCGAGCGGCGGCCGCGCGGCGCTGCTCTCCTTCCGGCGTCAGCGGTGGAATGCGTCCATCAGGCGGATCGATGATCAGGCCGGTGCGGAGATTGGGACGGACGGGACTCTGCCACGCGTCCATCCCGTACTCTTTCCAGTCGTAGTGGACCGTCCGAGGGTCGACCTCGGCGTCGGCCTCCACGGTCTTCTTGAACACCGCGAGCGCCTCATCCTCGGTGTAGAACGCTTTGTCACCGAGCTCGCGCGGACGCTCGAGCGGTGTGTAGCTGAGGCTCAGCCAGTAGCCCCGCAGGTCCGGATCGCCCCACGCCGTGCGCGGCGCCTTCCAGTTCGCGCGCGCGGCGGCCGCGGCGCGCGCGGCGTCGGCCGCCGCCTTGATCGCCGCATCCGTATTCGTCGTCGTGGCGTCGAACGCCCTCGTCCCGGAGGGCGCCTGCGCCGCGGGCACCGCCGCCCACAGCGCGATCAATCCGGCGAGCGCGCCTACGGCCGTAGCCAGAAGTCGAGTGCGCATCTGCACACCTCCCGCAATCAGGGCTGGTTCATCGTGGAGTGCCGCCGCCGTCGGCACCGAGCAGCAGCGTCCTGCCGTCGGGGAGCCGGAGGTCGCGCCCGTTCGCCCGGCAGGCGGGCTCACAGATGCCGTCCTTCGACTGATAGCCGTCCGCGATCACCTCGGTGCCGATCGCCAGCGAGTTCTTCGTCAGGCCGCGACGCATCAGCGTGTTCGGCGTCCCCGCCTCGAACATCCACTTCTCGATGCTGCCGTCGGCTTTCTTCACGTCGACATGAATCCAGGCGTGCGGATTGATCCACTCGACCTTGCTGACGGTGCCCTGCACCTTCACCGGCTTGTTCGCGTCGAACTCCGAGTTGAACGCGTGGTGCGCGGACACCGTCGCAGCGGCAAAGACCAGCCCGGCTCCTGCCGCCACACCGCAGAATTTCCTTCGCATCGGCTCACCTCTCATCTGTCCCCATCGCCGCCGCCGGCCGGACGGCCCGTCGGCTCCGGCGGCTTCTCGCCCCGTGCCTCGCGCACGCGCGCCCCGACCAGCAGATGCACCGCGTCGTAGTTGTCCTCGTGCGTCGTGTACTCGTAGAGCTGCTCGGTGATCTTCGCCCACGGCACCATCGCCGTCCACGGCCGCGCCCACGTCGTCGGGTCGGAGATCGTGAACTCATACGCGAGCGTCTGCGGTCCCGTGCGGGTGAAGCGCTCCACGATGCGGAAGGTGTCGGGGTTGGCGTTGCGATAGACGGCGCCGCGGTCGCGCCGGAAGTTCCGCGTCTCCAGCACGAGCGTGTTGCCCTCCCAGCGCCCCCGGGTGTCGCCGAGCCACTGGCGGAGACTCGGGTTGATGTGCGGCCGGCCGTCCATCGGGATGATCCGCGCGCTGTGGATCATCTCCTGCACGATGACGACGTACCCGGGGCTCTGGAAGATCTGTGCCGTGTTGTTGTAGATGGTGCCGAGGTACGGCGGCAGGTCGGTTCGAATGATGCCGCGGACCGGCGCCGTGAATTCCTCGTGGCTCAAGGGCATCCCGGCGTTGAAGCGCGCGGCGCGCGCCGCCCCCTCCTGGTTGGCTCTCTGCCGCTCCGGCGAGAGCGGCACGAGCGGCGGAATGCGGCCATCGGGCGGATCCATGATGAGCGACGTGCGGCGGTCGTCGAGAATTTCGAGGCGCCGCGGATCCATCCAGTGCTCGTTGTACGCGCGCGCCACGTCGGCCGCATTGCCGCCGTCGCGCCGGTCGCGCGTCAGGTTGAAGGCGAGCGTCTCCTCGAACTGCTCCGCTTCCTGATCGGAGAGCACAGCCTTGTCGCCGAAGTTGGACGGCCGCTCGAGCGGCGTGCTCGTCGCGAAATTCCAGATGCCCTGCAGATCAGGGTCGCCCCACGGCGTCTTCGGTGGCGTAAACGGCCGCGCTGCCGGCTTCGCGGGCGCCTGCGCAGCGGCTGCCGGCGTGCCGCCCGGCCGCGGCGCCTGGCCCGCGACCGGCACGGCCAGGAGCCACACGACCGCAACGGCACATCCTGCGGCGGCCACCGACATGAGCACTCGACGCGTCATCCCCCACCTCACTTCTTGCGGAAGCGCCCGTACAGCAGCTCTTCCGCGAACGGCTGACACTTGTATTCCAGCAACTGGACGTTCTTCTCCATCCGGCGGTAGAGCGGGAAGCTGATCTTCCATGGCCGGGTGTAGGTCATCGGGTCGTCGATCGTCGCCTCGTACATGATGTGGTACGGGCTCACCAGCGCGTAGCGCTCGGTCACGCGCAGCGCCTCGCTGTGGTAGTTGCCGGCGCGGTCGAACCACGTCTCCTTCCGCTGCCCGGTGACGTCGACGACGAGCGAGTCGCCGTCCCAGCGCCCGCGCGACCATCCCATCCAGAAGTCGCCGGGCGCGTCTTCCTTCCAGTTCATCCTGACGATGCGCGTGGAGCTCGCAAACTCATACGCCATCAGGAGGAAATCCTGCGTCCCCTGCACGATCTGAAACGGGAAGCCCATGTAGGTCGCGCGCGGCACGCCCGGCATGTAGCACTTCATCTCCGGATCGCCCAGATCGTGCCACGTATCGTCGCGGGTGAGGTCGGCCTTCATCCGGTTCTCGAAGTTCTGCTTGCGCCTGGCGAGCGCCTCCGGACGATACGGAATGACGCCTCCTTCGACGATGCTCTGCCCCGCCGGCTCGCCGCTGTAGGCGCCCATCAGCTCGGTGTACGGGCCCGCCTGCGCTTCGTGGTCTTCGAGGTTGACGTTCGCCGGGACGAGCGCCTGCCAGATGCCGTTCAGATTGGGCCGGCCGTCGGCTATTCGTGGGACGGTGAAGCGCGGCCACTCGCCCGGTGTCGGCGGCTGCGGCGCGCCTTGGCCTTGGACCGGCACCGGCGCAGAGAGCAGCGCGGCGGCGATGACCGCCACCGCGCCGAACCTCTCCCCACAAAACACCGAGACACCGAGACACCGAGCCAATTTGGCCAGACGTGTCTCGGTGCCTCGGAGCCTCGGTGTTACGTCGGGGATGAAATTCCGCCTCGTGTCCATTGGACTCTGCCTCGTCTAGAAATCGAGCTGCGCGCTGAACTTGAACATCCGCCCGCCGAGGATCTG
>CAZGLC010000400.1:0-3138 GCA_964526235.1 uncultured Bifidobacteriaceae bacterium
CAGTAGTTACAGATGGCGGCCCAGAACGGGGTGTGGAGGTAGAGCCCGAGCACATTTCATTGTAGGGGCACGGCGCGCCGTGCCCCTACGACCCGGCTCGACCTCCGGACCACTTGAGATCGGTGCGTGCGTCGGGCTTGTCGCGGTCGCGGAGCTGGACGCGCGCCTGGCCGGCCGAGCGCGACGGGAGCGACGCCTTGCGCGAGGCCTTCGTCCGCAGCTTCCAGAGCGTAATCAGGTCGTCGACGCCGCCGTTGGGCGGCAGCTCCCGGTAGTCGGCCCCGTCGAGGTCGATGAACTCGCACATCTCGTGCAGGCGCGACCGCATCCGGTAGCCGATCCGGAAGAGCAGCGCATCGGGATCGGTCGTGTCCGGCTTGTCCTCGTAGTTCGACGTGAAAATCGTCGTCCGCTGGGCGCTGTAGCGGGCGTTGACGATGAGATTCAGCGTCTCGTCGACCCATTCGGAGGTCTTCTCGGCGCCGAGGTCGTCGAGGACGAGCAGGTCCGCCTCCATGACGGGACGGAGTACGTCCATTTCCGCCGTCTGATTCACCGGATCGTAGGTGCTGCGGATGACGCGCAGCAGATCGCGGGTGTCGTAGAACAGCCCGCGCGCGCCGCGGGTGCGAATGACCTGCTGCAGCACGGCCACGGCCAGGTGCGTCTTGCCGACGCCGGGCGGGCCGAGCAGAAACAGGCCGCGCTCGGCGACCGGAAAGCCCTCGGCCAGGCGCGCGGCATGCTGGCGTGCCTTGGTCAGCAGCTCGTTGTAGGCGACGTAGTTGGAGAGATCGCAGTGCTGATAGCGCCGCGGGATCCGCGACTCGCCGAGAAGCGTCTCCGCCAGCGATTCGCGGCGGCAATCACACCGCGTGACTCGCGCGACACCGTCGACCTCCGTCGTCTTCCATCCGGTATCGTCGCAGAGCACGCACGGCACAGGGCATGTTAACTCGAAAGTGCAAAGTTCAAAGTGGAAAGTGCAAAGTAAGTTGAAAGTTGGCGCGGAGAAACTTTCCACTTACAGAACTTTCCACTTACTTTTTACTTTGAACTTTCGACTTTTCACTTGCGGCGTGTGCCGTATTGGTCGTGTGCCTTACGAGATCGGTGGGCGACGACTTGACGAGCGCCGTGCTCAGGCGCTGCTCCCAGTCGTCGATGCCGCGCGCGAGCTCGCGCTTCACGTATTCCATGAACTCGTTGACTTCGCGCTGCATCTGCTCCATCTTGCGCCGCATGTTGAGGATGATCTCCACCCCCGCGAGGTTCACGCCGAGATCGCGCGTGAGCGCCAGGATCGTTTCGAGCTGCTCCAGGTCCTCTTCGGAATACAGCCGGGTGTTGCCCTCGGTCCGCGACGGCTTGAGCAGCCCCTCGCGCTCGTACAATCGCAGCGTCTGCGGGTGGATGTTGTACTTCTGCGACACCGCGCTGATCATGTAGTAGGCCTTTCCCCGCTCAGCACGTTTCGCCATCGATTGTCCTCTACAGCTCCCGCAGGTGTTCGCCGTTGATCCGGCCGAACTCCCGCAGCAGCTCCTTGGATCGCTCGTCGAGCACTTTCGGCAGCATGAGCCGCGTCTCGATGATCAGATCGCCGCGGCGGCCGTCGCGCGTCGACACCGCGCCCCGCTCGCGCAGCCGGAACCGCTGCCCCGACTGCGTTCCGGGCGGGACGCGCAGCCGCGCGGAGCCGCCGTCCGGCGTCGGCACGTCGACGCGCGCGCCGAGGGCTGCCTCGTGGATGGCGATCGGCAGCACCAGATGCAGATCGTCGCCCTCGCGCCGGAAGCACGGGTGCGGCGCGACCTGGGTGGTGATGTACAGGTCGCCGGGCGGCGCCCCGTTCAGCCCGGCGTTCCCCTGGCCGGGGACGCGGACGCGCTCGGCGTCGCTCGTGCCGGCGGGAATCCGTACCAGGATCGTGTCCGTGCGCGTCTCCTGCCCGATGCCGCCGCACGGTTCGCAGGGACGCGGCCGCTGCTGGCCCGAGCCGCTGCAGTTCGGACAGCTGCGCGTGAAGACCATGTGCCCCCGCACCGAGCGGACGGCCCCTGCGCCCTGGCAGGCGAGGCACGGGCCGGCGCTCACGCGCGTCCGGCCGGTGCCGGCGCAGCCCCGGCACGTCTCCCGCCGCGTGACCGTGACGGGGCGGGTCACGCCGGCGTACGCCTCCTGGAAGCTCAAGGTGACTGTCTGATGGAGGTCGGCCCCGCGCTCGGGCGCCCGGCACCGCGCGCTGCGATCGGTGAGCACGTCGGCGAACAGATCGCCGAAGGTCGCCGAGTAGTCGGTGCCCCGCGCCGAGAAATCGAACCCCTCGAACCCGCTCGTCGGCCGCGCCTCCGGCTGGTCGGCCGTGGGACCGGAGTCGTAGCGCGACCGGCGCGCCGGATCGATCAGCGTCTCGTAGGCCTCGAGGATCTGCCGGAAGCGCACCGCCGCCATCCGGTCGCCCGGGTTGATGTCCGGGTGGAACCGGCGCGCGAGCCGCCGATAGGCCCGCTTGATGTCGGCGTCCGACGCGCCGTGCGACAGTCCGAGTACCACGTACAGGTCCATGGCCTGCGTCCGGTCTTACTTCTTCTCCTCGTCCACCACTTCCGCGTCGATCACGTCGCCCTGCCCGCCACCGCCGCCGCGGGCGCCGGCACTCGCCCCGCCGCTCGGATCGGCCCCCGCGCCGGCGCCCGCGGCGCCCGACTGCCGGTAGAGCGCCTCGGCGGCGCGGTGCTGCGCCTGCGTGAGCTGCTCCATGGCGCGGGTCATCGCCGCGGCGTCATTCGCCGACAGCGCGCTCTTGAGCGCCTCGATCGCCGACTCGACGGCCGCCTTGTCGCTCGCGGCGAGCTTGCCGCCCATGTCCTGCACCATCTTCTCGGCCGCGTAGACCGCCTGGTCGGCGCGGTTGCGCGTCTCGATCTCGTCGCGCCGCTTCTTGTCCTCTTCGGCGTGCGCGTCGGCGTCCTTCATCATCCGCTCGACCTCGTCCCTGCTGAGGCCGCTCGACGCGGTGATGCTGATCTTCTGCTCCTTGCCGGTGCCCATGTCCTTGGCGGACACGTTGACCATGCCGTTGGCGTCGATGTCGAAGGTGACCTCGATCTGCGGCACGCCGCGCGGCGCCGGCGG
>CAZGLC010000401.1:0-654 GCA_964526235.1 uncultured Bifidobacteriaceae bacterium
GCGGGGCGTGCCCGCCATCGCTGTGATCCGGCCGAACGCGCCCGAGTTGAAGTTGTGGTGCGTCGTGGCGCCTTGTGTGACCGGCGGGGCACCCCAGTTGAACGTGTTGAGCAGGTTGAACGTCTCCACCCGCAGCTCCAGCGTGCGGCTGCCGCCAAACGGGACGAGCCGCGACAGCGCCATGTCGATTGCCGAGTATCCCGGGGCTCTCACGCTGTTGCGCCGGAAGTTGCCGAGCGTGCCGAGCGCCGGCTGTGCGAACGCCGCCGGGTTCAGCCAGTTGTCCGGCGTCTTCTTGTCGCCGTACGGGTTGGCGAGCACCTGGTCGACCCGCTGGTTCTGAATCCCGGTGAACGCACGGTCCTGGCCGGCAATGACGTTGATCGGCGGCCCCGAACGCGCGCTGAGAATGCCCGACACCCTCCAGTTCGAGAGCGCGATGCTCGCCGCGCGGCTGGCCAGTTGCGGCGTCTGCACGCCGGCGACGAACACCCCGATGTGCGTCCGATCCTGGTCGCAGTACCCGCGATCGAACGCCGGGTCGTCGGGGTTGGTGTAGCCGTTGGCAATCTGCGGGAATCCCCCCGTCTGGAACGCCGCGTCGCCGAAGCAGCGCGACACCGTGTAGTTTCCACTCAGACTCAGGCCGCCGGC
>CAZGLC010000401.1:664-3050 GCA_964526235.1 uncultured Bifidobacteriaceae bacterium
ACCGAGCCCGAGAAAGACGCCGGGGTTGATGGCCACCTGGTTCCACAGGCGGTCCGTGTAGCTGCCGATATAGCTCGCCGCCACCTGCCAGACAGCGCCGAGCTGCCGTTCGATGGTCACATTCCACTGCTGGACACGAGGCGAGTTGTTATTCGGGTTGGTGGCGCCAAAGGCTCCGAACGGAAGGTACTGCGTCTCGCGGTGCGTCTGAATCGGGTGCGGATCCCCACCCAGGTGCGCGTAGGGTCGATCGAACCCTCCCGGAGGATCCTCCACGAGCGAGCGGTTGCCAAACGGCGGCGAGTTCGCGTTGATCAAGTGGTATTCCGCGTTCGGGAAATCGTAGGTGAGCCCGTACGAGGCGCGCACCGCCGTGCGGCCGGTGCCGGCCACATCCCAGGCAAGGCCTACGCGCGGCGAGAAGTTCAACCACTGCGTGTTGAGTCCTCTGCGGCCCGGAGGGAACCCGGGGTCGCCGGGATAGGTGAGACCGGCCGGCGCGTTCACGAACACCTGGCTCCTGGTGTTGGTTCGGAAGTTGTCGCGGCTGAAGTTGTAGATGGCGCCGCTCGTGACGTTCTGGCCGAAGTAGGGTTCCCAGCGAAGACCCGCGTTGATGGTGACCCGGCTGCTGGCGCGCCAGGTGTCCTGGGCGTACAGGCCCACGTACCACTGATCCATCGGCAGGATGGCCGGTCCGCCGTGCTCCAGTCGGCCGACCCGTCCCATGAGAAGGTCGGACAACCCGCTGCCGGTCAACTGACCCGTGAAGGTCCAGGTGCCGCCGGAGCGTGCGTGCGACTGAAAGTAGTACCGCCAGTACGCGAGGCTGGCCCCGACGGACAACTGGTGGTCGCCCCGCACGAGCGTGAGGTCGTCGCTCACCTGCGACGCGTTGGTCACGAACCGGCTCGGGCCCGGATTCTGGGCGAAGAACCCACCCTGGATCGTCATGAACATGACGTCGGGGTGATAGCTGTACACGTCCGAGCCCAGGTCGTACGGATCGAACGTCGACGGCGCGAGGCGGCTGACGGCGGACCGGTTGAACGCAAACCGGAGCGAGTTCACGGTATTGGGACCGAACACGTGCGTGTCACCGAGCGCCAGCGAATGGGCCACGGCATCGAGGCCCAGCAGGCCGGTATTGGTCGTGGCGTCGTACAGCGACAGTATCGTGTCGCCTTCCCGCATGGGCATCGCCTGCGTGACCTGGGTGGCCATGTAGCGTCCGAAGATGGTGTCGTCGGCGGTCCGCTGGTAGTCGATCCGGCCGAGGTACTGCGCCTCGTCACTGTCCTTCCGCAGCGAGTACGTCACCTGGCCGCAGGGGTCGGTCGTGGTTGGAAGGTACTTGACCAGGTTCACCCCCGCGCGGCTGAAGCGCGCGGGATCGATCCGGTTGTTCTCGATGCCACCCCGCAGCGTGAGCTGCCGGCCGCCATTGCAGGCGGGCGACGCGAACGTGGTGAAGTCGCCGGCGAGCATGGCGGGCGTCGGCACCCACGCGATGTTCGCGGCCGGCTGCTGGCGAACCGTCGTGCCCTGGTACGCCCCGAAGAAAAAGAGTCTGTTCCGCACGATCGGTCCGCCGAACGTGCCGCCGAACTGATTGCGTTGCAGCCCGTCATCGACCCGTTTGCCGTCGGCCCCAATCTGCGAAAACGGGTTGGTGGCGTTGAAGCGCCGGTCGCGGAGGAACTCGAACACGTTCCCGGTGAAGCGGTTCGTGCCCGACTTCGTGATGGCGTTGACCGCGGCGCCCGCGTGCATGCCGTGCTGGGCGTTCAGCCCGCTCGTCGCGACGCTGAACTCCTGCAGCGCGTCCGGGAAGGGGAACGGCATGTTCAGGTTGTCCTGCGGATTGTTGTGCATGGTCCCGTCGAGCAGGTACGCCACGCCGAAGGACTGTCCGCCGGCCACGGAGACACCCAGCCCGCCCGGAACCGCCCGGTTCGGCGCGGTCGTGACCTGAACGGCCGCACCGGCGATCATCACCAGCTCGACCGCGTTGCGCCCGTTGAGCGGCAGCGCCAGGATCTCCTCGTTCTGGACGACGTCGCTGATGCCGGCGCTCTGCACGTCGACGAGCGGCGTGGCGCCCTCCACGGTGACGGACTCCTCAAGCGCGCCGACGGCCAGGACGGCGTTGATGACCGGCGTGGCGGCCACCTGCAGGATGATGCCCGTCTGCACGTAGGTGCGGAAGCCCTGGAGCGACACTTCAAACCGGTAGGGGCCGGGCGGCAGGTTCGACAGCACGTACGACCCGTTCCCGTCGGTCACGTCAGAGCGAGTGAAGCCGGTGTCGGTCTGCGTGACCGTGATGGTGGCGCCGGGCAGCACGGCGCCGCTCTCGTCAGTGACGCGGCCGCTGAGCTGGGCG
>CAZGLC010000402.1:0-3043 GCA_964526235.1 uncultured Bifidobacteriaceae bacterium
CGCAGACGTCGCCGCGCGCCTGGTTCGCCTTGCCGCAGCGCGGGCAGAGCACCTCATGGTCGCCGTACGGGTCGGCGACGAGGGTGGCGCCGCAGGTGCTGCAGGGCTTCCGCAGGTGGTGAAGGCCCGAGAGCTTCCCGCACTTGCACTCCCAGTTTCCAATCGAGTACTCGATGAACTCGAGCGACGAGTTCTCCCGGAAGTCGCTGATCGGAAACACCGACTTGAACACCGACTGCAGGCCCGCGTCCTCGCGCTCCGAGGGAAGGCGGCTCATCTGCAGGAAGCGCTCGTAGGACTTCCGCTGGATCTCGATCAGGTTCGGAATGGGGACCGTCGTCCTGATCTTCGAGAAGTCCTTGCGTTCACGGTAGACGTTCTTGGGAAGGCTGTACATCGGTGGCTGACCCTCGCGGATCGAAAAACTGACAATTACAAACTCCCAACTCCCAAGCCCCACATCCCAAACAGATTGGGAGTTGGCAGTCGGGAGTTGGGCGTTGACGTCGCGTCGCTAAGCGCGTCGCGTTACGTGATCGAGACCTTGGCGCCGACGTCCTCGAACTTCTTCTTGATCGAGGCGGCCTCTTCCTTGTTCACGCCTTCCTTCAGCGGCTTCGGCGCGCTCTCGACCAGGTCCTTGGCTTCCTTCAGCCCGAGGCTCGTCACCTCGCGCACCACCTTGATGACCTTGATCTTCTCGGCGCCCACCTCGGTGAGGCTGACGGTGAACTCGGTCTTCTCCTCGGCCGGCGCCGCCGCGCCGCCCGCCATCGCCATGCCCGGCATCATCATCGGCATCGCCGCGGCCGCCGACACGCCGAGCTCGGACTCGAGCGTCTTCACGAGCTGCGAGAGCTCCATGACGCTGATGCCCTTGATGTAGTCGATTACCTGCTGCTGAGTCACTTCGGCCATTTCGCTCTCCTATGATTCCTTCTTCTTCTGCTCCACCTGCACCAGCACCGACAGCAGATCCCGCGGCGCCGCCGCCAGCACGCCCACGAGCTGCTGCATCGGCGCCTGCAGCACGAAGAGCAGCTTTGCGTACAACTCCGGCCTGCCAGGCAAGTTGGCGAGGTCGGTCACCTCCGCCGGCTTGATCACCTGGCCCTGCACCACCGCCGCCTTGATCGCCAGCGTCGGGGCGCCCTTCATGAACGTGGTGAGCACCTTGGCCAGCGCCACCGCGTCGTGTCCGGTCAGGGCGACCGCGGTCGTCCCCTCGAACGCCGACTCGAGCGCCGCGAGCTTGGTGCCCACCGCCGCCCGGCGCGCGATCGTGTTCTTGACCACCTTGTACTGCGCGCGCGCGGCCCGGACCTGCCGCCGCAGCTCGGTGACCTGCGGCACGTTCAGCCCGCGGTAGTCGACCACGATGGCCGTGTCGGCCCCCTTGAAGACCGACGACAGGTCCTGGAGTGCCTGTTCCTTCTCAGCTCTGGTGACAGCCATCGCGTCCTCTAGTGTTTCGTGGTCCGCTCGTCGATGTGGGAGGTGTCGATCCGGATGCCCGGCCCCATCGTCGAGGACACGGTGACCGACTTCAGATAACGGCCCTTCGCGGCCGCCGGCTTCGCGCGCACGACGCTGTCGACGAGCGCGCGGGTGTTGGCGACGAGCGCGTCGGTCGCAAACGACGTCTTGCCGACCGGCGCGTGAATGATGCCGGTCTTGTCGACACGGAACTCCACCTTGCCCGCCTTGATTTCCTTGATCGCCTGCGCGATGTTCGGTGTGACGGTGCCGGTCTTCGGGTTCGGCATCAGCCCGCGCGGGCCGAGCACCTTGCCCAGGCGGCCGACGCCGCGCATCATGTCGGGCGTCGCCACCACGGCATCGAAGTCGATCCAGCCGCCGAGGATCTTCTCCACCACCTCGTCGCCGCCGACAAGATCCGCGCCGGCGTCCTGCGCCTCTTTCTGCTTGTCGGCGCCGGCAATGGCGAGCACGCGCTTGCTCCTGCCGAGCCCGTGCGGGAGCACGACGGTGCCGCGCACCATCTGGTCCGCGTGCTTCGGGTCGACCCCGAGCCGCATCGCGAGCTCCACGGTCTCGTCGAACTTGGAGTACTTCACCTTCTGGATCAGCGGAATCGCCTCTTCGATCGTGTACCCGCGGTGCTCGACCTGTGCCGCGGCCGCCGTGAACTTCTTACCGTGCTTGGCCATATGCCCCCCTGTGGTGCCAGCGGACGCGTCGCGTCCTCCCACACTCGAACGAGCTATCCGATGACGTCGATCCCCATGGATCGCGCCGTGCCACGAACCGTCTGGACCGCCGCTTCGAGCGAGTCGCAGTTGAGATCGGGCATCTTCGTCTTCGCGATCTCCTCGACCTGCTTCGCCGTCACCGTCCCGACCTTGTTGCGGTTCGGCTCGGCCGATCCCTTCGCCAGGTTCGCCACGCGCTTGAGCAGCACCGCGGCGGGCGGCGTCTTCGTGATGAAGGTGTAGCTCCGGTCCGCATAGACCGTCACGACGACCGGAATGATCAGGCCGTCGTCCTTGGCCGTCTTCGCGTTGAAGTTCTTGCAGAAGTCCATGATGTTCACGCCGTGCGGACCGAGGGCGGTGCCGACCGGCGGCGCGGGCGTCGCCTTGCCCGCGGGAATCTGCAGCTTCACCATTGCCTGAATTTTTTTCGCCATGACCTTTAACCACGAAGGCCACGAAAATCACGAAGAACAAACAAGGTTTCGTGTTCTTCGTGGTCTTCGTGGTTCAAATCTTCTCCACCTGCAAGAAGTCCAGCTCCACCGGCGTCGCGCGGCCGAAGATCGTCACCATGACCTTCAGCGTGTTCCGATCGAGGTTGACCTCGTCGACCACCCCGTTGAAGCTGGTGAACGGCCCTTCGTTGATCCGTACGTGGTCGCCCTTCTCGAAGCTGTACTTCGGCTTCGGCTTCTCGGCGGCCGACTTCACCTGGTCGAGGATCTGCTCGACCTCTTCCTTGCTGAGCGGCGTCGGCTTGCTGCCGGCGCCGACGAACCCGGTGACCTTCGGCGTGTTCTTCACCACGTGCCACGCGTGGTCGGACA
>CAZGLC010000403.1:0-3021 GCA_964526235.1 uncultured Bifidobacteriaceae bacterium
ACCCAACACCGGCTTGGAGCCGTCGCCGCGGACCTGACGCTTGCGCGCCGCGGCTGATGCCTGACGTTAGACCGCGCACAGGCATACGATAAGAATGGTGCAAATCCTACTCATCGGAATCGGCGGGTTCTTCGGCTCAATCGCACGGCATCTCCTGAGTGGGATTGTACAGAGCACGACAGCGGGCACGTTTCCGTACGGAACGCTCTCGGTGAACGTGGTCGGTTGCTTGGTCATCGGGGCCATGTCGGAACTAACCGAGGCCCGGGCGTTTCTTTCTGGCGAAGCCCGGGCGCTTCTCATCATCGGCGGTCTGGGTGGTTTCACCACCTTCTCTGCGTTCGGGAACGAGACGATTAACTTGGTGCGCGACTCTGACTGGACCATGGCCACAGTGAACGTTGCAGCTCACGTCGCCCTCGCGATTGGCGCTGTGTGGCTCGGTCGAACAACAGCGCACTTGATCTGGCGGTGACGCAATGGTTCTCCCGCAGGAAGGTTATCTCCTCCGGATCTTCATTGGCGAAAGTGACCGGCATTCTGGGCGGCCCCTGTACGAGTGGATCGTTCTGGAGGCGCGCCAACGGGGTCTCGCCGGTGCAACGGTGCTCCGCGGCATGATGGGGTTCGGTGCGCACAGCCGCCTGCATACCTTCAAGGTTGAGCGCCTTTCCCAGGATCTTCCAATTGTGGTTGAGATCGTCGACACGCGGGAGAAGTTGGAGGCTTTCCTGGCTCACATCGACGACAACATCACCGAGGGGCTGGCGACCCTGGAAAAGGCTGACGTTCGGCTGTATCGAAGCGGCAAGAGCAAGTAGACCCCCCTGTGCAACCGGGAACATAGGTAACAGCGGTCCAACACGGCATGCAGCCGACGGCGGCCGATGCGTCGTGAGCCGCCGCGGCTGATGCCTGACGTTGACGCCTTGGATTTGATCAAGACCTCGCTACGTACACTTGGAACCTGGAATGGTCTACCAGATCGCATTTGCCGACGCCGTCAAGGCGCATCTTCAGGTCCTGACGGCTGGCCAACAGGCCACGGTTCTTGACGCCATCGAACGACGACTCACGAATGAACCTCTGACCGAAACGCGTAATCGAAAACCGCTCCGGCCGAATCCAATCGCGCCGTGGGAATTGCGCGCCGGAACTCTGCGAGTGTTCTACGATGTTAGTGAAGGCCCACCACCGACCGTTCGAGTGTTGGCGGTAGGCGTCAAAGATCGGAACGTGCTGCGGATCGGTGGACAGGAGATACAACTGTGAAAACCATCAAGCTGTCGGAGGCGTCGCAGGCCTTGGCCGAGTACGCCGCTGGTCGCCGCAGCGAGGTCATCGTGCTGACGGAGCGGAACAAGCCGGTCGCGGCACTTGTGCCGCTCAAACCGGCCGATCGAGAATCCTTGGCATTAAGCGGTCACCCAGAATTCCTAGACCTCATCGAGCGTTCTCGGGCTCAGTTTCGCCGCGGTCAAACAATCTCGCTTGAGACAATGAAACAGGAGTTCCCGTCGAGGCGGTCGCCTAACACGCGATGGAGCCGACGCGCCGCTGAAAGAAGACGGCGCGCGGCTCATCGCTAACGTTCGGCAGACTCTTGTGCTAGGTGGCCCGAATTCTCATGAAGCCCAAGGCATACATAGAGACATCGATCGTCAGCTACCTGACCGCGTGGCAGAGCCGCGACCTCGTCTTGGCCGCGCACCAGCAGGTGACCCGCGATTGGTGGGCCAGCCGAGGGAACTTTGAGCTGTTTGCCTCACAGTTCGTTTTCGACGAAGCCGCGGCCGGTGACGAGGACGCCGCGGTCAGTCGGCTTGCGGCACTCGCGGAAACGGCAGTCCTCGAAGTCACCGAGGACGCCATCTTGTTGGCCGAGAAGCTGATTGCCGGCGGCGGCTTGCCTTCGCACGCGCGCGTCGATGCGCTCCATGTCGCGATGGCGGCGGTTCACGGCATGGACTACCTGCTGACCTGGAATTGCCGGCACATCGCAAACGCGACGTTGCGTGGCAAGATTGAAGAATTGTGCCGAGACGCCGGCTTCGAGCCGCCGACCATCTGCACGCCGCTTGAGTTACCGAAGGAGTAGCCGCGATGGAACCCGATCCGATCATCGAGGAGATTCACACAATCCGCGAGGCCCTCTCGAGGGTGTCGGGCGACGACATCCGGAAGATCGCTGAAGCTGCAAAGGCCCGCCAGAGGGAGAGCGGCAGGAAAACCGTGCGACTTCCTCCACGCAAGGCGAAGGCGGCACGGAAAGCATCCTGAACACCGGGGCGTCCCGCTGCCGAACACCGAATGGAGCCGACGCGCCCATTGTCCCGTGTGATCATGTCGCTGCGGCGCGCGGCTCATTCGGACCGTCTAGGCAGACAACAAGGAAGGCACTTCGTGAACGTTGACGACATCCGAATTCTTTATCTCAAGCGCTGCGTCGCAGATGTAGGATCCCACCGAGGTTCGGCGGGTAAATCGGAAATTCAGCTTTAACCACGCAAGGGAGGTTGGCCATGAGTATCCGCGGCACATTACTCGTACTCAGCATCGGCTTCGCTCTCACCTCCGCCGGAACGACACAGGCACAGGGGGGATTGGAGATGTTCACTCCGCGACTCCGCGCAGACGCGGGTAGTGGTAACTCACTTGGGTGTGCAATGGTCAATGGGAGCCACCGAGCGGTAATTGTCACGATGGAACTCATTGGGTTAACAGGGGGAGGATCGATGGGCGCGACAACGTGACTATCGTAGCCGGCGGGGTCAGGCGATTTTCACTCGCCGCCCCGGGCGTGGGTAGTAACCTGGAGGGCTACTGTAAGTTTACATTCCAGGGTGGCGCCGCGTTCGGCGACCTTCGCTCGTCTATCGAGGTGCTCGCCCCTGGCGTGGGTACCATCTCCGCCCTCGCTGGACAATAGTTCCTCCCTGTTGCGGCGCTTTTGAGGCAGTTAGGGCTAATGCCTTCCGGAAATTCCGGTGTTCATAACGTCAGACCACTTTGAACTGCAGC
>CAZGLC010000404.1:0-3000 GCA_964526235.1 uncultured Bifidobacteriaceae bacterium
GCCGCATTGCGCAGACGTTCGCAGCGGCTGGCTATTCTGTTCAACTCGTCGATACGAACCCGCATGCTCTCGATCGCGCGCATGCGGCGATCGCTCATAGTCTTGCCAAGCTCGTCGAGAAAGGAAAGTGTTCCGCCAGCGAGGCTGAGAAGACCGCGAGCCAAATCGCCCGAGCGACAACGCTCGCCGAGCTACCCGCGGCGGGCGGCTGACTATGTGGTGGAAGCTGTTATTGAGGATCTCGCGGCCAAGCAGGACCTCCTGTCGCGTCTCGATGCGACGTGTCGTCCTGGAGTCATCCTGGCATCCAACACATCGTCGATCTCTATTACGGCGTTAGCAGCGGCCAACGAGCAGGCCGGATCGGGTTCTCGGCATGCATTTCATGAACCCCGTTCTACTGATGCCGGTCGTGGAGCTCATTCGAGGCCAGGCCAAGACGGACCGTAATCCGAAATACCCGCCCCTGTCCACTCATGCCGTCGAATGGTTGTAGCGAGCCACGTCGGCCGCAAGTGGGATCGCGAGTAGACGGGCAGGCCGGGCGCGGCTGGGTGTTAGACCACGCCGCCTCGTGGCGCAGCTCGATATCTGCGGACTATTTGTCGTTGGAGCTGTCGTGTGCGGACGCGAGTCGTTTGATCACCATATCCGCCGCAGACGTGGTGTGGTGTTCCGCCAGCGCCCCCGCCTGCTGAATGTCGCCGGCCTCTATGGCGTCCACGATGCTGGCGTGTTGGTCCCATACAAGACGACGGTACTCCGCGACGCGGAGCGTGAGCGCCATGAGTCGACGTATATGTATCCACTGCCCGTGCATCACGTCGAGCAACGCGCGATTTCCGAACGCGTCGTAGAGCAGTGTGTGGAATCTGAGATCGAGCTCGATAAGCCGTGGGTAATCGCCCCGGATCGTCGCCTTTCGACCAGCGGCGATTACATCACGTAGCTCAGAAGCATCAAAGTCTCCACCTTCGGCCAAAGCTTGGGCTACGTGCCCCTCGAGGATGCCGCGAAAGGTGTACATGTCGCGAATCGTGTCGGAGTCGAGGGATGCCACGACCGAGCCTCGCCATGCGTCCGTCTTCACCAATCCTTCGCGTTCGAGGGTCAAGAGCGCTTGACGCACGGGCATACGCGATACACCAAATTGTGCGGCTAGTTCGACCTGCCTCAGCCGCGCCCCTGGCGCCAACAACCCCGACAGGATCGCGTTGCGTAGCTGTGTGGCTGCCAGATTCTCCGCCGGCGGCTTTCTGCGTCGAGGCATTGTCGTGACCTATTCTCCCTCGCGGCGGATTCGATGTCGTGACAGTGCGCGGTTCTTTGGGATCCGGGATCCAAGAAGTTGGTATGGTCGGCGCGCCGGTCAATCCTAGGTAATGCGAAGGTCGTGTCCGGTAGTTGTCGACAGCCTACCCGTTGATATACCACGAGGACATCAATGAATTTCGCCCATTCCCTTTCGCGCGTCGGCCCCGGTTGAGATCCAGGCGAAGCATCAGTATCAGGCCGCAGTAGCCACCGAGCGCTGAGGAGTGCGCTCGCGTAGCCGATGTAATGGATGCGGCGCGCAGATACGTCGCTAACATTCACGCAGAGCGTTTTTCCCGCTACCGGAATTCTTAGGCTGCCATTGAACGGCTTATGTGCGGATGGTGTGGTTCCCGACCCGAATGGTGTAGCTGCGCCATTCCTGGATCTTTTTCTCCTTGATCAGGAACGTGCTGGCACCTTCCCAGATAAAATCCCCATCCTCGTACACGTAGCAATTCTCATAGTGCGCCATAACGATGGGTCCGCTGTTGGAACAATCGAAGATCTTCGTAATTATTGCTCGTGGCCGGTCCACATTCATCGAAAGATCCTCGGCAATAGCCGCATGTCCCGTCCGGTTTGGTCCCCACTGTGTTAAGCGATATTCACAATCTTCCGCCAGATACGAGAGCACAGTCTTCATGCCCCTAGGCCACGATCGCAGGAAGTCTTTTACAAGCTGCACTCGTGGCTCGTCGACCGCTGAGCCCTCGGAACTATCCGCATACCGTGGTGTTCCCATAAGGGATGCGACGCCGGCGCCTGCTGTCGTCAGGAATCTGCGCCGTGCCGGAAGCCGTTGCTGAGATGTCATCCCGCAGCCCCTTTGTCGAGTGATGGCGCTCAAACACTGGCGCAACACAAGACTCGTCTGTATGGTAATCCAACCTACGCCAGTGAGGCGTGTCAAGACGCAATGAGATGATTCCCACCGCGCTGTTGAAATTCACGCCAACTCAATTGATAAGACAGGGGTCGATCTTGAAGGCGCGGTGCTTCTCGACCTCGGCTGTCAGCAGGCGCCCGACTTGTTCTCGCACCTCAGCTGGCCCGCCGCCCGCGTGGCGCAATACTCGGATTTCAGCCCATGGGCAGATGATTGACAAGCCCAGCGGTCCTGCCTATAGTCCCGTCGAGGAGAAGCCGTGGATCCAGGATCCCATCGGCTCCGCGTGAAGGCTTGCTCACGGAGGTCCCCGTGACGAAACTATCTGTATTCGCTGCGTCGTTGCTCATCGGCCTACTTGTCCTCACGCCCCGCGTGGCGTTCGCCCAGGAAGCGATCGTGAGCGGCACGGTCACCGATGCGACCGGAGGCGTGCTGCCCGGGGTCTTCGTTCGCGCCCAGCACCAGACAACCGGCAACATGTTTGAAACGGTGACCGACGACCGAGGGGCGTACCGCATTCCCCTTCGGATTGGGAGGTACGTCATCACGGCGGAGCTCTCAGGATTTTCGCCCGTCACACGGGAAGCGGAGTTGCTCGTGGGGCAGACGGCGGTCGTCGACCTACAGTTGTCCCTCACGGGCGTCGCTGAATCGGTGACGGTCACGGGCGAAGTGCCGTTACTCGACACCAGCTCTTCGACCTTCCGGGGCAACATCGATTCACGCCAGATGGAAAACCTGCCGGTGCAGGGACGCGACTGGATGGCACTGGCGCTGCTGGCGCCCGGGAACCG
>CAZGLC010000405.1:0-2995 GCA_964526235.1 uncultured Bifidobacteriaceae bacterium
GTCGCCGGTGCGCGTTTTGAGTACCATTGGTACGAGCATCACGGGGTTGGCCGATTCGAGGCCAGACACGTGCGAGTGAGTTAGCCATGGTCGTCAAACTGAAGAGAAGGAACACCCGGTACCGCGACCTGACGTTTGGACAGCGGTACGTGGTCATTGGCATCGAAGCCGACGAGCTTCGCCTCTTGAACAACGCAGGCAGTCCTTTCCTGTATCCACGCAGTCTGTTTGTGTTGACGGATCCTCGGGAACCGGTCGATTGGGTAACTGAAGTGGGTGATGACGGAGAACGCTACGCATATCCTTCACCCCTCAATTCCCCGTGGTTTTTCGAAGATTTCTTCGATCGAAAGGCAAGGGCAGTAACAACGTTTTGGCGCGTGGTCAATCGCCGGCTCGCTGCGGCAAGCAGAGTCGCGTAGTCCACGCCGCCCAACACGCGCTGCACCAGACGGCCGCCGATCGATCGTGAGCGGCCGCTGGTGAGCGCTGGCCGCCTGGATTCTGGCCGATCTTGACATCCCAAAGATGACATGGGCACACTCGTGGTGTGTGGGAGGTCTTGGAGCATCGGCGGCTGGACCGACAGCTGGTCAAGACTCCCCGTGAGGTTCTGAAGCGGTACGAGAAGTGGAAGGACATCGCCCGGCTATCGGGGCCGCCAGGTGTCCGACTAATCAAGGGGTTTCATGACGAGGCGTTGGCTGGGGAATGGAAGGGCTTTTGGTCGTGCCGGCTGGGTGACCAGTGGCGCATCATCTATCGGGTGGTACCGGAACGCCTGACCTACTACGTGGAGTCAGTTACTCCCCACGACTACCGGAGGCAGTCAATGAAGGGCTATCGTCCGGCACGCAAGCGTGTATCCGTTTCGGTGGGCGAATCAGTGCGCATCGTTCGTGAACTCCAGGGGCTGAGCCAGAACGAGCTGGCGCAGCGCACGGGGATCTCGCAGGCCACGATTTCGGCGATTGAGAACGATCGAGTGCGCCTGGGTGTGGAGCGAGCGAAGACACTGGCGGCGGCGCTCAAGTGCCATCCAGGAGTCCTCGTGTTCCCAGGCTGGGTGTTGCCAACCGAAGCGGCGGCATAACAAGGCGATGGACACCGACGCCGGCAGGTCGCTCGCGCGCCCTGCGCGGCGCGGGTCATCGCCGACGTTATGCGTACGAAAACGACGCGCGTGCCTTATGACACCAACCGTGGCCCTGCAGGAGCTCGACAACGTCATCAGGAGATGCGAGTCGTGCATGCCCATGATTCACACGCCGGCGTACCGAAACCAAGCCTTCCTGATCGAGTTGGCACGGTGTCTGCACAACTACACAGCCGCAGCCTACTCTCTTCAGCAGCACATCGACGTGTTTCAGAAGATGATCTCTGATTCCGTTTTTCAGGAGGAAGTGAAGCAGATGTTTGCAAACGCCGGCAGCGCTGCTGTGGCCGATTCCTTCAAGGTCTCAGAAACTACATTCAGCACTACGCTCCCGCGCCAGTGGTAAGCGAGCTGCGCTACAAGGTGCTGGCCGACCGTCCTCCGCTCGATCCGGTGCAGGAACTTCTTTTGGACAAAGAGCGGTTGCTTGAGTGGAGCGAGTTGAAGAACGAAGCTCGCGAATTCATTCAGCAGCACGAGGGTGATATTCCGTTGCGTGGTACAGCGTGCCAGCATCGCGATCTCGTGCTCGATCTGTACTCTTGGATCTTCCGGAAGGGTGGGGCGCTATACCTAAAACAATTCAGCTTGTTGGAAGAATTCGACAAGAAGATCTGGACTCTTCACGAATCTGGCGGTCGTACCGCTCCGACCAGACTTGATACCCGTCGGCCACGCTCGTGAGCTGTGTTGTCACGCGGAGCCTGCTGCCCGCGGTTCGCACACTGCCCTCGAGTACGCTGTCGACACCCAGCCGCTCGCCGATCGTACGGATGTCCTCAGCCCCTCTGAACCGGAACGCCGACGTGCGAGAGGCGACGCGCAGGCCGGGCAGCTTGGACAGCGCGTTGATCAGCTCGAGGCGACGACGCGCGCTTTGTACACCTCGCCCATTCCGCCCGCGCCCAGCGCCGACGTGACGCTGTACGGCCCAAGCCGGGTTCCCGATCCGATTGGCATGGAGAGGGGCGGATTATAGCCGACTACCGGCTACCTGTAGCCGGTCGCTGGTAGTCGGTAGTCGGTGGGTGGGAAGCGCGAGTTGGCTGGGCCGCGAATGCTATGCTGTCGAGCGTGACGCGTCCGATCCGCCTGGGCGATGCCGCCGAGGAGCGCTTCTGGCTCGGCGTCCATGCCGCTGAGAGGTTCTTCATGGGCGAAGCCGAGGTCCAGAAGGCGCTGGAGAAGCTGGCGCGTGAGCTGGATGCGCAAGGCATCCCATACGCCATCATCGGCGCGATGGCGTTGAACGAATTCGGATATCGGCGAGTCACGGTCGACGTGGATGTGCTGCTCACGCCCGAGGGGCTCGCGGCTTTCAAGGCGGCTCACCTGGGGCGGGGGTATAGCGAACAGTTTGCGGGGAGCCGCAGCCTGCGAGATACCGAGTTCGGAGTCAATATCGATGTCGTGCTCACGGGATCGTATCCCGGCGACGGCAAGCCGAAACCGGTTGCCTTTCCTGATCCGGGCACAACCGCCGAACGCGGCGCGCGTGTGGCGCTGCTGCCGCTCGTCCTTCTCGTCGAGCTCAAGCTCGCCTCGGGCATGACGGCGCCGGATCGCCTCAAGGATCTTGCCGATGTGCAGGAGCTGATTCGCATCAATCGGCTGCCACGGACGCTCGCGGCCGAGCTGAATCCATTCGTCCGCGACAAGTACGTCGAGCTGTGGCAGGCCGTCGCCGACCGGACGACCGATTGACGTAGCGGTCGCGGGTTAAGTAAGCGGCTGCCGGCTACGGCCCCGACCGGCTACCAGCTACCGACTACCGCAATTCGATCAGCGTGACGTCGAGCCGCCGCGTCTGGCGCGGCGTGCGCTGCCACTGCACGAGAA
>CAZGLC010000406.1:0-1365 GCA_964526235.1 uncultured Bifidobacteriaceae bacterium
TCGCTGTTCGAGCGAGAACGATGATTCAACAGCCTTTGTGCCGGGTGCGTCTGGGGCCTTTGCGATACCGCCTGAGTTCGTCAGTCAGGCTCGCGACACGAGACGCATGACAAGCCGTCCCCAAAAGTACTTCAAGGCGACTGCCGCCTTGGCGAAGGCACTTCGCCCGAAGGATGTCTTCAAGTGGCTTGTCTCTGAGGGATACTTTCCGGAACCCTACGTCCTCCCGCCCTGCTTCGTCGTGACGAAGCACAGAACGTTTGGTGCGTCGCACTTCAGGCATACCAAGAAGGAGTTTCGGCCTCGTGTCTCAGAAGCGATGCCCGTCCACTTTCCCAGAACCGACTGGACCGATCGAACCTTTGGTGTTATCGATCCCGATCTGCACGGGGACATCGCCCTGATCCTCGCTCGGAATTGGAAGACGGTCGCTAATACGCTATTTCACCCGGGGAATCGAGTCGCGTCGTACAGCTTTCCGATCCCATTGGATTCACGAGCCCGCGGACGAGTCGGCGCGCTTCGGGCTGGTCGGCTGATCTATGAATTCATTGAGATGGCCGAGCATGACCTGGCGTCCGAAGCCTTCCGATACAAGTGCATTTTCAGAACCGACGTGAAGAATTTTTATCCGTCACTGTATACGCACAGCATCCCCTGGGCACTGTATGGAAAACGGACGATTCGAAAGCCATCCAACCGCCGTGACTACAACCGATTCGGGAATCGCCTGGATAAGTTGTTTCAGTCGGCCAACGACGAATGCACGAACGGCCTTCCCATTGGTCCAGCCGTCTCGGACTTGATGTCTGAGGTGGTTCTATCGGCTGTCGATCGTCAGTGGTCGCGCGCTCTCGCGGACGATGTGCTGGCTGTTCGGTTCAAAGACGACTATCGAATTCTGGCGAGCACCCAGGAAGCTGGTAGAACGGCAATCAAGCAGCTTCAGGCTGCGTTGCGGGACTACAGGCTCGAGTTGAATGAAGAGAAGACCGAATGCCATATCCTGCCGGATGGCCTTTTCAGGCAGTGGGTGTCGAAGTACCACGCCGCCAATCCTCGGTCCAGAGCGCCGTACGACTTCAAGCGCTTCAAGGAGGTGTACATCGCCGTCGTCGCGATCGATCGCGAGCACCCAGGGACCGGTGTCATCGACCGCTTCCTCGCAGACATCGTCGATCGGCAACAGCGCCTGCGTGTATCCCTAGCGCCTGGTTCCGTACGGCGCTTCATCAGCCTGTTGCTGGTCTTGGCACGCCTTCGCACGAAGGCTCTGCCCAAAGCCTTGGCCATTGTCGAAGCCATCATCCGAACCAGGAAGCTGCAGAAGGCCGATAAGAACCTGATCTTCGTCCACGGCGCCGT
>CAZGLC010000406.1:1375-2991 GCA_964526235.1 uncultured Bifidobacteriaceae bacterium
CTTGCAACGCATGCTTCGGAGAACCTCTACGCAATCATGTGGATCGGCTATTTCATGCGTGCGAATGGACTGGACGAGCACGTGAGGCAGCGATACAAGTTCGACGATCCGATTGTCCGCGCCATTTTCACCGGTCGGTTCACTCGATTCGTAGCTTCCAAGGAATTCAAAGTGTTCCGCGGCGTGAAGACATCGGCGAAAGCAACGTCCCTCCTGAGGCACCTGGATGTGTTCGCGAGGTAGCGGGAGATCGAAGAGAAGATGGTCAACGTTCAGTTCTGGCCGCCGAGGTAGCTGTGCCACAGGGCGGCGCGCGGCTGAAGGGACAATCACGGGGCCGGACCGTTGAGCCGTCTTGCTCGAAAGATGTGGCACAGCATGCCGACGACACCTGACACAATCGCCGCACCGAAGGTCATCACAATCCACGGTGTCTGTCCCAGCTCGTGGCAGGAGACCGCGCGGCGTGTACTCGCGCCTCACTTCGCGTATGCCGCCATCACGTATTCGGACTACAACTGCAGTCGTGGTGGCGCGATTAAGGTAGTGGTACATCCCCTCTTTCTGCTCGCTGCCATCGCTGTGGCCGGTTGGACGGCTTATGCGGGCGCCTCGCGCTGGTGGTACGCGGCGGCTTCGGGGTTGGTGGTCACTGGGGCCTCTCTCGCGTGCCGGCAGCGACACAGATGCGCCGATCGTATCAAGAGCGCGATCAGCAGCGAGTCCATGGGCTCCTATGCCACCCATGTGATCGCGCACAGCTTCGGCACGTATTTGACGGCGAGGGCGATGGGGTGTTACGACGCCCTGCTCGATCGAGTTGTCTTCGTTGGTTGCGTCCTTCCGCGCCGGTTCAAATGGAGCGCCGTGTTCGAGAAGCAGCCCTCCGTTGAGGAAACTTCGGGAGGATGGTTGTCGCCGGCACCGGACATCCGAAATGAGATCGGCTCGTCGGACCTCGTGTCATGGTTCGCTGGCGCGACGGCGTGGCTTTCGCGCGAGCTGGGGAGCGCCGGCCGGAAGGGCTTCGTCGAAGGCCGCCATCGGGTGCATACGATCGCCGGACCATGGCAGACGTGCACGACGTGCCCGAATCCAGTCGCCCACGTCCATAACGTCATGCTCCGGGAGTACGGTCATAGGTACCTGGGCCCTTGGCCCCGGCCACGCACTGCACCTCTGGCTGCCGTACCTCTGGGGCTATCCTCCGACGGAGTTCCGCGACTGGCTGAACGTGTGCAGCCGGGCCACCCGCGAGTTGCAGGCCAAGAATGAGGAGCGGTTCGTCGACGCCGTCGTCCTTCTGCTTCGCAGTGAATGGCGGTGGACCAGCAGGCCCGACGGCACCGAACGCACACTCGAGGCGTGCATCACCGACAAGATCGGGGGCGGCGCAGTCACGCCCTCAACCTTGTACGAGGTCATGCGCCTGCTGGTGCACGCGGTGCACTTGGCGCAGAGCGCCGCGGTAACGAGCACGCCGAGCAGCGACAAGATTCGATGGCGCCTCGATCCGAGGCTGGCCATCGACTACACGATCGCCGACGTCCTGACGTCTGAGCCGTGACTATCCGCGACGATGCCGAACGCGATCGCACGCTCGAGCGGCTGATCGC
>CAZGLC010000407.1:0-1157 GCA_964526235.1 uncultured Bifidobacteriaceae bacterium
TCCGCCAGCGCACCGGCTACCTCTTCATCGGCCTGACGATCGGCCACATCGTGCTCATTTCCGCGCAGGTCAACACCGCGCGCGGCGTGCCGGTGCTCGAGGCCGTCACCTTCGGCGTGTTTGCCGAACTGCAGCGCGCCACCTCCACGGCCATCGGCGGCATGCGGTCGTCGTGGACCGACTATGTCGCGCTGCAGGAGGTCCGGCGCGAGAACGAGCGGCTGCGCACCGAGGTCGCGCTGCTCCAGGTGCGGCTGCAGCAGGAGCGGGCGCTGGCGCAGCGCTCGCGCACGCTCGAGGGGCTCCTCCAGCTGCAGTCCGAAGCGGTGCTGCCGACCGTGGCCGCCGGCGTGATCGCCGGAGGCGCGAGCCCCGATTTCCGCACCATTACCATCGACAAGGGGACCGGCGACGGCCTTCGGGCCGATATGGCCGTCATCGCCCCGGCGGGGGTCGTCGGGAGGGTGATCACCCCCACGGCCCGGGCGGCTAAAGTGCAGCTGCTCATCGACCGGAACGCCGCCGCCGGGGTGCTGATCGAGCGGTCTCGGGCCCAGGGGGTCGCCGTCGGCAGCGGCGGGGCACTACGTCTGGATTACGTGTCAGGAACCGCCGATGTTCAGATAGGCGACACCGTGGTCACGTCCGGAATCGACGGCATTTACCCTAAGGGCTTTGTCATAGGTCAGATAGAATCTGTGGAGCGGGGGCAGGGCGTGTTCACCGCGATCATCGTCCGCCCGGCCGTCGATTTCACGTCGCTCGAGGCCGTGCTGATCGTGCTGGCGCCGCCCGCGCCGGCCGACGAGGGAGCCCCTGCCACGCCGTAGCGCGGACGCGCGGAGGCGGGAGTGAAGGCGGTCGCGGTCGTCATCGCGATAGCTCTGGCGCTCGCGTTGCAAACGACCCTGGCGCGCTTTCTGGTCAGCGGCACCGCCGCGGTCGATCTCGTGCTCGTCGTGGTCGTGTACGTGGCGCTGACGAGCGGCCCGGCGACGGGCATGTTCGCGGGGAGTCTGGCGGGTTTCATCCAGGACGCCTTGTCGAGCGGCGTCATCGGCATCGGCGCGCTGGCCAAATCGGTCGTCGGCTTTCTGGCCGGGGCGATCGGCCAGCAGTTCATCGTGACGGCGGCGCTGCCGCGGTTCCTGATGTTC
>CAZGLC010000407.1:1257-2983 GCA_964526235.1 uncultured Bifidobacteriaceae bacterium
TAACCGAAGATCGCCGGCGGATTGCGGTGCGCCTGATGGTGCTGCAGGTGAGCGTCGTCGTGACGTTCGCCGCGCTGGCGATCAGCTTCTGGTTCCTCCAGATCATCCAGCACGCCGGCTATCAGGAGATGGCGGAGAACAACCATCAGCGGACGCTGGCGCTGCGTGCGCCGCGCGGCGTGCTGTTCGACCGCCACGGCAAGGTGCTCGTCGAGAACCGCCACTCCTTCAACGTCTCGATCGTCCGCGAGCACACCAAGGATCTCGATCGCACCATCCGGCTGCTGGCGGAGGTCGCCGGCCTCGAGCCTGCCGAGGTGCGGCAGATCGTCGACCGGCACCGGAGCGAACCGACCTACCGCCCGATCGTCATCGTCGAGGACGCATCGCTCTCGCAGGTGGCGGCGATCATGGCGCGCCGGCTCGACTTCGAGCTGCCCGACGTGGTCGTGGAGCAGGTGCCGACGCGGCAGTATCCGACCGACGCGCTGGCGGCACACGTCTTCGGCTACGTCGGCGAGGCGAGCGAGGCGCAGATCGGCAACGGCATCCGCAGCGGCGCCATCATCGGCCAGTCGGGCATCGAGCGCATCTACAACGACCTGCTGATGGGCCAGGACGGCGCCCGCCGCGTCGTCGTCAACAGCGTCGGCCGCGAGATCCGGACCGAGGCGGAGGTGCCGCCGAAGGAAGGCCGCCGCGTCCAGCTGACGATCGACTACGACCTGCAGAAGGCGGCCGAGGACGGCTTCCGCCACGAGGGGTTCAACGGATCGGCGGTGATCCTCGATCCGCGCAACGGCGAGGTGCTCTCGCTCGTCAGTCTGCCCGGCTACGACCCCAACGATTTCGCCGCCGGCATCGATGCCGCGACCTGGGCGTCGCTCAACAACGACCGCCTCAAGCCGCTCCAGAACCGCGCCATCCAGGGCCGCTACTCACCGGGCTCGACCTTCAAGCTCGTCGTCGCGACCGCGGCGCTCGAGGAAGGACTCGTGACGCCGGATCACACGGTGTATTGCGGGGGCAGCGCGACGTTCTTCGGCCGCAATTTTCTCTGCCACCTGAAAGGCGGCCACGGCGTCGTCGACATGCGGCACGCGATCGAGCAGTCCTGCAACGTCTACTTCTACACGCTCGGCAACATGCTGGGCGTCGATCGCATCAACAAGTGGGCCGAGAAGCTCGGACTGGTCGGCAAGACCGGTATCGATCTGCCGAACGAGCAGAACAGCCTCGTGCCGTCGACGGAATGGAAGATGCGCCGCTTCGGCGAGAAGTGGTACGCGGGCGAGACGATCTCGGTCGCGATCGGGCAGGGGCAGGTCAGCGTGACGCCGGTTTCGCTCGCAGTGATGATTGCGACGATCGCCAACGGCGGCACGCGCGTCACGCCTCATACCATCCGCGCGGTCGATGAGGGCGGCGGCTGGAAGATGGCGGCGCCGCCGGCCGCGGCCGAGCAGTTCACGTTCAAGCCGCCGACGCTGAGCGCGCTGCACGACGGCCTCTGGATGGCCGTCAATGCCGCGGGGACAGGGCGCCGGGCGCGCATTCCGGGCCGCGACGTCGCGGGCAAGACGGGGACGGCGCAGGTGATCTCGATTCAGGGGCGGCAGGCGGCGCGCGGCAGCGGGCTCGACCTGCGCGACCACGGCTGGTTCGTCTTTTTCGCGCCGAAGGAGAATCCGGAGATCGCCGGCGTGATCTTCGGCGAGCACAACGA
>CAZGLC010000408.1:0-2955 GCA_964526235.1 uncultured Bifidobacteriaceae bacterium
ACGTCCGCTCCGTGTCGCGCGACCGCGAACGCGACATGGGCACCAACGCCCGCCGCATCCGCAGCTATCTCGCCGCGCTTCAGTGATCGGTCGTGTACGGCTGGTGGAGATGCACCGGCTGCGCCTTCGCGCGCACGCGAAGGTTGATCATCTCGACGAACACCGAGAAGCCCATCGCGAAGTAGACGTACCCCTTCGGGATGTGCTGATCGAAGCCTTCCGCGACGAGCGACACGCCGATCAGGAGCAGAAAGCTGAGAGCCAGCATCTTCACGGTCGGGTGCCGCTCGACGAACGCGCCGATCGGCGCCGACGAGACGAGCATCACGCCCACGGCGATGACGACGGCGAGAATCATCACCGCGACGTCCTCGGCCATGCCGACGGCCGTGATGACCGAATCGAGCGAGAACACGAGGTCGAGCAGCAGGATCTGGACGATGACCGAGGCGAAGGACGCGGCGACCTTCGCGGAGGCATGCCCCTCCTCGCCTTCGAGCTTGTCGTGAATCTCAAACGTGCTCTTCGCCAGCAGGAAGAGGCCGCCGACGATCAGGATGAGATCGCGGCCTGAGATCTCCTGCCCCAGCATCGTGACGAGCGGCGTCGTCAGCCGCATGACCCAGGTGATCGAGAGCAGCAGCGCGATGCGGATCAGCATCGCGAGGCTGAGGCCGACCTTGCGCGCGCGCTCGCGGTCGGCCCTGGGCAGCTTCCCCGCCAGAATCGAGATGAAGATGATGTTGTCGACGCCGAGGACGATCTCGAGGACCGTGAGCGTGAGCAGGGCAATCCAGCCCTCCGCGGTCGTGATCCACCCCATGTCGTCCCTCAGGAGCGCTGCGGCGCCGCCTGTCGGACCTGCGGGAGCTCCGCCAGGCCGCCCCAGGTCTCGGGGTCCTGCCACAGCAGGGTCGTCAAATAGAGCGACACGTCGTCGGCCGGACACGACGCCGCGAGCGTCTCAGCGGCGGCGCGGAGCCGATCGGCCGCCGGCGGCGTCAGCGACTCCTCGGCAATCAGGCCGTCCTCGTGCGCGATCCCCAGCGCGTCGAGAAAGCGCGCCATCATCGGCCGGTGATGCTCCAGGTGATACGCCACGAGCAGACGCGCGGCCACCGCCTCCGACACCACGGGGAGCGCGAGCAGCTGCTGAACCTTCTTCCCGGCCGGCATCGCGTACACGCTCTTGAGCCGAAACCGGATCCGCTGGGCGATGGTGCCGAGCGCGTCGGCCTGTTCGAGGGCGGCGTTCTCATCCCGCCAGAAGACCTCGGCCGCGAGCCGCCGGCGCTCGGCCGGCAGGCGCTTCCACAGCTGTGAAGGTCGGAGTGGTGACAACGCGTCGGCCATGCAGTCCGCTACGTTAACATAGCGGCATGCCTACGCTGACCGTGGAAGGCTTCACGCCCGTCGAGGTGGAATCGGGCAAGCGCCTCGTCCTGGCCATCGAGCAGGACGCGCACGTCGACATCCTGCACGCCTGCGGCGGCAACGCGCGCTGCACGACGTGCCGCATCGAGTTCGGGGGCGGCGAGCCGGAGCGCATGACCGTCGCCGAGAAGACCCGCCTGGCCGAGCGCGGCCTCACCGGCGTGCGCCTGTCGTGCCAGATCACGTGCGATCACGACATGACCGTCCGCGCCATCAGCCGGTTGACCGGCAGCGGACGGCCCGACCCCGGCCGCACGCCGCTGCCGACGATTCAGCCGCCGCCGGAGTGGACGACGAAGTGAAGATGTTCGTCGTCGCCGCACTCTGGGTCACGGTAGCCGCGCAGGGCGAGGCGCTGCGGGATGCCCCTGGCGCAATTCAGGAAGTGAACGCGAAGAACGGGTGGTATGCGATCGTGCCGGACGGCGATCGGGGCACCCGGTATGCGCCCGATCGCCTGCCCGGCGAGTTCAAGAAGGACGGCCTCCGCGTGGTGTTCAGCGGCCGCGTGGAACCGATCGATCCCAGCGTGCGGACCTGGGGCACGCCGCTGACGCTCACGACCGCCGGCTCGATTCCCAGCGCCTCCCGCAGCTCCCGGTTGCGGCGCACCTCGTCGTCGATGCGACCCCGCTGATCCTCGTCGGGCTCGCGTGTCATGCAGCGAATACTGAGCTGATCCTGCGCGAATGCCGCCGTCGGCATCGCCAGCCAGGCCAGGACGATCGAAACCAGACCAAGGGCAGTACGTCGCTTCATCGCGAGCCTCCTGTTGCGAATGCGGCAGTATAGCCGCCGGCAGGAGGGCGGGACGAGGGAAAAGTCAGTCGAGGGAGATTTTTCGCAGCAAGTTGAAGTCGGACAACATCTTGCCGGCGCCGAGGACGACCGACGAGAGCGGGTCTTCCGCAATCTGCACCGGAACGCCCGTTTCCTGCTGGATCCGCGCGTCGAGATTCCGCAGGAGCGCCCCGCCGCCACTCAGCACGATGCCGCGATCGCAGAGATCGGCTGCCAGCTCCGGCGGCGTCTGCTCGAGGGCATTGTGCACCGCCTGCACGATCTGCCGCAGCGGCTCCTCCAGCGCCTCGCGCACCTCGGTGTCGTCGAGCATCATCGTCATCGGCTTGCCTTCGAGCACGTGCCGCCCTTTGACCTCCATCTCCCTGCGTTCGGCCAGCGGCGCCGCCGATCCCAGCTCGATCTTGATCTGCTCCGCCGTGCGCTCGCCGATCAGCAGATCCTTCTCGCGCTTCACGTAGTGCGCAATCGCGTCGTCCATGGCATTGCCGGCCACCCGCACCGAGCGGCTGTACACGACGCCCGCCAGCGAGATCACCGCGATGTCGGTGGTGCCGCCGCCGATGTCGACGATCATGTTGCCGCACGCGTCGGTGATCGGCAGGCCGGCGCCAATCGCCGCCGCCATCCCTTCCTCGATGAGGTAGACCTCGCTCGCCCGGGCACGGAAGGCGCTGTCCTTCACCGCCCGCCGCTCGACCTGCGTGATCTGTGAGGGCA
>CAZGLC010000409.1:0-2951 GCA_964526235.1 uncultured Bifidobacteriaceae bacterium
CGCCCGCCGGCGCCTCGAGGATCGAGCCGTACCCGAGGTGGACGACGGTGCCGGGGACGAGCTCGTACGACGCGAGCGCGTCGCCGAAGACGCGCCGCCGCGAGGTGTCGAGCTGCGCGATGAGCCGCAGGAAGAACTGCCGGTTGAACTGGTAGGTGTTCCGCAGGTTGACGATGTGCAGGTCGAAGACCGGCTCGCCGGTGGCGCGGCGGTCGAAGCCGACGAACGTGTACGCGAGATCGTGATTGAGGTTGGCGTTCGGCTGGAAGCCCAGCGTGAAGCGGACGCTGGTGCGTGTTCCGGCGAACGGGTCGGCCGGGTCGTAGAAGATCGCGTGTCCGCGGTCGAAGCCGCCGTAGACGTGCAGCCAGCGCAGGAACTGCGCACCGCCGTCGATTCGGGCGCGCCACACCTCGAACCGGCGGCCCGCGAACGTTTCGTGGCCCGCGTCGATGTTCGCGCGCGTCCATCCCTGGCGGGTGAAATTGAGGCGCAGCCCCGCTTCCGTGTACTGTTCCGAGCCTCCCTGCAGGCGATTGTCGCCTCGCGTGGCGAACACGTACGGGGCTATCCGCTTCAGCCAGCCGTTCCCCGTCGCGTCGGGATAGAACGTCGGCTCCACGTACTGCCAGACGCGGGTGAGCCCGGCCTGATTGAAGAACGCCGTGTCCATGCGGAAGTCGTCGCCGAGATGCTCGACCTGGCCCGCCACGAGCACGCGGCGCGTCTGGTAGGCGTAGGACGCCTGCGCCATCCCGCCGTGCACCGGCACGCCCTCGTCCGATCGCGAATGCGCCGAGAGCGCCGACACGTTCCAGCGCCAGTGCTCGCCGTGGCGCAGCTGGAGGTCGCCGCCGATGACGCGGTTGTACGACGGCCCGCGCTCCGTGTCGGCCACGAGCACGCCGACGTGCTGTGCCGGACGCAGGTTGCGCACCGCGCGCACGATTGTGTAGCCCGTTGACGAGGCGCCCGTCGATGCGTCGGACGCCGACAGCACGCCGAACGTCTGGCGGCCAGCCGTGCCTGTCAACTTGATCCCAGCCGACGGGTCGACAATCCGCCGCGTATGCACGGCGGTGCGCATCGTCGAGGGTTCGCCCAGCCCCGCGAGGTTGAAGAGCCCCATCCCTTCCATGAAGAACGGCCGCTTCTCGTTGAAAAAGACTGGAAACCGCTCGTTGAGCTCCACCTGAAAGGCGTCGCTTTCCACCTGGCTGAAGTCCGGGTTCACCGTGGCGTCGAGCGTGATGGTGGACGTGACGCCGTACTTCACGCTGGCGCCGACGTCGCCGGTGGCGTCGGGCGCGCGCCAGGCGCGCCCCTCGCCGCGGCGCTGGCTGCGCGAGACGGTGAGGTTCGGGATGACCTCGAGGAGGAGCGGCTGCCGCAGGTTCTCGAAGACGACCGGCACGTGCGCCTCGAAGACCCAGGTGCCCGGCGGCATTTCCGGCCACGACCAGGAGACGCCGAGGCGGCTGATGCGGCGGAAGAAGGTGACGCCCATGCGCACGTCGGCGCCGCTCCGGAACCGGATGCTTTCGAGCGGCAGGCGTATCTCGACGAGGTAGCCGTCGGCGGTGAGCTGCCCGGCGCTCTCCCAGACCCAGTCGGCGGCGAAGTCTTCGCCGCTGCTCGCGCTGTTGATGGCGTCCATCTGGACGCCGCTCGGGTTGACGAACATGTGGTAGGCGATCTGGCCGGCGCGGCTCGAGTCGAGGCAGAGGGCGATCCAGTCGTCGTTGAAGACGGCGTCGCGGCGGCTGACGGTGGTGCGGATGCCGCTCGGGCCGGTGTCGCGGCAGCGGAAGGCGAAGTAGACGGCGGTGTCGTCGTAGCCGATCCAGACCTCGGTCTGCTGCGGGGCCGGCTCGCCGCGTTATGGCTTAAGACGGCCGCCGTGGCGTTCCGGTTTCGCCGTAGCGTCCGGCTTCCCTGGCCTGAGCGTAGTCGAAGGCAGCCGGACCAACGTCAGGCGACGGCGGCGCCTTCGGGCGCGTCGAGGCCGTAGCGGACGCGCTTGAGGTAGAGGCCCTTGCGCGAGACGCGGAGGCGCGAGGCGGTCTCTTCCAGGCGGCCGCCGGTGGTCCGGAGCGCGTGCTGGATCATCGCACGCTCGAGGTGCTGGACGGCAGCGGCCATGGGCTGGTCGATGCGGACCACGATCTCCGTCGGGTCGAGCACGCGTTGCGAGGCGGGGATCGTCCGGCGCGAGGCGGCAATCTCCGCCGAGAGATGCTCCGGCATGAGGACCGCGTCGGTTTCGGCCAGCGCCGCCATACGGCGCATTTCGTTCGCGAGCTGGCGCACGTTGCCCGGCCACCGGTAGAGGACGAGGTACTCCATCGTCTCTTCGGCGAGCCGCAGATGGCCCTTCTTGTATTCCTGCGCGTGCTTGTCCAGGTAGTGGTGCGCGAGGGATGGAATTTCGACGCGGCGCTCGCGCAGCGGCGGCACGTGGAGGCGGACGATGTTCAGGCGGTAGAAGAGGTCTTCGCGAAAGCGGCCCTGGGTGACGAGGGCGTCGAGGTCGGCGTTGGTGGCGGCGATGACCCGGACGTCGACGCGCGCCGGCTGCGTCTCGCCGATCGGGTGGACCTCGTTCGATTCGAGGAAGCGGAGCAGCTTCGGCTGGACGTCGAGCGTCGTCTCGCCGATTTCGTCGAGGAAGAGCGTGCCGCCTGCCGCGGCGCGAATCACGCCGGGAAAATTCTCGGCGGCGCCGGTGAACGATCCCTTGCGGTGGCCGAACAACTGCGAGTCGAGCATCTCTTTCGGCACGCTGCTGCAGTTGAAGGGCAGGAAGGTGGCGGAGGCGCGGCTCGAGTAGGCGTGAATGGTGCGCGCGAGGACCTCCTTGCCGGTGCCGGTTTCGCCGGTGATGAGGACGGGTACCGTGGTGGGCGCAATGCGGCGCGCCGTGGCGAGCAGCGTCTGCATCTCTTCGGCGA
>CAZGLC010000410.1:0-2940 GCA_964526235.1 uncultured Bifidobacteriaceae bacterium
ACGGTCGTGTCTTGAAGCATGACGGTGACCGTACCCCCGGCGTCCGCTTTGAGCGCAATCTGTCTGGCGGGGAGATTTGTGACCGTGACCTCCCCAATCACACGCTCCAGGGAGGCGTCCGCGTTCCCGGTCCCTTCCGGAGCCGGCACCGGGACTGAAACCTGACCTGTCCCGGGAACTGCGGCGACGAGGCCCAGCAGCGCCGCGCTTGCCAGACACGCCAATGCGCGCCCGAGAAGCCTCTGTGCGTGCACTGGACCTCCTTCCTTGCGGAGGTGAATGTATCACGCGGTCATACTGAGAATTCAAAGGGTCTTTCTGACGCCGGAGTGCTGAAACTGGCAGACGCGCCGGACTCCAAATCCCGTGGGGGTCACCCTCCGTGTGGGCACAATTCCCACCTCCGGCACCAATTCGTTGGGAAACTCGCGTGATAGACCGACGCGCGATCCGCTCTGACCTTCCCTGATTTCGTCACCGTCCCTGAAATTGTCCCCGTTGCGCGGCCGACCTTGCGGACGGCCTCGCTGCGGTCGGCCTTGTTCACGATGTCGTAGCGGTCGAACACCGCGCGGGTAGGTGTTTTACAACGGATGGTTCGCCGGGCTAGGCTCTTGTCGCGCAGACCGCATGACAATTGCAATTTCGATTCGAGTCGGAGAAGGGCTTGTGTACGCTGCCGACAGCACGAGCACGCTGTTCACAACCGTCAATACTGTGTCAGTCCTCGCGCAAAGTTTTCACCATGCTCAGAAGCTGATGCAGATCGAGGACCACCCGGTCGGCGTCCTGACGTTTGGACTTGGGCTCATCGGCACACGCAATTTGGAGAGCCTGCTCACTGAATTTCAATCACAGGTTTTGCCCACCCTGCCGGTGGCTGCGGGCGGGTATACCGTTCATGGCATCGCGAGTGGGTTGCAGACGTTTCTCGGCGACCGATACGACGCCGTGTACCCGCAACCTGCACCTGCGCTACCCGGAGTGGCCGCGCCGCCAGACCAGCGTCCAGCGATGGGCGTCGTCGTTGGCGGGTATTCACAGGGGAGTTTCGCCCCTGAAGCGTATGCGCTGATGTTCCCTGCACGAACGCTCGATGAAACACGGCCTGCCGGGACAGGTGATTTTGGCGTCAGGTGGTGGGGTCAAACCGTTCCCCTCCAGCGTCTATTGCTGGGCTTTGACCCAGACCTGATTCAGTGGTTGGCCGACAACGGGGTCGACTCGGCGGCCCTTCCGGGGATCAATGCGCAGTTACAGGCGCGGCTTGGTTGGCAGGTGAACTTCGACGGCATGCCGCTCCAGGATGCGATAGACTTATCAGTATATTTGACCAATGTGGCCATCGGCCACTCGCGGTTCGCCGTTGGACCGCCCGTCTGTGGTGGCCCTGTGGACGTGGCAACGATCTCGCATCGTGGTTATCGGTGGATACGTCGGAAAGAGCTTCGGGTGAAGTCAGACTCGGCGTTTTTCTGACGAGGTAGCCGGTATGGCAGACAAAGACGAAATGCCGCTCAAGAAACTAAACAATCTGCGCTCTCCGACTGTCGAGATCCCGCTCAACGGGGTCGATACCCCGACTAAAGAACGCATCCAAGAAGCGGTGAAGGAGGCCAACGATCCTCGCCGGCTAGTATCGGAACCGCCTGTACCAGCCAATGCGTGGCGCGTTAGTCGGTAAGTCCGCCAGGCACTCAATCTTCTGTGCTTCGCGCTTCGATCTGGGCACAGTTCGCGCCTCCGGCGCCCATTAACTGACAGCGACTGCGCCGCCAACTCCGGCCGTTTGAGCGAATTACGAAGATCGGCGGAAGCGGGCCACGCGGCCCGATCGGATCGATTGTCCCTGTCTTGTCTCTGTCCCCTCTGTGAGCTTCCCGATCGCAGCGCGCAGGTCCGCTTCATTGATGATGTCGAACACGCTGTGCGTCTTGTGCGCCCCGTGATCGACATCGCGGTTTTCTCAGATACGCCCGCGCGCACGAGGTTCCGCACGGCCGTACGACGGAAGCCATGCAGCAGCTTGGCGCACTGGACTCCGCCGGAGCTGGCCAGGAAATCCAGTACGCGGACGTCTTCGACATCTCGGGGGACGCTCAGATCGATGCGCGTCACCGACGGATTTCGCGCGTTCGTCCTCGAGCAACTGGCAGGCGTGAAGTCGGTTCGCGCGCGCGCGATGTTCGGCGGCGTCGGGCTCTATGCCGGCGACGTGTTCTTCGGCATCCTCGCCGCCGACACGCTGTACCTGAAGGTCGACGACAGCAACCGCACGCAGTACGAAGCCGCCGGCATGAGGCCGTTCACGCCGTACGCCGACAAGGCCATGACCATGCCCTACTACCAGGTGCCGGCCGGCGCCATCGAGGACGGCGACGAGTTGGCGGCCTGGGCTCGAGCCTCGGTTCGCGTGGCCGAACGCACCCGCGCTCAACGGCCGAAACGGCGGCGCTAGAGAGCGCTACTGAACCTTTCCGCCTGATGCAATTGGCGACGCGTCTCCGACGTATATAGTTCTGCGTATGAAGACGCTCATCGGCGTACTCGCGGTTGCCGCGTGCACCGCCTCGTGCGCGACCACCGGCGCGGCGCCCGGGCGCGGATTCCGCAGGTAGAGCTGCGGTTCCGGTTGGAGCGTGCGGCAATCTTCGGGCTGACGCCGGGCGAGATCCGGCGGCCGGCCGCCACGCTGATTCAGGGCACCAAGGTCGGGGAGTTCTACGAGGATCAGCAACTGTTCGACGTCGTGGTGTGGGGCGAGCCGCGCGTGCGCCGCGATCTGGACGCCATCCGCAGCCTGCAGATCACCGCGCCGGGCGGCGCGATGGTGCCCCTCGGCAGCGTGGCGGACGTCGTGGTGAACGCGGTGCCGAATGAAATCACGCGGGAGGACGGGTCGCGGCGGATTGACGTGACGTTCAACGTCCGCGGCCGCGA
>CAZGLC010000411.1:0-1765 GCA_964526235.1 uncultured Bifidobacteriaceae bacterium
GTGACCGACGACTTCAGGCGCGCGGTGCTCGACGACGGCGAATGGCACACGCATGCGGTCAAGAACGGCGAGGTGATGGACACCTACAAGGCGCGCGACCTGATGCGGATGATCGCCGAGGGGACCTGGGTGTGCGGCGATCCCGGCATGCAGTTCGACACGACCGTGAACGAGTGGCACACCTGCCCCGAGACCGCGCGCATCAACGCGAGCAACCCGTGCTCGGAGTACATGTTCCTGGACGACTCGGCGTGCAACCTGTCGTCGATCAACCTGATGAAGTTCGTCCGCGAGGACGGCGAGTTCGACGCGGCGGCGTTCCGCGCCGCATGCCGGACGATGATCACCGCGCAGGAGATCATCGTGCCGAACTCGAGCTATCCGACGAAGGCGATCGAGAGGAACAGCCACGACTACCGGCCGCTCGGCCTCGGGTATGCGAACCTCGGCGCGCTCCTCATGTCGCGGGGGCTCCCGTACGACAGCGACGAGGGGCGCGCGTACGCCGGCGCCATCACGGCCGTCATGACCGGAGAAGCCTACGCGCAGTCGGCGCGGATCGCGCGCGACCACGGCGGGCCGTTTACCGGCTACGAAAACAACCGCGAGCCGTTCCTGCGTGTGATGCGCAAGCACCGCGACGCCGTCGGCGAGATCAACACGAGGCTCGTACCGGGCGATCTCCAGGCGGCAGCCAGGCAGGCGTGGGACGAGGCGGTCGAGCTCGGCGAGCAGCACGGCTACCGCAACGCGCAGGCAACGGTGCTCGCGCCGACCGGCACCATCGGCTTCATGATGGACTGCGACACGACCGGCGTCGAGCCCGACATCGCGCTCGTCAAGTACAAGAAGCTCGTGGGCGGCGGGCTGATGAAGATCGTCAACGGCACCGTGCCGATGGCACTCGAGCGCCTCGGCTACACCGAGCCGGAGATCGAGGCGATCGTCCATTACATCGACGAGCAGGAGACGATCGAGGGCGCGCCGTTCCTGAAGGACGAGCACCTGCCGGTGTTCGACTGTGCGTTCAAGCCGGCCAAGGGCGAGCGGTCGATCCACTACATGGGACACATCCGGATGATGGGCGCGACGCAGCCGTTCATCTCGGGCGCCATCAGCAAGACGGTGAACGTGCCGCGCGAGGCGACCGTCGAGGAGATCGAGAAGGCGTATCTCGAGTCGTGGCGGCTCGGCGCCAAGGCGATCTCGATCTACCGCGACGGCAGCAAGCGGACGCAGCCGCTCAATACGTCGAAGGCGCAGGTGGCCGACACGCGGAACGTCGGCGGAGAGGTGCGCGAGATCGTCAAGGAAGTCGTCAAGATCGTCGAGCGGCCGACGCGGCGGAAGCTCCCCGACGAGCGGCCGTCGATCACGCACAAGTTCGACATCGCCGGCCACGAGGGCTACATCACCGTGGGTCTCTTCGAGGACGGCCAGCCGGGCGAGATCTTCCTGACGATGGCGAAGGAGGGGTCGACGATCTCCGGCTTTGCCGACGCGTTCGCGCAGGCGATCTCCTACGCGCTGCAGTACGGGGTGCCGCTGCAGGTGCTGGTCGACAAGTTCAGCCACGCGCGGTTCGAGCCGTCGGGGATGACGAAGAACCCCGAGATCCGCTTCGCGAAGTCGATCGTCGACTACATCTTCCGGTGGCTGGCGACGAAGTTCCTGTCGACCGAGGCGCAGTTCCGCGCCGGCGTGAACCTGCGCGAGCCGGTGGAAGACGCACCCAGAAAACCCGCAGCCTCAGACGTAGTGTCCG
>CAZGLC010000411.1:1775-2937 GCA_964526235.1 uncultured Bifidobacteriaceae bacterium
GCCCGAGGCGCAGTTCCGCGCGGGCGTCAATCTGAAGGAAGAACCGGGAGCCGGGATCGGGGGTTCGGGATCCGGGATCGGGGATCCGGGACCCGGGGTCCGGGGTTTCTCATCGATCGTGGCGTCCGGCGTTCCTGGCCTGAGCGCAGTCGAAGGCAGCCGGACCGAGCCGAAAGTCGTCGAATCCGAACCAAAGAAATCCGTCGAGTACGCGGCGATTCAATCGCAGGAGGACGCGCCGCCGTGCTCGACGTGCGGCGCGATCATGATTCGCAGCGGGTCGTGCTACAAGTGCGCCAACTGCGGCACGACCTCAGGCTGCGCCTGAGGTCGTGCCGCTTCGGGCGACCATGACCTAGGCTGTCACACGGCTCGGCGTAGAATGCGGCATCCGACAACGCCGAGACTTCCTTGTGAATCCCGTCCCCTTTGATCTGTCTACGAAAGACGCTGTGGCCTGGTTGCGCGAGCTCGCGGCGGCGTCCGTAGACATCGTCATCACCGACCCGGCCTACGAATCACTCGAGAAGCACAGAGCGGTCGGCACGACGACGCGTCTGAAGCACAGCAAGGCGTCCAGTAACGACTGGTTCACCATCTTCCCGAACGCGCGGTTTGGCGAGCTGTTTCGCGAGGTCTATCGCGTGCTCAAGCCGAACACGCACTGCTACCTGTTCTGCGATGCCGAGACGATGTTCATGGCCAAGCCCGAGGCGGAGCAGGCGGGGTTCCGATTCTGGAAGCCGCTCGTCTGGGACAAGTGCACGATCGGCATGGGGTATCACTATCGCGCGCGGTACGAGTTCATCCTCTTCTTCGAGAAAGGGAAGCGCCGATTGAATGATCTCGGCATCCCGGACGTCGTGTCGATTCCAAGAATCCGCGGCGGCTATCCGGCGGAGAAGCCCGTGGACGTCTCCGAGGTCCTCGTCACCCAGAGCTCTTCGCCCGGTGATGTCGTGGCCGATCCGTTCATGGGATCGGGCAGCGTCGGCGTCGCGTCCATGCGGCTGGGACGGCGGTTTCTGGGCAACGACCTGAATCCACAGGCGGTTGCGATCGCCGCACACCGGCTGCGCGAGTTCGGCGAAGGACGTATCCCGTCCGATTTGCCGCCCGAGCCCGGGCCCGAGCAGTTCAATCTGCTCGATCCGATGATGAC
>CAZGLC010000412.1:0-2929 GCA_964526235.1 uncultured Bifidobacteriaceae bacterium
GGTCGGCTGACTGGCCGCGCCGTCGCGCGGGTGCATGCGCCGGCGCCGGCATGGCCGGGCGCGTCGCCGTCGTGACCGCCGGCTTCGGCGGCGGCGCCGGGATCTCGGTCCACCGCATCAGGCGTCCTCGATAGCGAAGCTCAATCGCGCCTCTGGCTGGTGAAAAAGATCGGCCGCACGTGGCGCGGGCCGGTGACGATCGACCTGAAGCCGTTCAATCCAGGCAATGTCGCCGGCGGCCTGCTCTTCGGCGTCGGCTGGTCGATCGCCGGCATGTGTCCCGGACCGATCTTTGTCAACATCGGCGAAGGCAAGATCTATGCGCTCGCCGCGCTGGCCGGCGCCCTGGTGGGCGCCGGCGCCTTCGGCACGCTCTACGACCGCCTCCAGCGCGCGTTCCGCCTGCCGCCGATCGTCGTCGGCACCGGCCAGGGCTAAGGCGTGTAGGCGAACAGCAGCGCCCGGGCCGCCCAGTTGGTGCCTGCCGCCGAAATGAACTGATCGCGGCCGTACGGGAAGTCGCTCTCGAAGTGCGGCTGGAGCGGAATCGCCCGGGTCCGCACGTACCACGATCCATCCGCGTACTGTGTCTTGAGCAGGTACTGCACGCCGCGCGCGAACGCGGGATCGGTCGCGCGCACGGCGCCGCTCTCGGCCAGCGCGACGAGCGCCTGGCCAGTGGCGTAGGCGTCGCTCGAGAGGAGCGCCATCTGCGCCCAGCCGCCGTCGGGGCGCTGCTCGGCGATGAGCGCCCGCGCCGCCTGCTGGATCGGCACACGGCCCGCGCCTCCCCATCCCAGCCCCAGCAGATGAAACGCGCGCTCCTCGGTGGTGGCCGGCGTCTGTTTGGTGAGCCACTCGACGGCGCGGCGTACCGCCTGCTCGTACGACGCGCGCATCGCCGCCGGCGCGTAGAGCTGCAGCGCGCGCATCGACGCCGCAGTGACCTGGATGTCGCTCGACTCGATCGGCGGCCGATGCGCGAGAATGCGCCACCGGCCATCCGGTGCCTGCTGCCGCTTGAGCAGATACGCCTGTGCGTCGGTGGCGGGATCCGCCGGATGCTTCTCGGCCGCCAGCCCGAGCAGGATGTAGCTCACCGTGTCGGCGTCGCCGGGAATCCCGATCCCCTGGAGCGCCCGGTCGCGCCAGCCGTCCACGTAGTTGGCGATCGTCCGCAGCTGGTCGCGCGCGATTGGCTCGTTGACCGGGAGCTTCTTCGCACGCGCGGCAGCGACGACCATGGCCGTGATCGAGTTGTTGTGGCACGAGACGCATCCGGCCTTCTTGAAGAAGGTCACGTCGCTCTTCTGCAGGAGCGGCAGGCTGCGCTCGATGGCCGCGCGCACCGACGGCGCCGGCGCCGGAGCCCCGGCCGGGCCCGGGGGCGGTTGGACGTCTCTCGCGCCGGCCTTCATCAGCACGTCAACGACGGGCGTGTGGCCGCGCAGGCGCGCGAGCCCGAGGGCGGTGTCGCCGCGCGTCGACGTCGCGTCGAGGTCGAGCCCGCGCGCCAGGAGCGCCTTGACGGCGCCGACGGGCGCCTCGTCGGAGGCGGCCGCCAGCATCAGCATCGTGCGTCCATCGGCGTCCGTGATGCGCGGGTCGGCGCCGAGATCGAGCAGCATCTCGGTGGCGAGCGACGGTCCCGCAGGCGGCGACGCCACGAGCATCGCGATCGTCAGCGCGGTTGTGTCGAGCGCCTTCAGGAGCGTCTCGGTGCAGAAGCGGCACTGCGACCGGAGCGAGAGCGCCAGCGCCATCGGGCCTGCGGCCTTGAGGTCCGCGCCGCGCTCGACCAGCAGGCGGAAGACCGCCTCGTCGCCGCTGTAGGCCGCCTGGCCGAGTGCCGTCATCGGGCCGAACAGGCCGGCCGCCGTCACCGTGATGTCCGCGCCGCGATCGAGTAGCAGGCGCACCACCGGCGCCGCCCCGTGCAGCCCCGACGCGATGTACAGCGGCGTCCGGCCATCAGCGGATCGCGCGTTCACGTCGGCGCCGCGCTCGACGAGCAGGCGCGTCTTGCCGAGGTCGTCGACGGCCCACATCAGCGCGGTCGCGCCCGCGTCGTTGCTGACGTTGGGATCGGCGCCGCGGTCGAGTAGCAGCCGCACGCCGGCGAGGTCGCCGTAGAGCACGGCATACATCAGCGGCGTTGTGCCGCCGGTCCCCCTGGCGGCGACGGCGTCGCGGCTTGATGCCGCGGACCTGAACGCCCGCAGGTTGCCGCCGCGCAGCGCGTCCATCAACCGCATCGCGCGCGCGTCGGGCGTGGTCGGAGTGACTTCGCCCGAGAGTGCATCGGGCCATTCGGCGCCCTGGTCGATCCAGGCCTTGATGAGGGCGACCTGCTCGGGCTTGAGGGCGCCGGTCGGCGGCATCTGCGTGCCAAAGGCGTTGCCGATGAGCCGGTGGTACAGCCGGCTCCCATCGCTATTGCCCGGGCCGATCATCGCGATGGTGCCGCCGCGCATGGCGTCGCGCCGCCGATCGAGGCGGAACCCGTTCATCTGCTGCGTGGGACCGTGGCAGCCGTAGCAGTACTGTCGGAAGAGGGGCTGCACATCGCGGCCGAAATCGACCTTCTGCGACTGCGCACGCACCGGTGTGGGCATCGATGCCGCGAACGCGGCGGCCAGCGCACCCGCCGCCGCCAGGACGAAGAACGGTGTGGCTCGCTTCATACACATGCTCCCGCTTTCACGATCGGACGATAGGAAATATTAGAGGCCTGGCGAGTTAACCGAAGGCCCCTTATGCGCCCAGTCCTCCCGCCAGCACAGCGCGGATTGGCCCACAGACGGCGCGGATTGCAGCGGATTGCCACACCCACGGGGCGGATCATCGCGCCGCCGAGTGCCGCTGTCAAACGAGCGCGTGGGACAGTTCATTCCGGAGACATAGGTAACACTCTGGGCCCGAACGGACT
>CAZGLC010000413.1:0-2924 GCA_964526235.1 uncultured Bifidobacteriaceae bacterium
GAGGGTTCCCTTGCCTACGATCTGCTCGACACGATTGTCTGGGGCCTGAGCCGATCGGACACTGACGCGCGGGCGACGTCTGCCGTGGGTGAGCGTGCCGCGGCGCCCACACTGTAGGTCTTCAGTGCAGTTGTCACCATGGCGGGCCATCAGGCGACGCTCGGTGGCCGCGCCACCGTTCCGGTCCGGTTCGAATCGTCGGGCAGTCGAATCGTGCTATATCAGCCTGACGGGCTGTACACCGCTGCATGACTGATTCAAGCATTCGCTACGCCTACCAGGGTGGCGGCATCGACGGGTTCGCCCGCTTCAGGGCCGCGCATACCCCCGAGCGCCTCCTCGAGCTGTACCGCGCGATGTTGCGGATTCGCCGGATCGAGGAGGAGATCGAGCGCCGCTACCACGAGGATCAGATGAAGACGCCGATCCATCTGGTGAACGGCCAGGAGGCGGCCGCCGTCGGGTGTGCCGCGGCGCTTCGCCAGACCGACCTCGTGTACTCCAGCCACCGCACGCACGGGGCGTACCTCGCGAAGGGCGGGGATCTGAAGGCCATGCTGTGCGAGATGCATTGCCGCATCAACGGCTGCGCCGGCTCGCGCGGCGGTTCGATGCACCTGATCGACAAGGACGCCGGCGTCGCGGGGACCTCCGCCATCGTCGGCGGCGCGGTGCCGATTGCCACCGGGGCGGCACTCGCCGCGCAGATGAAGGGCGAGGACCGCGTCATCGTCGTCTTTCTCGGCGATGCGGCGACGGAGGAAGGCGTCACCTCGGAGAGCCTCAACTTCGCCGCGTTGAAGCAGGTGCCCGTCATCTATGTCTGCGAGAACAATTTCTATTCGGTGCAGTCTCCGCTCGCGGCGCGGCAGCCGCACGGCCGCGACCTCCGCCGCTGGGCCGAGGCGCACGAGGTGCACGCCGTCTCGGTCGACGGGATGAACGTACTGGCGGTGCATGACGCGGTGAGCACGGCCGTCGCCCGGGCGAGGGAGGGCCGCGGGCCGACGTTCATCGAGGCGCGGGTCTATCGATTTCGCGCGCACGGCGGCGCCGGAGACGATTCGAAGACGGGCTACCGTGCCGAGGCGGAGCGCCGGGCGTGGGAAGAGGCGTGCCCGATCCAGATGTTCGGCGAGTACCTCCGGCGCGCCGGGCTGCTCGCCCCGGCGGCCATCGAGGCGCTGGAGCGCGCGATTGGCGGCGAAATCACGGAGGCGTTCGAGTTCGCGCTCGCGAGCCCGAACCCCGTCGAACACGATCTCCATCGCCATGTCTACGCCGACTGACGGACGCGTCCTCGGCTACGTCCAGGCGATCAACGAGGCGCTTGCCATGGCGCTCGAGCACGACCCTTCGGTGTTCGTGCTCGGGCAGGGGGTCGATGATCCCTCCGCGATGTTCGGCACGACCCGCGGCCTGCCGCAGCGGTTCGGGCGCCAGCGCGTCTTCGATACGCCGCTCTCCGAAGAGGCCATGATGGGCGTGGCAACGGGCGCCGCCATGAACGGCATGCGGCCGGTCTACATGCACAACCGGCCCGATTTCGTGCTGATGGCGCTCAATCAGCTCGTCACGCACGCCGCCAAGCTTCACTACATGGGCAACGGCCAGACGACCGTTCCGCTCGTCGTCTGGGCCGCGATCGGCCGAGGCTGGGGGTCCGGTGCCCAGCACTCGCAGGCCATTCAGGGGCTGCTGCTCGGTGTGCCGGGGCTGAAGATCGTGATGCCGAGCACACCGCACGACGCGAAAGGGCTCCTGATCTCGGCGATTCTCGACAACAACCCGGTCTGCGTCTTCGAGCACCGCTGGTTGATGAAGGGGGCCGGTATCGTGCCGGAGGGGTTCTACCGCGTTCCCATCGGGAAGGCGATCTGCCGGCGGCTCGGACGTGACGTGACGATTGTCGGGGCGTCGCATGCGATCGAGCTTGCGCTGCAGGCGGCGGGGCGCCTTGCGGAGGAGGGGATCGACGCCGAGGTCGTCGACTTGCGCACCATCAAGCCGCTCGATGAGGAGGCGATCCTGGAGTCGCTGCGGAAGACGGGGCGGCTGCTCGTCGTCGACACCGGCTGGATGAAGGGCGGTGTGTGCGCGGAGGTGGGCTGCCTGGCCGCGGAACGGGGGTACGCCGATCTCAAGGCGCCGGTGGCGCGAGTCGGGCTGCCGGACATTCCGACGCCCGCGGGATACGCCCTCGAGCAGTGCTTCTATCCCGAGGCGTCGCACATCGCCGCCGCGGCCGCGCGCCTCGTGCGTCATGGACAGGGCGTCGCCGCCGCGTCCGCGGGCTGACATGTTCTACGATCTCGCCAGTACGACCTGGGGCCCCGAGGAGATGGACGCCATCGACCGCGTGCTCGCCGGAGGCCGCGTGACGATGGGCGAGCAGGTACGCCGTTTCGAAGAGGCGTTCGCGGCACGCTTCGGGATGAAGCACGCGGTCATGGTCAACTCAGGGTCGTCGGCCAACCTCGTCTCGGTCGCGGCGCTGTTCTACAAGCAGGATCGGCCGCTCCGCCGGGGCGACGAGGCGATCGTCCCGGCGATCGCCTGGGCGACGACCTTTCATCCCCTGCAGCAGTACGGACTTCGGCTGCGGTTCCTCGATGTCGAGCTCGACACGTTGAACATCGACGCATCGCGGCTCGAGGCGGCGCTGACGCCACGGACGCGGCTGGTGGTCGCGGTCAGCGTCCTTGGAAATCCCGCGGCACTCGACGTCATCCGCGCCTTCTGCGATCGGCACGGACTGTATCTCCTCGAGGACAACTGCGAGTCGATGGGCGCCAGCCTGCACGGCCGTTTCTGCGGGTCGTTCGGTCACGTCAACACGTTCAGCACGTTTTTCTCGCACCATATTTCGACGATGGAAGGGGGCGTGCTGCTGACCGACGACGACGAGCTGGCCTCGCTGGCGC
>CAZGLC010000414.1:0-2914 GCA_964526235.1 uncultured Bifidobacteriaceae bacterium
GCGGAAGGGCCAGGCTCGCGTCCTGCCGCCGGAGGCGGATTGACGAAATACCTCAGGCGATAGTCGCGCGTCCGCGTGGACCGCTTCGGGCCGATGGCCTATGCGGAGGAGTCTACGGCCCGCAATTCCGCCAACGTCTGCTCCGGCAGATCCAGTTGGAGGTTGGACAGCGAGCCTCAGCCGGCGGTATCGTAGATCGCAGGAACCGCCAATGCACAACGAATTTACCGCGGTATTCGAACGGGATGGCGATTGGTACGTCGCCTATTGCCCGGAAATTCCAGGTGCCAACGGACAAGGGCGCACCAAGGAAGACGCGCGACGGAATCCCGCTGACGCTATCGCCCTGATTCTGGAGGATCGCCGTGAAGATGGCCTTCGCGGTGTGCCGCCAGACGCCGAACGGGAGACGGTGACCGTGAAGTGAAACGGAGCACGTTCCTGCAGCACCTGCGCAGGCATGGCTGCGTGCTCAAGCGAGAAGGCAGCTCGCACTCCCTTTGGACCAACTCACGAATCGCAAACAACCTCGCCAGGAAGCCCACAGGACATCGTATTCGCCTGGAACGGGATTGGCGAGATCGATGTAGCCGAGTACGGTGTGGCGGCTCGGATAGAGTGGCAGGCTTACGTGGCTTCTGATCTCGCGCGCCGCAGCGACATGATCACACAGGCATTCGGGCGCGTCGGCTCCATTTGAAGGTTAGCCACCCACTCGTACGATTTCTCCAGGCCGCAGCCTCGTGAGAGCCTGCTCAACATCCGGCAAGAGCGGACGGAGGTCGTCAACGTCGTTGCTCGGAGCCATCATGACAACGACGCTGATGCTCAGCCCCGAAAGGTTCTGTTGATACTCGATTCCTTGATCGACCGTTAGCAGTGCGTCGAATTGCCCGTTGGCGAGCTTGAGTAACGCCCCGTTCTTGATGCCCGCCCAGCCCGGGTCTTGGACCGTTCTTGCATCGTGGCCGCGTAGCTCCCGTTTGAGCCGCTTCGGAATGCACTCATCGAGAAGAAGGCGCATGAGTCACGAGTTGCTTCATGTGTTCGAGCACCCCCAGTGCCAGCGCCTTTTCCACGGTCGGAAAGTCGTCGAGGAATTCCGCGAGCGGTCGGCCATGTTCCAGGTAATCGAGTAGCGCCCGAACCGGCACGCGGGTTCCGACGAAGACCGGCGTGCCGCCGAGAATGTCTGGATCCGAATGGACGCCGGGAATCTTCTCGGTCATGGGCAACCTTTCCCGAATGGGATGTTCCGAGTATACGTCCGTCGTCTCCCGATCATCGCTTTAGTGTGGCAACGGAATGCCGCTCAGCCGCGAGCGGCGCTCACAACTGCTCGGATCATCCTGACGCATCCGCGCCGCTCGTCGGCTGCAGCGGCTGTTGGGCTGCCCCTTGTCGGCTATTCGGGTTCGACTTCCGGTTCGACTCGGCCAACCGCTTCGTCGGTCGCCAAGTCCAGTTCCGCGAGTTCCTCGACGGTCAGCGCACGAATCCGTGTCGTGAGAGCCGCTTTAGGGATCGCGCGCATTTGAAACGCAAGGGCTACGGAGTCGGCAGCAAGTGCACCGTCGGACGCGGCGATAAGTGCGGTGCCCGCCAGCTTGGCGCGGTCGAGATTCGTGGTGAGGGGAACCACCAGAACGGACTGGAGCAGCCGAGTCAACGTGTCGCTCTGCCACACGATGACGGGACGTCGGCCAGTTTGCTCCTGCGGTCGGTAGGCACCAAGGTCCGCCCACCAGATCTCGCCACGCTTCAATGCGGGTCCTCGCCATCAAGAGCGGCGGCCCACTCGTCAAGTCCGGCTTCTGCTAGGGCGAGATCGTCGGCGGCGTGCGCGGCGAGCCGGCTGAAATCCCAGCGACTCGGGTCCGGCCGCCGAACAACGATGAGGGCAACACGCTCACCCGATCGCAGCGGCAGCGGCGACACCGGCCGAAGGAGACCATTCTCGTAGAGCGCATCAACAGGGCGCATGAGCCTGAGGATAGCACCTTCCCGGGTGGGAAGGTGCCGGTCAACGTCGATGCATCACCAGCGGCGCTCGTGATCGCGGGCGCCGTCTGGTGCATGCAGTGTTAGCCGGCCCGTCGCCGGCGAAGCTTCGAGCGGCGTTCCGCGTCCTGCGTGGCTGCCTGGCCCGCGGCCCGGTAGAACGCGATGATTTCCTCTGGCGACTTGCCGGCCAGTCGACGCGACTGTCGGTCGCGAATCGTTCGAACCATCTCGACGGCGTGAATTCTAGGTGCCTTCATGGGTTGCGACCTCCCTGGGCGAGAGGATGTTCAGGGGCTGAAACCCCAATTCTACGTTGACGGCATTGAACAGGCGGATCTTCTCGAGGCGCACGATGTGCTTGAAGTTCCAGCTGACCAGGGCATCGACACCCGCGATGGTGCCCAACGCGATATGTCGCATGTCAGCCGCGTATTTCGCCGGCAGGATTCTCCGAGCTTCGTACGCAGCCACGAGATTGAGCACCGACGGTGTGAGCACCAACACCGGCTCCGCCAGCACCAGCATCTCCTGGTGCAGGTCACGAACCCGAGTCGGGGCGTCGGCCACCTCGGCCGCCGTCACATCGGACAGGACCGGCGCGAGGCGTCCCGCTCGAAAATCCCGAATGAGCCCGTTCGACCACTCGGCGAATTCCGTGTCGAAGCAGCCGCCCAGCACCGACGTGTCAATGTAGATTCGAAGCGTGTCCATCCATCGAACTCGTTCTGGCGTTGTTACCCCAGCCGGCTAACGGTTGCGCTCAGCCGCGAGCGGCGCGAGCGAGCGCCCGCAGAAAGTCTACTGCTGGCGTCACGGGAGCGCCGACTCGAATACAGCGGCGTCGGATGCCTCGAACACGCCCGGCCGGTGGTGCGCCGATCGCCGGCTGCAGCGCAATGTTATACGGCTC
>CAZGLC010000415.1:0-2914 GCA_964526235.1 uncultured Bifidobacteriaceae bacterium
CGCAGAATCAGCTGAATCTGTTCCATTAACGTTGGGAAACGTTGGGACACTACTGGTCGATTACCTAAAACAAGTGCCGTGGCGTCGTCGCATCCCATCGCTGGAGGAATCGCCAGAGGCTCAGCTTCGTCTCACGGTAGCGGTGTGAGATGAAGCCGCTAAAGTTCGGTCTTGAAAATGTCCTTTCCGATACGGGCGAGGATGCGCTCCGTCCGATTGGTTATGTCTACGAGGGTGTCGAAGACGAGCCACCCACCCACCGTTGGCGTTCCCTGGTCGAACGCTACGTCCGTTCCGAGTGTGCATTGCACCTGACGCTCCGCGAACGGCCACTCGATGACTCCGGGCAAGTACGCGCTGGCGAGTACGGTGTCTTCTTGTATTGGCCCCGGCCCTCGTCGTTCTTGGCGCTGAATGGTGGCGTCTCTTGTCAGCGGTGGAAACGTGAAGTTGAACGACTCCAGCAGGGTGCCGGTGACGTGCAGCGTGCGGTGCTTGTCCACGTCAGAGAGTTCTTTCAGATGCCATAGGGGACTTTTGGCGCCCTCCCCTGTTCCGCCTTTGTCTCCCGGAAAGGGTTGCTCGGATTTGATCAAGGCAATTGCGGCCGGACTCACCCCGCGAAGGAACTGTTTGATTCCGCGGTCGGAAAACCCCACCTCGTATTCAAAGATGGGGAACTGGTTCTTGTTGCCAATGGGCGGCGGCTGACGCGTATTCAGGATAACCAACTCCCAGATCAGGTGGTCCAGGGCGGATCGGAGGTTGTGAATGATTTCGCCGATCCGAACACCCCACATGGGATCGGGCGCCTTTTGGATGTGGACACTGACGGTGAGTACGTGCGTTTGTCCGTTGAAATTGACTCGTGGAACATACGGGGCGGGGTCATTCTCAAGGAACGCCTCAACGTCGGGCTTCAATCCATTGATCTGATTCCATGCTCGCGAGAGCTTCAGTCTGATGCCCGCGAACTGGTCTGCACAGGTGCTCATGCGAATAGACTTACGACGATGACAAAACCTACGGAACCACGCACGCAGACGACGAAAGAAGCGGCGGAAATACCGATCTCCCTCGATGTGTGTCGTGTGGTACGCCTCGAACCAGCAGCGCGCGTTGGCTCATGCGCCGCACCCACCCTTCCGACAGCATCGCGGCCTGCAGGAACCCCCGCGCCCGCTCGATCGTCGTCAGCCCCGCCGTGATGGCGCTGGTAATCGTGAAGCAGGACTCGAAGGCGAACACCCTATAGTTCCCCCCGGAAGGCGCGGTGCTGGAGTGAGGTGAAGAGCATGTCCATCTCGGCTAGCGAGGCGCGGTGAGCGGTCCTCGACTGCTCGACCGCCGTTGCCTTGCGGGCGAACTGGTCTTGAGCCGAACGCGGCGGTAACATGATCGGCATCAACTTCACGTCACCGAGGTTGATACCTCGCACAGCAACACCCTTCGTGTGCTTCGCCATCCATCGTTGGAAGCCTTGAGTCCGAAGACATTCGCGCACGAATACCGAGGATGCGCTTTGGATCGCGAGACGGGCAGTATCTTGAGTAATGTTGGCTCCGTCCAATTCGGGTGGAACGACCGCAAACCTTCCGACATGGCCGCGAATCGACATGAGGAGGTCGCCGGGCCTGAGTAGCGATCGACGGAACGAACTTGAGATGGCCTCCGTGGTCTTTCGGATGCCGGAGAGTTCAATACCATCCTCTCTCATGTCCACGACGCGAACGTACTTGACGCCCTCAGTTTGGTCGGGGCCTGGCATCAGGATGCCGTAGCTAATCGGGCGCTCTCGATCGATGAGTTCGATCATTGACCGCACGGGGAAACTATAGGGATTCTGAATAGGGTCGCCGAACATGTCGAGGAAGATCGACTGAGTCAGTGCGTCGAGCTGGGCGAGGGCGGCGCGGCGCTTCGCCCGCAGCGCCTCCGCTCCGTCCAGCACCTCCGCAATCCGCCGCTGCTCGGGCAGGACAGGCAAGCTGATCGGAAGCTCGCCTATGTCCTCACGATTGACCTGCTTGAATGTCGCCCCCTTCGCCTTGGCAGCCAATCGAGGCCCAACATGCGTGAGCCAGTGCCATAGGTACCTGCTGTCGATGTCGGCCTTCGCACGAAGGCCCGCTACCCCACGTCCGAGGCAGTATTCTCGGTCTGCGACCACCTTCTCGCCGATGGTTGCGCGGATGCCAAGAACGATGTCACCAGGGCGACAGACCTTGCCCGGCGCCGTCGTAAACTTCTTCACAGCAGGATAAACTTCACCGAAGTCACCGGCACCCGCGATCAGCGGCACGCCAAATCCCTCACTGTTGTACGACTCTCCTTCCGGAGCCTGCCCCATCATCAGCTCGCAGACGGTGTCGAGACGCAGGGCCCCCGTCACTTCAGCATCGCCTCCAGCTCCTTCATCCCCTGCTGGATTTCCGTCTCCAGCTTCGCGAGGTCGGCAAGGATCTCCTTTGGCGGGCGGTGCGCGATTTCCTCGTGCACGACTTCCTTGTAGCGGTTGAGGCTCAGGTCGTAGCCCTGCGCGGCGATGGCGGCCTTGGGCACGCAGAAGCTCTGCGCGGTGCGCGGGCGCTCGCGCTCGGCGCCGTCCCGCTGCCGCCAGCGCGCCAGCACGTCGGGCAGGTTGTTCTTGACGTGCTCGTCGGCGGTGAGCGCGCTGGAGGGGACGGGACCGAGCTTATCGTCGGAGAGGAGCGGCGTGCGCTTGTCGTCCAGACTCCAGCCGTCGGCCTCGACGTCGTAGAACCAGACCGTGTCGGTGCCGCCGGAGTTGGTCTTGGTGAAGAGCAGGATGGCCGTGGACACACCGGCGTACGGCTTGAACACGCCGCCTGGCAGCGAGACGACGGCGTCGAGCTTCTGCTCTTCGACGAGCAGCCGGCGCAGCTCCTTGTGC
>CAZGLC010000416.1:0-2911 GCA_964526235.1 uncultured Bifidobacteriaceae bacterium
GCTAATGTCGGGGTCGAGGTGCGCGTGCAGGTCGAGCGCCCCGATGAGCGCCGGGTCCTGGAGCTGGAGATTGATTGGTCCGTTAGGCCCCTTCCAGTTCGGCACAGGAGCGGCGGGCGTCTGCCCCGCCGCGCCGGCGGTGAGCAGGCCCAGGCACGCCAGCAGGACGGCCCATCGCGCGTACATCACGGTGCGTCTCCTCATCGTCAGGTCCTTTCGTTCGACGGGACAGCATACTATCCCCCCGATGATCACCGCGGATTTCATCATCGAGCGCGCGGATCTGGTCGCCACCTGCGCGGGGCCGGCGCCGCGGCGCGGCACCGCGCAGCGGGAGATCACCGCTGTGCGCAGCGGGTCGATTGCCGCCCACGACGGTCGGATCGTCTTCGTCGGGCCTGCCGACGCGCTCGACCGCGACGTCGCCGTCCAGCCCGGCGCCGTGCGCCTCGACGCGCGCGGCTGCACCGTCGTCCCCGGGTTTGTCGATCCCCACACCCATATCGTCTACGCGGGCGATCGGCGCGACGAGCTGCAGCAGCGGCTGGCCGGCGCGACGTACGCCGAGATCGCAGCCGCCGGCGGCGGCATCGCTCGTACCGTCGCGGCGACACGAGCGGCCTCCGAAGACGACCTCGTGCGCAGCGCCCGTGGGCGTCTCGACGACATGGCGGCGTCGGGCACGACGACGTGCGAGGTGAAGAGCGGATACGGCCTGACGCTCGAGTCCGAGTTGCTCCAGCTGCGCGCGATCCGGACGCTCGACGCGGAGCACGCGATCGACCTGGTGCCGACGTTCCTCGGCGCCCACGACGTGCCGCCCGAGTACCGATCGCGGTCGGACGACTACGTCGCGCTCGTCGTCCACGACATGATTCCGGCGGTTGCCAGGGCGGGCCTGGCCGAGTGGTGCGACGTGTTCTGCGAGGACGGCGCGTTCACGCCCGAGCAGGCGGCGGAAATCCTGACGGCAGGCGCGCGGGCGGGCCTGAAACCACGGATACATGCCGACGAGCTCGCGGCCAGCGGGGGCACGCGCGTGGCGGCGGCGGTTGGCGCGCGGTCGGCCGACCACCTGATCTTCGCCGACGAGATCGGCGCCGACGCGCTGGCGGCCGCGGGGGTCTGTGCCGTCCTCCTGCCGACAGCGGCGCTATCCCTCAAGGTCGGCCGCTACGCCCCCGCGCGGATGCTCATCGACCGCGGCGTGCCGGTGGCGCTCGGCACCGACGTCAACCCGGGCCCCGGCCTCTCCTCCTCCATGCCGTTTGCGATTACGCTGGCGTGCTTTGCGATGGGGATGACACTCGAGGAGGCGCTTATCGCGGCGACGCTCAACGCCGCCTGGTCGCTCGACCGTGCCGAAACGGCCGGCAGCCTGGAAGCCGGCAAGCTGATGGATGCGGTAGTCCTCGAAGGCGACCTGACGAACCTCGTCCGTGCAGGCCCTTCGCCCATTCGCGCCGTCGTCAAGCGCGGAAAGGTAATCTGTTCCAGATGACGTCATACCGGACGATGGCGCTGGTCGACGTCCTCGACGCGTTCGCGTCGAACGAGCCGGTGCCCGGCGGAGGGTCGGCGGCGGCGCTCGCCGGCGCGCTCGGCACGTCGCTCCTGATCATGGTGGCGGGCCTGCCGAAGACACGGACCGGCGCGCCCGAGGAAGCCGCCGATCTGGCGGAAGCGTCGGCGCGCCTGCGGCCGCTGCGCGACTCGCTCCTGGAGCTCGTCGACGACGACAGCCGCGCCTATGCGGCGGTGCTCGAGGCGATGCGGCTGCCGAAAGGGACCGAGACGGAGCGCGGCGCCCGGCGCGCGGCGATCGACACCGCGATGCAAGGGGCGACGCGCGTGCCGCTCGAGACGATGCGGTTCTGCCAGCAGACGCTGCGCGGGGCGATCGCGGTCGCGACGAACGGCAATCGCCATGCGGCGACCGATACCGGCGCCGCCGTGGAGCTCCTCGTCGCCGCGCTGCGCAGCGCGGGGATGAACGTGGACGTCAATCTGAAGGGAACGTCGGACGCGTCGTTCGTCGAGCGGATGTCGGCCGAACGCGCGCTGTTGGCCGCCGATGCGGAAGCCGACGCGGATCGCGCCCGCGCCGCGCTGAACCTCGATCGCGCACGCTAAAGCGTGCGCTCTACAGGCGCTGAATTCGGACCGCGTGTAGCGCGCAGGCTTCAGCCTGCGCGTCTTCTTCAATGAATCTGACGATCTCCTGCGTACGTAGGCCGGGTCTCGCGGCGCGAACGAGCCATGCGCCGCAGACCCGGCGCTAATGAATCTGATGCAGGATCCGGGTCCAGCGGATGCCGGTGAACATGCTGCCGAGCCCGCCCGTGTTCTCGCCGAACGAAAAGTACACGAAGAGCGCCTTCCCCTTGACGTAATCGCGCGGCAGGAATCCCCAGTAGCGGCTGTCCTGCGAGTTGTCGCGGTTGTCGCCCATCATGAAGTAGTGCCCCTCGGGCACGTCCACGGGCCCGTACTGCACGCGCACGTCGAAGTCGCCGTTCCCCTCTTCGTCGGGCGGAATCAGGAACTGCACGTACGGCTCGTCGAGCGGCTTCCCATCGACGTAGACCTTCTTCGCCTTGAGCTCGATCGTCTCGCCCGGCAGGCCGATGACGCGCTTGATGAAGTCGCGCTCCGGGTCCTCCGGATACTTGAACACGACGATGTCGCCGCGGCGGATCGGATCGATCGGCAGCAGCATCTCCTCGAGCCGCGTCATCGTCGGCGCGTAGGCGAACTTGTTCACGAGCAGGTGATCGCCGATGAGCAGGTTGTTCTCCATCGAGCCGGTCGGAATCTTGAATGCCTGCACGACGAAGGTGCGGACGAAGAGCGCCAGGATGACCGCGATGCAGATCGACTCGAAGTACTCGCGCGCCGTCGACTTCTTGTA
>CAZGLC010000417.1:0-2891 GCA_964526235.1 uncultured Bifidobacteriaceae bacterium
TGCCCAACGAGCGGCTGCTCCATCAGGCCGACGCATTCACGGCACCGCCGCCGGGCGCGCCGCCGCCGCCCGCCGTCAACATGGTGAACGCCCGCAACCTGAACCTCATGGCGAACATCGAGCGGCTGCGATTGGACGTCGACCGGATCACCGCCGCCCACGGCCGCGTCATGCCGATCGCCGATCTGAGGAAGGTGGTGGCGAAAGTCGACTGAACCGTAAGGGGTGTGCTATTTTCTGGGGCCTCTTTCGGAACTTCACAGGGAGGCCATATGAGGCTGCGAGCTGTCCTCGGGGTCGTTCTCCTGGTCGTCACCGTCGCTCCCGCGCTGGGGCAAATCACATCGGCAACCCTCTCCGGCACCATCCGCGACGAAACCGGCGGCGTCCTGCCGGGCGTCGACATCGTCGTCCGGAACCTCGACACCGGCACGACGCGAAGCGTCGTCACCGACGCGAATGGCTACTACACTGTGCCCGGGCTGGCGCCCGGACGCTACGAGGCGCGCGCCGCGCTGCAGGGGTTCACCACCGCCGTGCAGAGCGGCATGGTGCTGGAGGTCGCGCAGCAGGCGGGCCTCAATCTCGTCCTGAAGCTCGGGACAGCGGAAGAGACGATCACCGTGACCGGTGAGAGCCCGCTGGTCGACGTCCGCGGCTCCGCCCTCTCGGCCGTGGTCGACCAGAAGACGATCGAGGAGCTGCCGCTCAACGGCCGCAACTACATTACGTTGGCCACGCTGCAGCCGGGCATCGTCCACTTCACGGAAAAGGTCAGCACGTCGCCGGCCCAGCGCGGCGTCCAGTTGAATATCAATGGCATGGGAGGGCGGTCGAACAGCTACCTCATCGACGGCGCCAATATGCGCGGCTACGCCGGCCACGCCACCGTCACGGCGGGCGACTCTACGCTCGGCATCGAGACGATCCAGGAGTTCCGCGTCGTGACCAACGCGTTCTCGGCCGACTACGGGCGCGTGATGGGCGGCGTCGTCAGCATTGCGACCAGATCGGGTACCAACGTGCTGCACGGGTCGGCCTTCGAGTTCTTCCGCAACAGCCGGATGGACGCGCCGAACTTCTTCGACGTGGGCGACCCGGCGCCGTTCACGCGCCACCAGTTCGGCGGCGCCGCGGGCGGGCCGATCGTCAGGAACAGAGTCTTCTTTTTCGGCGGGTTCGAGCGCCTGCAGGAAGACCTGGGCACGACCGTGATCACCGCCGTTCCAACGGCCGCGGCCCGATCGGGCCCCGTCAATCCGGCGGTCAGGCCCTACCTCGATCTCTATCCGCTGCCGAACGGTCGCGACCTGGGGCCCGGTATTGGCCAGTACACGTACGAGTTCAACCGCGCCACGCGGGAGAACTTCGCACAGGGTCGCGTCGACGTCGAACTCTCCGACAAGGATCTGCTGTTCGTCCGCCATACCTATGACGGATCGCGCCAGGTGTCGCCGGTCTCGAGCGGCGCGATTCAAACCACGGGTATGCCGCAGTTCGTCACGAACTCCGTGTCGGGCAATCAGTTCTTCACGGCCGAGGCGAAGCGGACGTTCACGCAGAACTTGCTCAACACGGCGCGTTTCTCGTCGAGCATCCTCACCTACGAGCAGAGTGCGGCCAACACGCTGAGTCAGCCCCTGTCCTTCGTGCCGGACGCGCCGTTCATGGGCCTGATCCTGATTGGCGGTCTGTCGCAGGTCGGCAACTACGCCGCCGAGCCGTCGACGCAGAACATCGACTACTGGACGTGGAGCGACGACATCACCTACACGAGGGGCAAGCACCTGCTCAAGACCGGCGTGCTCGTCGAGCGCGCGTTCGCGGACAAACTGACGACGGTCAACAGCCGTGGAACGTACACCTTCGCGAACATGGCGCAGTTCCTCGCCGGGACTCCGACCCGCTTCCAGGGCAACGCGCCGGGAGCAGAGTTTAGGCGCCAGCGGCCGAACACGCTCTTCGGCTTCTACCTCCAAGACGACTACCGGATGACGTCGAACCTGACCCTGAACCTGGGCGTGCGCTATGAGTTCTTCACGGTGCCGAAAGACAAGAACGGCCTGGATGCCTACATCCCCGACATCCGGACGTCCACGGACACCGTGAGGGGCGGACCGTTCAGGAACCCGTCGCTCAAGAACATCGCGCCACGGGTCGGCTTCGCGTGGGACGTCAGCGGCGATGGCCGGACCGCCGTGCGCGGCGGCAGCGGGCTCTATTACGACACCGACAGCCCATTCAACAGCTCGCTCGGTGTCTCCATCCAGACGCCGCCGTTCGTGAACGTGGTCAACATCACGGGGGCGGGTATCGCGTTCCCGACGCCTGTCATCGCCGCCGGTACGGCCGCCGGCGGACGAACCGTGCGCACGCTCGACTACCACATCCAGCAGCCGAAAGGCTGGACCTACAACCTGAACGTGCAGCGGGAGCTGGTGGCGAACTGGGCGATGACCGTGGGGTACGCCGGCTCGCGCGCGTACAACCTGGTGAGCCTCATCGAGGGGAATCCTGTCGTGCCGGTCGTGCGAGCCGACGGGTCGCTGTTCTTCCCGGCCGGCGCGCCGCGGCGCAATCCGGCCTGGGGCAGCATCGACTATCGAACATCCGATGGGCGCTCCGCGTATCACGCGCTCCAGGCGGGCCTGATCAAGCGCTTCAGCGACGGCTACCAGGTGCAACTCTCCTACACGCTCAGCAGGGCGATGGACAATGCAGACGGGCAGCTGAGTACAGACACGTTGTCGTCAGCCGTCTATGCGCAGAATCCGTACGACCCGGACGCGGAGTGGGCGGTCGCCGCGTTCGACGCCCCGCACGTCTTCTCGGCGAACGCCACGTGGGAGCTCCCGGTCTTTCGCGGCAACGCGGTCCTGAGCGGCTGGCAG
>CAZGLC010000418.1:0-2881 GCA_964526235.1 uncultured Bifidobacteriaceae bacterium
CGCATGGAAAATGCGCTGGCGGCGCTGCCCGGCCTCCCGCGCGAGAAGGCGGCCGCCGCCGCGCGGTCGGGCGACCTGACCTTTACCGCCACCTTCACCGGTGCGCTCGTGACGATTGACGACGACCTGTACTTCTACGACTTCAGGACAGCAACGGCGGCGCGTCTGACGCGCGCGCCGGGCACGGAGGAAGAAGCGACGTTCAGTCCCGACGGCCGGCGTGTCGCCTTCGTCCGAGCCCACAACCTTCACGTTGTCGACGTCGCGACGCAGAAAGAAGTGGCGCTCACCACGGACGGCAGCGCCGAGATCCTGAACGGCAAGCTGGACTGGCTGTATCAGGAAGAAATCTACGGACGCGGCCGCTTCCGCGGCTACTGGTGGAGCCCCGACTCGAGCCGGCTGGCGTTCTTGCAGCTCGACGAGCGCCCGGTGCCCGAGTACACGGTCGTGGACGATCTGTCGTATCGCCCGACGGTCGAAGTCACCGACTATCCAAAGGCCGGCGACCCGAACCCGCTCGTCAAGCTCGGCATCGCCGACGCGGCCGGCGGCGGACCGCGCTGGGTGCCGCTCGACAGCCACACCGACTTCCTGATTGTCGACGTCGAGTGGGCGCCCGACGCGACGCGCGTCTCGTTTCAAGTCCAGGATCGCGAGCAGACGTGGCTCGATCTGCACCTGGCCGATGCCGCATCGGGCCGTACGACGCGCATCCTGGGCGAGAAGACGCCGGCGTGGGTCAACGCGAACGGCAGCCCGATCTGGCTCAACGACGGCTCCTTCCTGTGGCTCAGCGAGCGGAGCGGCTTCAAGCATCTCTATCGCTACCGTCCTGACGGCGCGCTCGTCGGCCGCGTCACCGACGGCCGCTGGGAGATCCGCACGTTCTACGGCGTGGACGAGAAGCGCGGGTTCGCGTACTTCTCGGCCGGGGCACGGCGGCACATCGATACCGACATCTATCGTGTGGCGCTCGACGGGAGCGCGCTGATGCGCCTGTCGCGCACCGACGGCTCGCACCGGGCAACCTTCAGCCCGTCGTTCACGCAGTACATCGACGTGTGGAGCGACGCCGCGACGCCGCCGCAGGTGCGGCTCCATCGCGCCGACGGCGCGGAGGCGCGCGTGATCGACGGGAACGCCGTACGATCGCTCGCGGAGCACCGCCTCTCGACGCCGGAGTTCCTCGAGGTCCGCACGCGCGACGGCTTCCCGATGGACGCGATGATGATCAAGCCGCCCGACTTCGATCCGTCGCGGCGCTATCCGGTGTTTCAGCTGACGTATGCGGGGCCCGGCACGGCGTCGGTCCGCAACGCGTGGGGCGGCACCGCGTACATGTTCCATCAGCTGCTCGCGCAGCACGGGATCATCGTGTGGGTGCTCGACAACCGGAGCGCCGGCGGCAAGGGCGCCGAGTCGCAGTGGCCCGTCTACGGCCGGCTCGGCGAGCTGGAGCTGCAGGATCTCGAGGACGGGGTCGCGTGGCTCCGGCAGCAGCCCTATGTCGACGCGTCGCGCATCGTGCTGCACGGCTGGAGCTACGGCGGCTTCATGACGGCGTACGCGCTGACGCACAGCACCAGCTGGGCGGCGGGGATCGCCGGCGCGCCGGTCACCGACTGGCGGAACTACGACACGGTGTACACCGAGCGCTACATGAAGACGCCGCAGAACAACGCCGAGGGGTACCGGCGCACGGCCCCGCGCTTCGCGGCGGCGCGGCTCCACGGCCGCATGCTGCTCGTCCACGGCAGCATCGACGACAACGTGCACCGGCAGAACTCGGAGCAGTTCGCACACGAGCTGCAGCGCGCGGGCAAGATGTTCGAGATCATGGTCTATCCGCGGACCCGCCACGGCATCACGGACCCGCGCCTCAACAAGCACTTCCGCCAGACGATGTTCGACTTCATCCTGCGCGTGGTCGGCGGGCCCGGATCCCGTCCGGATCCCGGATCCCGGATCCCGGATCCCAGTTCCGTGTCCAGGTAATGGCCTCCGCGTTTCTCGACCGGCTCCGTGCCGGCAGCGGCGTGATCGCCGCCGAGCTGCGGCCGCCGCGGGCGGAGCTCGATTCGATCGCCGGCATGGACGCGTGGATCGACATCTATCACGCGGTCCGGACGCTCACGCGGCAGGACATCGCGGTGTGCCTCACCGACAGCGCCGTGGGGACGCAGGAAGAAAACAACCTGCGGCACCTCGTGACCAACCTCGGACGCGACGTGCCCCGCGACCGCGTCGTGCCGTTCCTCACCAGCAAGCATTCGCTGGAGTTCTGCATCAGTTACGCCGAGCAGGCGTGGCAGCAGGGGTTCCCCGCGCTCGTCGTCCTCGGCGGCGACAAGAGTGTCGGGCGGCCGCGGTGCGTCGAGCACGCGTGGGACCTGCGCAGGCAGATCCGGGCGCACGAGCCGCGGCTGGCGCTCGGCGGGTGGGCCAATCCGTACGCGGACGGCCAGGCCGATTACCTCGCCGACGACCGCTTCACGGCCGAGTTCTATCTCACGCAGATCGTCAGCCACCTCGACGCGGCACCGGTGGCACGGTTCGTCGACGAGGTCCGCCGCCGCGGGCTCGACCATATTCCCGGCGTCTTCGGCGTGTTCTTCTACCGAAGCGCCAACGTGGGCACGCTGCGGTCGCTCAGCCGCTTCCTGCCGGTGCCGGTCGAAGCGCTCACCGCCGAGTTCGCCGCCGGGGCGTCGCCGATTGAGATCTGCGCCCGGACGCTGCGGGCCATGATGGATCTCGGCATCCGCAACTTCTACGTCAGCAATCTGCCGCTCGCCGGCGCCTCCGCCACGCTCCAGGCGATTCTCGAACGCGTCGGCGCGCTCGCGTAGGTCCGGCTAAAACCGGACGCCACGTACCG
>CAZGLC010000419.1:0-2866 GCA_964526235.1 uncultured Bifidobacteriaceae bacterium
GAGCCTAGCAGGACTGTTCTCATGAGTCCCCCTTTCACCGGATAGTTGCCAGCGGTGCCATCTTGCACTTGCGCCCCATCTCTGTCAATTGAAGGCGTATAATCGGCGGCGCTTCCTTCCGTCCTCCCGGCGTCATCATCCGTCGCGTTTCATCGTTCGCGGCGTCTTATTTCTCGTCGATCGTCGAAGCTGAAGATCAAGAGGGGTCTGCGACCCTGTAGGGAGGGAGCGATGTCGAAACTTCGCGTCGGATCGATCGTCGTGATGTCGTGTCTGGCAACCGCGCCCGCGGTCGCCCAGCAGGGGACCGCCGACATAGCGGGGCGGGTGGCGGACGCCCAGGGAGCTGTGTTGCCCGGCGTCGCCATCGTCGTCACCAACGAAGACACCGGTCAGTTCCGTGAAACCACCAGCAGCGCGGAAGGCACCTACCTCGCTTCGCAGTTGGTGCCGGGCCGGTACAAGGTGGTCGCCCAGCTCGCGGGTTTCCGAACCGGCGAGCGGAGCGGCCTGATCCTGCAGGTCGGCACTACCATGACGATCAATGTGACACTCCAGGTCGGGGGAGTCGAGGAGACGGTCACGGTCACGGGCGAAGCGCCCCTCGTCGACACCACCAGCGCCACGGTGGGGGGGAACATCGGGACCGCCGAGCTCGCCGAACTTCCCGCGATGAACCGCAATTACTTCGCCGCGGTCGCGTTGCTGCCGGGCGTGCAGTTCAGCCCGTCCGCGCAGATGGGCAACGACACGATCATTTCCTCGGGCCAGTCTCCGCAAGGGAACAACGTGTCGCTCGACGGCGGCTACAACATCGACGACGCCCTGGGCGCCACGCCGGGCGCGCAGGTGCGAACGCCGATCGAGGCGATTCAGGAATTTCAGGTGATGACCAGCATGTACGACGCCGAGTTCGGTCGCGCGGGCTCGGTGATCGTCAACGCGGTCAGCAAGGCCGGCACCAACCAGTTCAGGGGCGTGGCGTTCCTGAGCGCCGCCAGCAACAGGCTGACGTCGAAGGACTTCCTCGTCCAACAACAGAACCTCGCCAAGCCGACGGTGACCAAGCGCGACTGGGGCGGGGTGATCGGCGGCCCGATCGTCCGCAACCGGGCGCACTTCTTCTTCAGTCTGGAGCGGCAGGTCGATAATCCCACGCGGACGCGGCTGTTTCCGACCCGGCCAGAATTCAATTACTCGACGGTCGAGGAGCGATCGTCCTGGAACACGCTGGTCCGTTTCGACCACCAGATCAACGCGGCGCACACATGGGCGGTCCGGTATCTGCGCGAGAGCGCGCCGCAGTTCCCCGTCGTCGGTGCCACCGGCCGGAATCTGCCGGAAGCCTGGCAGGACGAAACCGACCTCGACGAGATCGCAGTCGGCACGCTGACCAGCGTGATCGGCAATGCACGCGTCAACACGCTGCGCCTGGCGAGGACGTGGGAGCATTGGTGGCACGGCAACCCCTGCACGCGCAAGCTGGGGATCGAGCGGAACGGCCGGCTGTCGGACTGCCCGCCGCAGCTCGATCAGCTGAGCTTCCTGGCCCAGGCCAGCACCGAAGCGCAGGGGCCATGGGACTCCAACTGGCAGCTCGAGGACGACTACTCCTGGTTCGTCCCGGGCAAGAAGGGGGACCACGAGCTGAAGTTCGGCGCGCGGTACAACTTTACCGAGCTGCGGCGCGTCTCGCAGATCGAACAGAACGGCCGCTTCCGGTTCAACACCGACCTGCCGTTCGACCCGTCGAATCCACGGACCTATCCCGAACGGCTGACGATCCGGCTGGCGGAGTTCGAGGAGTACGTCAAGAACCACACGATCGAGGGGTACGCCCAAGACAAGTGGAAGATGGGCGGGCGCACCACGTTGAGCCTCGGCGTTCGCTACGACCTCGAGATCATCCCGTTCGATGAGGCGGACAATCCGCTGTTTCCGGCCGGGCGCAAGGATTACCCGATCGACCGGAACAACGTCTCGCCCCGTATTGCGCTGACGCACACGCTCGACGATCAAGGCAAATCGGTGATTCGGGGCGGCTACGGCGTCTTCTACAACCGGACCGTGCTCGGGGCCGTCGACGATACGATCGAGTTCGGCAAGTTCGCCTCGTCGGCCGTCGTCGAGTTCCCGATCGACAGCGCCGACCCGGGGCCGAGCCGTGGGCAGTTGCCGACCGACCCGTTCCTGGTCAATGGTCCCTTCCTCAACCGCGCCCTGCTCGATCGGCAGTTTCCGCCCGGAGCGCGCCTGCGGAACGCCGGCGTCGTGGTACTTGATTCTCCAAATCGGAAGCAACCGGGGGCGTATCAGGCGACCATCGGCTACGGCCGTGAGATGACGCCGACGCTGGCAGTCCAGGCCGACTATATCCACATGCGCAACACGGGCATGTTCCTGGCGCGCAACCTCAACCCGGCCGAGCGTGTGGATACGAGTCGCACCGGGCGGCTCGCCCGTACGGACGCGTTTGGCGTGCTCGGCGGCGAACGGTACAACCAGCAGGTGTGGGTGATGGAGAACACCGGCGAAGCGGAGTACAACGCGCTGAACCTCTCACTTGAGAAGCGGTACTCGGACAACTGGTCGGGCCGCGTGTCCTATTCGCTGTCGAAAGCCGAAGGTACGGCTTACGCGCAGGCCGACAGGAACCTCTACCAGTTCCTGACGGACCTCGACCTCGACAAGATGTGGGGACCGTCGCCGACGGACCGCCGGCACATCCTGTCGATCGCTGGCCGGACGGAGATTCCGCGGACGGGCGGGATGACAGTGTCGTCGACCGTGCGGTACATGAGTGGTTCGCCCTTCACGATCATCGACAGCAGCATCGACGCCGACCGGAACGGGGAACTGTACGATC
>CAZGLC010000420.1:0-2863 GCA_964526235.1 uncultured Bifidobacteriaceae bacterium
ACATGCTGGCGCTCTGGATGTTCGGCGTGGAGCTGGAGCGGATGTGGGGCAGCCGCTACTTCACGAAGTTCTACTTCGTCGCGGGCGCCGGCGCGGCGCTGACGACGCTCGTCGTGTCGTTCCTGCCTGGGCTGGGAGGCGAGGTGTACTCCGCGCTGACGATCGGCGCGTCGGGCGCGGTGTACGGCGTGCTGCTCGCCTACGCGCTCTACTTCCCGCACCGGCCGATCTACATGTCTTTCGCCTTTCCGATTCCGGCGAAGTACTTCGTGATGATCATCGGCGCGATCTCGCTGCTCTCGTCGATGGGCGGCCCGGGCGGCGGCGTCGCGCACACGACGCATCTGGGCGGCCTCGTCGCGGCGTACTTCTATCTCAAGGGCGGCCGCATTCACCTGATGTCGGAGATCAAGTACCGGTTCCTGAAATGGCGCATCAACCGCATGCGCCGCCGCTTCGATGTCTACTCAGGAGGCCGCGCCGACGACGTCGATCGGCGCGTGCACTAATCAGTAGGCGGTAGGCAGTAGGCAGTAGGCGGTAAGGGGTTCTGCTTTTCTCTGCCTACTGCCTACCGCCTACTGCCTACTAATGCTCAACGGCAGGCGCGCGCCGCCGATGGCGAGCGCCAGCAGGCCGCCGAGCACCGGAAAGCCGGTGCCGTCGATCAGGAACGCCGAATCGACGAACCCCCGGGCGACATGAAAGTTCGCCACCATCAGCAACGCGACCGCCGCCGCCAGACGCGTCCAGAAGCCGAGCATCAGCGCGGCGCCCGCCGAGAGTTCCGCCACGGGGACGAGACGCGCGAAGAGCGGCACGCCGGGCATGGCAACCGTCTCGATGTACCAGCGCGTCGTCGGCGACGCCCGCTCGAGCCATCCTCGAAGGCGCTCCTCGAGAATGCCGCTGTCGGCCATCCATGCCGCCTTGTCGATCGCGTTGAAGACGAAGAACAACCCGAGCGCGAACGCCAGCACGCGCAGCCCGACGGTGTACGCGCCGCCCGACGGCTGTCCCTTCGCGACGTTCGCCATCTATCGGCCGTCGCCGAGCCAGTCCTGGCGCACGGGACTGAACACGTCGAGCTCGAAGGTGTCCTCGAGCGCCTCGGCCTGGTGCGGCGTCCAGGACGGAATGTGCAGCACCTCTCCCTCGCGGACGGTAATCTCTTCGCCGCCGACGAGGAATTTGAGCGCGCCCTGGAGGATATAGGTCATCTGCTCGCTCTCGTGCGCGTGCATCGGGACGAGCGCGCCACGCTTCAGGTAAATCTGCGCCAGCATCTCGCGTTCGCCGGCGACGAGCTTCTGCGACATCATCTCGGTGATCTTCTCGAGCGCGATTTCATCCCAGCGGTGCACGCGGGCGGTGGTCATGGCGCTCCCGATAGTGCCATAATTTGCCTCGTATGAAGGCGTCGACCCTGGCGGACGCGCGCGCCGCCACCAAGGGGACTCGGGCAGGCGGGCACGAGGGGCCGACCAGGGACGAGCTGCTGACGGCGTATCGCACGATGCTCCTGTCGCGCAAGATCGACGACAAGGAGATTCAGCTCAAGAATCAGAGCCAGGCCTTCTTCCAGATCAGCGGCGCGGGCCACGAGGCGGTGCTCGTGGCGGCCGGCAGCCACCTTCGCGCCGGCTACGACTGGTTCTTCCCCTACTATCGCGACCGCGCGCTCTGCCTCGCGCTCGGCGTCACGCCGCTCGAGATGTTCCTCGCATCGGTCGGCGCCAGGGACGACCCCGCGTCGGGCGGGCGCCAGATGCCGTCGCACTGGGGCCACCGCCGGCTCAACATTCCGTCGCAGAGCAGCGCCACGACGACGCAGTGTCTGCACGCGGTCGGCTGCGCCGACGCGGCGCTCATCTACCAGCGCGTGACGGACATTCCAGGACGCGAGTCGCGCTTCCAGCCGGACGAGATCACGTACGTATCGCTGGGCGACGGCGCGACGAGCGAGGGCGAGTTCTGGGAGTCGCTGACGACGTCGTGCACGCGCAAGCTGCCGATTCTCTATCTCATCGAGGACAACGGCTACGCGATCTCCGTCCCCGTCGAGGTGCAGACGCCGGGCGGCGACATCTCACGACTCGTCGAACACTTTCCGGGCCTCCGCACGTATCGCTGCGACGGCACCGATTACCTGGCGAGCTACCGCACGCTCGGCGACGCGTCCGCGCACGTCCGCAGCCGGCAGGGGCCGGCGCTCGTGCACGCCACCGTCATCCGGCCATATTCGCATTCGCTCTCCGACGACGAGAAGCTGTACAAGACGGCGGCGGAGCGCGACGCCGAGGCGCGGCGCGACCCGCTGATCCGGATGCGCCACCTGCTGAAGATCGAGGGGCTCGCCACCGACGCCGACCTTGCCGGCATCCTGGCCGAGGTCGAGCGCGAGGTGGACGCCGCGGCCCAGCAGGCGCTCGCGGCGCCGAAGCCGGCGCCGGACACGGCGGCGCTCTACGTCTTCTCCCCTGACGTCGACCCTGCGTCCGACGCGTTTGCCACGGACCCGCAGCCGCAGGGCGCCCCCGAGACGATGGTCGGCGCCATCAACGCGACGCTGCGCGACGAGATGGCGCGAGAGCCGCGGATCGTCGTCTTTGGCGAGGACGTTGCGGATGCGACGCGCGAGGAGGTGCTGGCCAGCGTCGCGGGGAAGGGCGGCGTCTTCAAGGTGACGCACGGGCTGCAGCGGCTCTACGGCAGCGACCGCGTGTTCAACTCGCCGCTCGCCGAGGCGAACATCATCGGCCGGGCCGCGGGCATGGCGCTGCGCGGGCTGAAGCCGGTCGTCGAGATTCAGTTCTTCGACTACATCTGGCCGGCCTACATGCAGCTGCGCGACGAAGTCGCC
>CAZGLC010000421.1:0-2843 GCA_964526235.1 uncultured Bifidobacteriaceae bacterium
GCCGGCGAGGATGCCCCACTTCTCTTTCAGCGTGCCGCTCGAGAACCCCTTGAACGCCCGCTCGACGACGAACGCGCTGATGCCGGACGCGTCGCGCTGCTTCTTCTTCTCGAGGTCGGTCCAGGCGAACACGAGGAAGTTGTCGGCGACGTCGGCAAGCGAGATCCACATCTTCTCGCCTGTGAGCAGATACCGGTCGCCGCGCGTGATCGCCACCGTTTGGATGCCGCGGGCGTCGCTCCCGGCGGCCGGCTCCGTCAGGCCGTAGCTGGCGATCTTCTGTCCCTGCGCCTGCGGGACGAGATACCGCTGTTTCTGATCCTCGGTGCCCCACGCGAGCAGCGTCAGCGAGTTGAGGCCGGCGTGCACCGACATGATCACGCGCAGCGAGGTGTCGACGTATTCGAGCTCCTCGCAGGCGAGCCCGAGCGACAGATAATCCATGCCCGCACCGCCGTAGTCCGCCGGAACGGAGATCCCGAGCAGACCAAGCGACGCCATCTGGGGAAGGAGGCCGGGATCGAACCGGTGGGCGCGATCGAGATCGTGAATCCGCGGCGCCACCTCCCGGCCGGCCCATTCACGAATGGACTGCTCGAGGAGTCGATGGTCGTCGGTCAGGTCGAAGTCGACCATCAGGCAAAACGTACCACATTACGTTCGTGAAATGGTGATCCTCGCGCCACGTGCGAGTTCCAGGCGGTCGGCGGCGCTTCCGCCGTTGACGGCGATCTCGAGCTGCTCGGCGCTCCCGAACAGCGCGCAGACCGATCCGGGGGGCGCGTCGGCGTAGGTCGCGACGACCGTGCCCACCGACTCCGTGCCCGCCACGATTTCGATGCCGCCGCCTTCGGCAAACCGCTCGAAGGTCCGCCGGTCGACGTTGGTCACCAGGTTGCCGAACCGATCGACCCGCAGCACTTCCGCGACGATCAGTCGATCGCCCGCCACCGGCTCCGGCACCGCCAGCTGCTGCCACGACGTCAGGGCCCGCCCGAGGCCGCTCAGATCGATCCCCTTGGCCAGCCACGCCGCGGCCGGCGCGAAGCGGTCGCGCCCCTCGAACGTCCGGCTGACGGTCGGCCTGGCGTAGCGGCGCTCGGTCAGCTCGACGACGCGTTTCGGGGGCGTCTCGCGAAAGACGAGCGTCAGGACGCCGTTGTCGGGCGCGACGAAGCGGTACGCGCCGGACTCCGCCGCAATCGGCCGCCGCGACGATCCGACGCCGGGATCGACGACGACCAGGAACACCGTTCCCGGCGGAAAGTACTTGTACGACGCGGCCAGCTCCAGGGCGCCGGCGAGGATGTCGTGGGGCGGGATGTCGTGGGTGATGTCGACGCACGCCGCCTCGGGGCAGATCCCGAGCGCGACGCCCTTCATCGTCCCGGCGTAATGATCCTTGGTGCCGAAGTCCGTCAACAGGGCAATGACAGGACGCGCCACGTCAGGGCACCGGCTTGCGGAAGAGCACCTCGCGCAGGTTCGTTTTCAGCAGGAAATTCTCGGTGATCCGGAGCGGCTCGAACAGCCGCTGGATGTCGCGGTTGAGCAGCGGCGGCTGCTTGGCGCGCGTTCCGGCATAGGGGCGGTACTGCAGATGCGTCCGATCGATGACGACGTGTTTCGTGTAGGTCGGCCGGGTCGCTCGCGCATCCGCGGTGCTGAAGAGCGCCAGCAGGACGCCGTCGGGGCGGAGCACGCGCTTCAACTGACGCGCGAGCCGCTCTGCGGACACCTTGTCCAGATAGTCGAAGATGTCCCAGCAGAGGACGCCGTCGATCGTCTCGGCCTGCTGTGCAAACCGCGTGTCGAAGAACGCCGGGAGCGCCTCCAGCTTCCCTTCGCCGACGTGCCGGTCGATGTCCTTCGACAGGTCCTCGACCAGGATCTTGCACCCGACCTCTTCACCGAAAAATGTGACATTCGTGCCGACGACCGGCCCGAGATCGAGCAGGATCGGCTGCGGCCGGCCGCTCAGGCCGGCGAGAAACCGATCGAGGACCTTGGTCGGGTACACGACGCCGTCGCCGCCGTTCTGGTCCTGCTTGCGGCGCCGGGTGAAGAGATCAAAAAAAGCCACTGCGGTGGTGACAGCCCGGCCGTACGCGGCACGACCCGGGCGTCACGATGACTAGCGCGAGGCCGGCTGCGCCACCTGCGCCGCGGGGGTTGATGGCGGCGCAGTGGACGCCGGCGCAGCCGCGGGACGCGGCTGCGGGGCCGCCTGCGGCCCGGCCTTGCGCTGCATGTCGACGCTTCCGCGGAAATGCGCGCCGTCGGCGATCGCCACGCGCGGCGACACGATGTCGCCGTCTACGGAGCCGCCGTCGCGGATCTCGACCTTCTCGGTCGCACTGACGTCGCCGTGCACCTCACCCAGGACGATCAGCGCCTTGGCGAACACCTGCGCCTTGATCTTGCCGTTCGGCCCGATGGTGAGCACGTTCTCCTTCAGCTCGATTTTGCCCTCGACCTGCCCCTCGATCGTGAGGTCCTCGCTCCCGTTCAGCTCGCCCTTGATCACCACCGACTTGCCGATATTCACGACGTCCGTTCCGTGCTGCCGCGGCTCGGGCTGCGAGGCCGACGGGCTGCTACCAAGCTGACTGGGAACCGCCGATCCGACCGAGGTCGCCGGCCCGCTCGTCGGTTTCACCGCTTCATCACGTTTCCACATGTTCCGTCCTCCACCCCGAAGAGCCTCACACCGGGCCGCACGGTCCGACTGCCGCCGGGGACGCCTCGGCCGAGCCCACTGAGTATATCGGCGCGACGAAAATATTGTCTAGGGCGTTTTATTGCTGGGACTTAGCGCGAATGCTACGATGCCCGGAGAGGCA